>JAIVGS010000298.1 GCA_020201435.1 Myxococcales bacterium
GTTCCGCCTCGACACCGTCAAGCACGTGAGCCACCCGTTCTGGCAGGAGCATCGCAAGCGGACGCGCGCGGAGCTGGGGACTGACTTCTTCCTCCTCGGCGAGGTGTGGGGCGGCGACGGCGACGTGCTCGACCCATGGTTCGAGGGTGACGAGCTGGACGCGGGCTTCGACTTCGGCTTCCAGGGCAGCGTGCTCGGCTTTTTGCAGGGGCGGGGGAGGACGGTGGCCTTCAATCGCTATCTCGAAAAGCGCATGAAGGTGCGGCCCGGCCACCTGCTCGCCGATTACCTCTCCGATCACGACGTCCCGGGCGCGCTCTTCCAGCTCGGCGGCGACCTCGCCCTCTTCCGGCTCGCGGCCGTCCTGCAGCTCACGAGCTGGGGCATCCCGATCATCTATTACGGCGAGGAAGTCGCGAGACCCGGCGGCAAGTGGCCCGACAACCGCAGCGACATGCCTTGGGGCTCGCGCGATGTCCTTCCCGGCGCGGGCCTTCCCCGCGACGAGGGGCTCCGCCGCGACTACCAGAAGCTGATCGCCATTCGCCGCGCGCACCCGGCGCTCTCGCGCGGCGCCCATGCGGGACTGTTTACTGAGGGGGACCTCTACGTCTTCGAGAGGCGAGAATCCGGTGATGCGGTCATCGTCGCTGTGAACCGAGGCAACACGGCCGCATCCGCGGTGGTCCCGGCGCCTGCGGAGTGGGGCACCGCGCGGGTCCTCGATCTGATCGACGGCGCTCCGGTCGGTCGCGACGGTCCGAAGATTTCCCTCACGTTGCCCCCGAAATCGGCGCGGATCGTGGCGCCGCGCTGAGGCGGTTGCGCTCGGCCCGGCAAGCGTGGCATGTGCGAGGCGCATGGCGGACGTGATCCTCAAGGACGTCGAGAAGCGCTACGGCGACAATTCGCCCGTGATCACCGGAGTCAACCTCGAGATCCGCGATCGCGAATTCATGGTCCTGGTTGGCCCCAGCGGCTGCGGGAAGAGCACGCTGCTCCGGATGGTGGCGGGGCTGGAAGAGATCACCGCCGGCACGATCTCGATCGGCGACAAGGTCGTGAACGACGTTCCGCCCAAGGACCGCGACATCGCGATGGTATTCCAGAGTTACGCGCTCTACCCGCACATGAGCGTGCGCGAGAATCTCGAGTTCGGCCTTGTCCTGCGCAGGACCCCCCGGGCGGAGATCGACCGGCTGGTGGCGGAAGCGGCGAAGATCCTCGGCCTCGAGGAGTTCCTCGAGCGGAGGCCGAAGGAGCTCTCCGGCGGCCAGCGGCAGAGGGTCGCGCTCGGCCGCGCCATCGTGCGCAAGCCGTCGGTGTTCCTCTTCGACGAGCCGCTCTCGAACCTCGACGCGAAGCTGCGCGTGCAGATGCGGGCCGAGATCAAGAAGCTGCAGCACCGCCTCGGCGTCACCGCGATCTACGTGACCCACGACCAGGTCGAAGCGATGACGATGGGCAACCGCATCGCGGTGCTCAACGCCGGCAAGATCCAGCAGGTGGGCACGCCGCTCGAGGTCTACGAGCGGCCGCAGAACCTGTTCGTCGCCAACTTCATCGGCACGCCGCCGATGAACTTCATCCGCGCGACGGTGGCCGACGGCGGGTCGCTGCTCGAGGCGAAGACGTTCAGCTTGCCGTCGCCCGCGGCTGCCCGCGGCGCGCTCGCGGGCCGACGGGGAAAGACGATCGTGGTCGGAATCCGGCCCGAGGACGTCGTCGAGAGCGGCCGCTCCACCCGCGGCGCGACCGCGCCGGTCGAGCTGACGGCCGATCTGGTCGAGACGCTCGGCGACGAGGTCGTCGTGCACGGCAGCCGTGGCGAAGACGAGATCGCCTTCAAGATGGACCCGCACAATCCGCCGGCATTCGGGGGCAAGGTGGCGGCGCTGGTGCAGATCGACCGGCTCCACCTCTTCGACGCCGACACCGAGCAGCGCATCGCCAACTGAGGAGGGCATCATGAAGCGCGCGTTCTTCTTCGCACTGCTCGCGTCCGGCGTCGCCGCGGCGCAGACCGACCTCGTCGTCTGGCATTCGTACCGGGCGGCGGAAAAGAGCGCGATCGAGAAGGTGGCGGCGAGCTTCAACGCCTCGCATCCCGGCATCAAGGTGACGACGCTGGCGGTGCCGTACGACGCGTTCGCCGACAAGATCTCGGCGGCCGTGCCGCGCGGCAAGGGCCCCGACATCTTCATCTACGCGCAGGATCGGCTGGGCGGCTGGATCGAAGCGGGCAACACCGTCGAGCCGATCGACTTCTTCGTCGACGACGCGACCAAGGCGCGCTTCATCCCCAGCACGATGGAGGCGATGACCTACCGCGGCACCGTCTGGGGCCTGCCGGTCAACTACAAGGTCATCACGCTCATCTACAACAAGAAGCTGGTGCAGAAGCCGCCCGCCACCACCACGGAGCTGGTGACGCTTGCGAAGAAGCTCACCGACAAAGCCTCCGGCCGCTTCGGCCTCGCGTACTGGTACAGCGACTACTACTACCACGCAGCTTTGCAGAACGCGTTTGGCGGACGGGTCTTCGAGGGGAATACCGCGAAGCCTGTTCTCAACGCGCCGGAGAACGTCAAAGGACTCGAGCTGCTGGTGTCGTGGATCGACGAGGGCATCCTGCCGGCGGAGCCATCCACCGCGCTGATCACCGCGCTGTTCAACGGCGGCAAGGCGGCGATGATCTTCACCGGGCCATGGTTTCTCGGCGAGATCGATCCGGGCATCGACTGGGGTCTCGCGCCGCTGCCGAAGGTCGTCGAGGCGGGCGGCAAGCCGCTGCGGCCTTGGATGACGGTCGAGGGTGCGTTCATCGCCGCGCCCTCGAAGCACAAGGACGCGGCGTACGAGTTCGTGAAGTTCCTCACCGACCTCGAGTCGGCGAAGGTGATGGCGCTCGAGGGACGGCAGAGCCCGTCGAACAAGGCCGCCTACGACGACCCGAAGGTCGCGAACGATCCAGTGCTCAAGGCGTTCCGGACGCAGGTAGAGGTGGCGGTGCCGATGCCGAACCTTCCCGAGATGACGATGGTCTGGTCGCCGGCCACGATCATGATGGCCTCGGTCGCGAAGCGCACCATCGCCCCCAAGCCGGCTCTCGACAAGGCCGAAGCCGAGGTGCTGAAGGCGGTGTCGGAGCTGCACCGGAAGTGATAGTGATGCGGGGGCCTTCCCATCGGCTGCGCTTCGGAGCCGGCGTCGCGCTCGGCGCGGTGGTCGGCGTCTGGCTCGCGCACGGGATGGTCGTCCAGGAGCAGCGGGACGCAGCGACGGACCTCGAGGTGCGCAAGGCGACGGTGACGCTGCAGGCGCTCGAATCGCTTCTTCAACACGGAGATCCGCGCGAAGTCGCCTTGGGTTGGAGGGCAAAGACGCCGTCGGTGACGCAGGTTCGCATCACCCGCGGCACGCAGCTCGTCGCGCCCGAGTCGCGGCGGCTGCTCCGCGAGGAGAAGCCGTTGTACGACCGCGGCCAGCGGCTGGCGACGGCGGTGCAGACCAACCTCGAAGAGGGCGCGCGCAAAGCCGAGATCGAGGTGGAATGGCTGCCGGGCCCGCGTCTTCTGCTGGCGGCGCCGTACGAGGACAAGGGCGTCGTCGAGATCGAGACCGCGCCGCTGCCTCCGCCGCCCTCGACCGGCTGGCTCGCCTTCGTGCTGGCGCTGTTGGGCGCCGTCATCGCCTTCGCCGCGCTGGCGCTCGTTTTCGGAGAGCGGCGCGTGCAGCTTTCGATCGCCGCTGCCGCCGTCCTCGGTCTCGCGCTGCTTGCGCTCGGGCGCTGGTCGATCGCGCAGGTCGAGGACGATCGCCGCGCGGGAGCAGGCGCCCTGACGCAACGGATCGACGAGCAGAGCGCGCTGGTGCAGTCGCTCGGGGGCGCCCCCGGCAACTGGGACGTGGACGAGTTCCGCAAGCCTCGCCCTCCGCTCGCAGCCGGCGCCGGACGTCTGCGCGGTGCTCTGCTGTCTGCGGATCTGCTCGCGCTCGTGGTTCTTTTCCTCGCCGGCCTCGGCGCCTTCAGCCGCATCGGCGTCGAGCTGAGGAAGAATCGGCAAGCGTACCTCTACATCGCGCCCGCCATCCTCGGCATGCTGCTGCTCGTCTTCTATCCCTTCACCTACGGCATCACGCTGTCGTTCACCGACTCGAACATCTACAACACCAGCAAGTCGATCCCCGAGGTCTGGGTGGGCCTGCGCAACTACGCCGAGATCCTCGGCCAGTTCTCGTTCGTCAAGCGAACCGAGAGCGGGGTCGTCTTCAACTACCTGAACTTCTACTGGACGCTGCTCTTCACCATCGTCTGGACGGTGTGCAATGTCGCCCTCGGCGTCAGCTCCGGCCTCTTCCTGGCGCTGATCCTGAATACCCGCGCGCTCGCGCTGCGCCCGCTCTATCGCGTGCTGCTGATCCTGCCGTGGGCACTGCCGACGTACATCACGGCGCTGATCTGGAAAGGGATGTTCCACCAGCAGTTCGGCGTCATCAACCAGGTCCTGCAAGTCTTCGGGGCCAGCGCGATCAACTGGTTCGACCACCCGTTCACCTCGTTCCTCGCCGCCTGGACGACCAATGCCTGGCTCAGCTTTCCGTTCATGATGGTGGTCGCGCTCGGCGCGCTGCAGTCGATCCCCGCCGACCTCTACGAGGCCGCGCGCGTCGACGGCGCCTCGCGCTGGCAGCAGTTCCGCGCCATCACCCTGCCGTCCTTGCGGCCGGCGCTGGTTCCGGCGGTGATCATCTCGGTGGTGTGGACGTTCAACCAGTTCAACGTCATCTTCCTCGTGACCGGTGGCGATCCCAGCGGCTCGACGGAGATCCTGATCACGCAGGCGTACAAGTTCGCCTTCGAGCGCTATCGCTACGGTTACGCGGCGGCGTACTCGACGGTGATCTTCGGCATCCTCCTCGTCTACGGGACGATCCAGAACCGTCTCTCGAAAGCGACGGAGGCCTGATGGCGCGCTCCCGGCGAGAGCAGGAGTTGCCGCATGGCCTGCTGCATGCCGTCCTGATCGTCGCGACGCTCGCGACCATCTACCCGGTCCTGTGGGTGATCTCGATCGCTTTCTCCGGCAGGCAGACGCTGGCGATCGCCGATCTGCCGGCGGCGCCGCGAGTCGTCGACCGGCTGCGCGCGGTCATTCCCTGGCCCGAGCGGTGGAGCGCGTCGAACTTCGTTTCGGTGATGACCGATCAACCCTTCGGCCGCTGGGTGTTGAACAGCGTGATCGTCGCCATCTTCACCACCATCCTCGGCATCTTCCTCTCCTGTACCGCGGCATACGCGTTCTCGCGCTTCAAGTTCCCGGGACGCCGCGCGGGAATGATGGGCTTTCTCGTCTCGCAGATGTTCCCCGGGACGCTGATGTTGATCCCGCTCTACATCATCATGGTGCAGGTGCTCGGCCTCGGCTCGACGCGCCTCGGCCTGGTGATCGTCTACGCGACCACGTCGATCCCGTTCAGCGTCTGGATGCTGAAGGGCTACTTCGACACCATTCCGCGCGAGCTCGAGGAGGCCGCGATCATCGAGGGCGCGTCCGCCGGAACCATCTTCTGGCGCATCGTGCTGCCGCTCGCCAAGCCCGCCGTGGCGATCACCGCGCTCTTTTCGTTCATGACCGCGTGGAACGAGTTCATCCTCGCGGCGACGTTCATGGACAAGGAGAGCATGTACACCGCGCCGGTCGGCCTGCGCTTCTTCGTCGGCGGGTTCTCGCAGCAGTGGGGCTACTTCGCGGCGGGATCGATCATCGTCTCGATCCCGGTGGTGCTGCTCTTCCTGTATCTGCAGAAGTACCTGGTTTCCGGCCTCACCGCGGGCAGCGTCAAAGGCTAGGCGCGCACCGCGAGCGCGAGGAAACGGGCGCCCTCCGGTCCGGCGACGCCGCAGTGACCCTGTCCGAGCTTGACGAGATGAGCGTCACCGGCGGACAGAGTCGCCGTGATTTCGCGGCCGCCGCGCTCGACGGTCGTGATCTGCAGCTCGCCTTCGAGCAGGTAGTAGATCTCCTCGGTCCGATCGTGGAAGTGCAGGCCGATGGCCGCCCCCGGCTCGAGGCGCGCGTCGATGGCGAGCTCGAAGCGGGTGGAGAAGAGGTGCTCCTCGAGGCCGGGCTCCTCGGAGAAGATCCATTTGGCGAAGTCTTTTCCGTGGCCGCGCCGATCGCCGGTCTCGGCCAGGTTCTCGTGCGGCGCGCGGTAGAGGACGCGGGCCATCAGCGCGTCCTTCTTGTTCACCGCCCACTCGAGCGCGCCGGCGTAGACGTTGCGGACGCGCGCGTGGAAGACGTCGCCGGGCACGAATCGGTCGTCGCTCATTTGCCGCTCCCGGGCAGATCGAACCGCACCTTTGCGCCGCGCGCGATCTTGTCGCCGTTCTCGACGGCGCTGACCACGACGCCGCCCTCGACCACCTGCACCACGACTACGCGCGCGACCGTCGCGCCGTCCTTGCCAAGGACGCGGCCGAACTGCATCTGTTTGATGTCGGCGGCAGGACCGGACAGTGAGATCAGGTTTCCCGCCACGTACGCGACCGAGAGTTCCGGCCCCACGGCGATCGCCTTCACCGCGGGCGCGGCAGGAGGCTGGACGGGCACTGCGTCGATCGAAACGAACGGAACGCGCGCGAACGCGCCCGAGGAGACGTCGAACGAGCCGAGCACGGCCTTCTGGTCAACGCCCGGCGGGAGCAGCACGTCCACGACGCGCGGATGGACGTTCCCCTCCGGGGCGCCGCCGAAGGCCCACTCTTCGGGCATCGGCAGGACCGCCATCGTGTACGCGTTGGCCTCGCGCGTGCCGCGCAGCCGGTCGGTGACGGTGAAGCTGCGTTCCCACTGCGCTCCGGAGACGTGCACGGAATACGCCCAGTCCCTGCGCGGCGGCCCACCGAACAGCGCCGCCGGGACCTTCGCGGTGACGGTGCGCCCGCTCACGCGCAGCCCCTCGGCGAAGTAGACGTGCGCCGCGGCGACCTTGCCCAGCGTGTCCTCGGTGATCGCG
>JAIVGS010000123.1 GCA_020201435.1 Myxococcales bacterium
TGGTGCGAGACTGGTTCGAACACCCTTACGAGCGCTTCGACAACCTGGCCCAGATCAGCCCGAAGGCGGTAGCCAGCAGCACCGCGGCGGCGACCGGATAGCCCCACGCGACTCCGAGCCGTTCGTCGCGCGCGGGCCGGTATGACGCGCGACGCTTCGCGGCCTGCTCGTGATAGGGGACGAGGAGCGCGTCGATCCGCTCGACGGCGACCCTTTTGAGGAGCGCCGGATCGGCGCGCTCGTGCTCGGCGTCGAATCGTCTCTGCCACGCGCGCAGGACGTTCGCCGCGCGCCGGACGCCGCGGAGCTCGAGAGCGTAGAACTGGTCGATCTCCGCCCTTTTCGAATGGTCGACGAAATCGTCCGGGTCATCGCCCTTGTCGCCGTCGTATTCGTGGCCGTTCACGCCGTCGCGCAGCGTCGGGGTCGAGAAGTGCCACGCCAGCCGGTAGACGTCCGGGCCTTCGCGGCTCGACTGCGCGATCAGCGCCTTGGCCAGCGCGAGACCGAACTGCGGCCCGGAGATCGCGTCGAATCCGGCATCGGGCGGCATCTGCGGCGTGCCGACGTGCTTCGCGAACAGGTCTTCGCTCATCAGGTGATGATTCGCGATCAGCCGCAGCCCGATCTGCTTCAAGCTCTTGCGCTCGCCGAACAGCCCGCCGAGGGTTTTCACGTCCTGCAGCTTCGACTGGATGAAGGCGCTCTGGAAGAACTCGTAGATCCCAACCTGGACGGTGTGGATCTGATTGGCCAGGTCCTCGAGATGATGAAACGCCGCGCCTTCGAACGTCAGCGTCAGCCACTGCGCCGAGGGCAATCCGCTGTTGGCGGCGATCAGAGCGAGATCGGTGTAGAGCTGCGCGAACTCCGCGCCGTAGGCGTGGGCCGTGGGTGGCACCGCAAACCGCGCCGGATCGGTTTTCAACACCGAAGGATCGTCGCTCAACGGGCCATCGACGAGCCCGTAGTGCGCGTGTCCCTGCGAGGTCGTGCCGGTCAGGCTGCCGAAGTCGAGCGTCGCCGGATCGTACGGCATCGGCGAGCCATCGCTCGCCTTGACGATCTCGTGCGTCTTCGCATCGCGCAGATAACGGTGGCGGTTGCGCTCGTCGTCGTCGGGCCACCGGCTCGCCCGCGCGAGCAGCTCGGTGGCGGTCATCGGCGTCGCGTCGTCGGGCGTGAGGTCGAAGCCGTGCACCCGCGCCGCGGGGTCGAGCATCAAGAATTCCTTGAGCTGCCACGCGTCCTTGCAGGTCTTGCAGACGAGCGCGCGAAAGGCGTCGAGATCGGCCTGCGTGGGCGGCTGGACGAGGACCTCTCGCTGCGGGAGGGCGGTGCGGGTGATCAGCGCGTGGATGGCTTCGTTGTAGGCGGACGCGGGGGCGGAGATCGCGAGGACGATGGCAAACGCGCGCATCATCGCAGGGAATCGACCAGCGCCCGAAGGCGCGGAATGCCCTCGATGCTCTGCGCGCCGTACCAGGAAAAATCGCGCCCACCGCAGCGGACGACGCGGGCCGCCGGCACTCGCGCGCGAAACACCGCCGCATCTTCCTCGGAAAACGGGTGCGGCTCGTCGGGCAGCAGGATCGCCTCGGGCTTTCGCTCCACGACTTCGTCGAACGTGATCCGCGGATAGCGCGTGTCGCGCGTTCCGGCCGGCGTCGGTACTGCCTGTCCGAGATCGGCGGCGAGCGGAAACCGCCGCTCGCGATCGGCGAAGACGTTCCCGGCGCCGGCGAGCCGGAGCGCGTCGCTCATGAACGTGTGCCGGTTCACCGTCATCAGCGGATCCATCCAGATCGGAACGAATGCCCTCAGCGGCGGCTGCGGAGCCGGCGACGAAAGCATCCCGTAGCCCCGCCGGATCAGATCGCGCGCGTCGGCCTGGAGGATCTTCGCCAGCCGCGCGAGGTGCGCGATCCCGTCGGCGACGGTGCGCGGGAACGCGATCAGGATCGGCAGATCGAGCCTCGCCAGCTCCTCGAGATGAACGCGTGAGTTCTCTTCCTGATTGGCGAGGATCAGGTCCGGCTCCAGCCGCGCCACCGCCTCGACGTCGACGTCCTTGGTGCCGCCGACGATCGGCGCGTCGCCGTCGCAGTAGCGCGTGCGCCCGACCACCCCGAAGCCGAGCGCGCTCACGTTGAGCGTGTCGCTCGGCACCAGCGACACGATCCGCCGCGGCGGACGAATGAACACCAGCTCGCGCTGGCGGTCGTCGAGGACGCGAATCGCCATCGCCGCGAGGTATACAACGAACATGCGCGCCATCGTGGTGAACGACGGAAAGATGAGCCTGGCAGAGGTCCCCGATCCGCAGCTGCGCGAGGGCGATCTGCTGGTGCGCGTGCGGGCGGCGGGAGTCAATCGCGCCGACATCCTGCAGCGGATGGGCAAGTATCCGCCGCCGCCGGGAGAGCCCGAGACGATCGGGCTGGAGATCGCCGGCGAGGTGATCGAGCCGGCCTCTCGACGCGGAGAACGGGTGATGGCGCTGCTCGGCGGGGGCGGCTACGCGGAGAAGGCGCGGGTGCCGGCGGCGCAGGCGATGCCGATCCCGAAGAACCTGGGGTTCGAGGAGGCGGCGGCGATCCCGGAGGCGTTTCTGACCGCGTGGCTCAACCTGTTCATGCTGGGCGATCTCCGCCCCAATCAGGTGGTCGTCGTGCACGCCGCCGCGAGCGGCGTCGGCAGCGCCGCCCTGCAGCTGTGCCGCGGCGTCGCCGCCGTGGTGCTCGCCACCGCGTCGGCCGGCAAGCATGACGCCTGCCGCTCGCTCGGCGCCACGCACGTGCTCTCCCGCGACGAGGTTCCAACCAGGCTCGCGGAGGCCGTCAAGGCGGCGGCAGGGCGCGGAGCGGATCTCATCTTCGACCTCGTCGGCGGCGCGTACGTCGAAGCCGATCTCGCCGCCCTCGGCCTCCAGGGCCGGGTCTGTTGCATCTCGACGATGGGAGGCGCGAAAGCCACCCTCGACCTAGGGGCGCTCCTCTACAAGCGCCTGACGGTGATCGGCTCGACGGTCCGCTCCCGCAGCGCGGCGCAGAAGGCCCGGCTGGTCGGCGACTTCACCGCGCGCGCCCTTCCGCGCTTCGAGAGAGGCGAATTGAAGGCGGTCCTCGACAAGACGTTCCCGCTGGCCGAGGCCCAGGCTGCCCATGAAGCCATGCAGAACAACCAGGTTGTAGGCAAAATCGTTCTGATTCCATAGCCTTGACTACCGGCTAAATCTTTGAGGACTGGGCCGAATCCGCGCACAATGGGGCCAGAGGTGATGCTTGGCCCGCACGGTCCTGATCGTCGACGACAGTCCGACCATCCGCGGCTTCGCGCGCATTTTCCTGAAGCCGCTGGAAGTCGACGTGGCCGAGGCCGAAGAAGGCATGCAGGCGCTGGAGATGGTGCGGGCCAATGCGCCCGACGTGATCGTCGTCGACGTCAACATGCCCGGCATGGACGGCCTCGCGTTCACCCGCGAGCTGCGCAGCGATCCGCGGGCAGAGATCGCGAAGCTGCCGATCGTCCTGCTCACCGGCGATCGCTCCGAGCAGGTCAAGCAGGAGGGCCGCGACGCGGGCGCGAACGATTTTCTCGAAAAGCCGATCAAGGGCGCCGAGCTGCAGAGCATCGTGAAGAGGTTCCTCGGGCCATGAGCCTGCCGCAGCTCCTGCTCGTCGACGACAGCGAGGCGGTGCTCGCGTTCGAGAGAGCCGCGCTCTCGCGCCATTACGACATCCGCACCGCGACCAACGGCAGCGAGGCGCTCGAGAAGCTCGCGCAGGAAGAGCCGGCGGCGGTGCTGCTCGACCTCTCGATGCCGGAGATGGACGGCGACGAGGTCCTCTCGCGGATGCAGGCCGACGAGCGGCTGCGGCGCGTGCCGGTGATCGTGATCTCGAGCGAGACGCAGCGAGCCCAGGACTGTCTCGCCGGCGGGGCCAAGGCGTTCATGCCCAAGCCGATCCGCGCCCCGGAGTTGCTCTCGCTGGTCGGGCGGGTGATCGACGATGCCCGGCGGGCGGCGCGGGCCGGGAACCTGTCGGCGCTGTTCGTCACCGCGGGCACGATCGAGGTCGGCTTGCCGCTCGAATGCGTGCGAACCGTCCTCCACCAGACCGCGACGCGGCCGCTGCCGGTCGGGCCCGCCTACCTCTGCGAAATGCTCGAGCTGTACGGAGAGCCGGTGGCGGTGCTCGATCTCGCGCGCCGTCTCGGCCAGGACCACGTGATGCCGGTGCACGAACGCAAGCTGGTGGTCGTCGATGTCGACGGCGGGCGGCTGGCGCTCTGCGTCGACGACGTGCGCGATCCCGAAGAGCTGGCCGCCGAAGCGATCACCCCGCGCGACAAGCTGGCCGGCACCCGCCATGGGCCGCTCCAGGATTCGCTGATCGCGGTGGCACAGACGCAGCGCGGGCCGCTGCCGATCGTCGATCCGCGGGCGCTCGTCTCGCCCGAGCTGTTGCGCAAGCTGGCGGTGGAGCTGCGACGTTGACCGCTTTCGACGACAACGCCGTCGAGCGGCTCACCGCCCTCGCTTCCGAGTTCACCGGGTTCTCGCGCGACGCGATCCTGCCCGACGCGATCCGGCGCGCCGCCGCCCGGCTCGGCTCGCCGGAGGAAGTCGTCGAGCGCGCCGCCCGCGGCGATCGCGCGGTCGTGCACGCCCTCTGCCAGGCGGTTTCGGTCGGCGAGACGTTCTTCTTCCGCCAGCCCGAGCACTTCCGCTTCATCGCGGGGACGCTCCTGCCGGAATTGACCAAGGGCGGCCGGCAGGTGATCCGCGCCTGGAGCGCGGGTTGCGCGACCGGAGAAGAGACGTATTCGCTCGCCGCCTGCCTGCTCGATCTCTCGCCGGTGCGCGTCGAGGTGCTGGGGACCGACCTGCTCGAGCGCAACCTCGCCGCCGCGCGGGCCGGAACGTATGGCGCGTGGTCGCGGCGCGCATCGGGGCCGATGTTGCACGACCTCTTTCGCGAGAATGGACATGAGCGCGTCTCGGTCGCCGATCGGCTTCGCAAGGTGACCCGCTTCGAGCTGCACAACCTTCTCGAGCCGGCGCCCGGCGAGTTCGACCTCATCTTCTGCCGCAACGTGCTGGTCTATTTCTCGCCCGACGCGGTGAAGATCGGGGTCCGCAATCTCACCCACGCTCTCGCGCACGGCGGCGCCATCTTCTTCGGCTCGATGGACGTGGGCGGGCCGCCCCCCGGCCTCGCGCCGGCGGGGCCGGGCGAGCTGCAGATCTTCCGCCACGAGCGGCGCGCGGTGCCGCGTCCGAAGCCGCCCGACCCGCCCTCCGCGGCGGCGCCGATGGAGCCGAAGCTGCGCGCGCCCGAGCCGGTCGCCCTCCACCTTCGCGCGCTGGTGCACATCGAGCGCGGCGACAAGAAGACCGCGGCCCAGGCGCTCGACGAGCTCACCCGCGCGGTGCCCGATTACGTGCCGGGCATCCTCGAGCGCGCGCTGCTCCACGTCCGCAACGCCGAGCCCACCGCCGCGGCGTCGCTGATGCGCGAGGTGCTGCGTCGGACCGAGAAATTGCCCCTCGAAGAGGTCCTCGCCGGGCCGGAGCCGCTGCCGGTCTCGTTCTACCGGGATTCGGCCCAGACGTTCCTCAAGCGAGGCGCGCCGTGAAACCGCAACCTCGCCACGACGAGCCGTTCGCGCCCGAGCTCAACGCGCTGCTCGAGAAGCGCGCGGCGCGGGTCCGCGAGAAGCTCGTCGACGCCGAGGAGGAATCGGTCCTCTGGGTCGCCGAATTTCCCGTCGGCGAGGACACCTACGCCATCCCGCTCGATCTGTTGCGCGCCGCGGTGCCGCTCAGGATGGTCACGCCGGTGCCGCTCTCGCCGCCGCACGTGATCGGCATCCTCCGCTTCCAGGGGCAGATCGTGACCGCGCTTTCGCTCGCGTCGCTCCTCGGCGGGCGCGGGTGGCGCGAGGACCCGGCGGTGCTCCTCGTCGTCGACCCCGGCTTCGGCAGGCTGGTGGCGGTCGACTGCGAACGGATTCCGAAACCGGCCGGGCTGCCGCTGAAGCAAGTCGCCGACGCCCGCGCCAAGGCGTCCGGCGCGATCGCCGAAGTGATCCTCCCCGGGCTGCGCCAGGTGCAGCTGCTCGATCTGCGGCAGTTGACGGAGAGGCGGTGATGGATCCGCTCCTCGAGCAGCTGCTGACCGGATTCGTCGACGAGTCACAGGAGATCTACGAGCGCGTCACGCGCAACCTCATCGAGCTGGAGAACGCGCCGGCGCAGGGGACGCGCTTCGACGATCTGGCGCGCGGGCTGCACACCTTGAAGGGGAGCGCTGCGACGCTCGGCCTCGAGGAGCTGGCCGATCTCGCACACCGGATGGAGGACGCGATCCTGCCGCTGCGCGGGTCGGCGGAGCCGCTGCCGCAGCCGCTCGCGGACGCGGTGCTCAAGTCGCTCGACGCGTGGATGGCGCGGCTGCGCGCGACGGCGGCGAAGACCGAGCTGCCCGATCTCCAGCCGGCGCTGCAGCTCCTGACGCGGCAGCCGCCGGTCGAAAGGCCCGAGGTGCGAGTCGCCGAGCCGGCGCCGGAGACGGAAGAGCCGCAGACCGCCGAAGAGACCAGCTGGCGGGTCTCGACCCGGCAGGTGATCGCGCTGCTGCACGAGGTCGAGCGGCTTCGCGAAGTGCGGCTGCGCATCGACGAGCGGCGCCGCGAGATCGACCGCGCCGCGCAGCAGCTCGGGCCCGCGACCGACGCGCGCGCATCGTTGCTCAACCTGCGGCGCGCGCTCGGGACCGACAGCGAGGAAGCCGCCGACATCGTCTCGTCGATGGAGGACGGGCTCAAGGCCATCTCGACGATGCCGGTGCGCACGGTGATCGAGCCGCTCCGCCGCGCCGTGCGCGATCTCTGCAAAGCCACCGGCAAGCTGGCGCGGCTGAGCGTCGTCGGCGCGGAGGTTTCGCTCGATCGGCGTGTCCTCGAGCAGCTTCGCGGTCCGCTCGTGCATCTGGTGCGCAA
>JAIVGS010000206.1 GCA_020201435.1 Myxococcales bacterium
ATCCGGGTTCGCCGTCTCGACCTCGGCGATCACTTCGGCGCACACCTCGGAGAGATCCATCCGCCGCGGGTCGACCCGGATGCCGCCGCCCAGCCGCGCCCGGGTGAAGTCGAGCAGCTGCCCGATGATCTTCGTCATCCGGTCGGCGCTGCGGGCGATCCGCGCCGCCGTCTTGGTGTCGTTCGCCGAGAGCGTGCCGCGCTTGAGCATCAGCCCGGCGCCCATCACGATCGAGGAGAGGGGCGTGCGCAGGTCGTGGCCGACGATGGCGATCAGCTGCTCGCGCAGCTCCTCCTGCTTCTTCTGGTCGGCGAGGGCGCGCTCGAGACCGGCGCGCGCGACGCGCTCTTCCTCGAGCTGGCGGCGATGGGTGAGATCGCGGGTGACCTTGGCGAATCCGACCAGCCTGCCGTCGCGATCGAGGACGCGATGGATGACCACGTTGGCCCAGAACCGGGTGCCGTCCTTGCGCACGCGCCAGCCCTCGTCCTCGAACCGGCCGTCGCGCGCCGCCACCTCGAGCTCCATCGGGCACTTGCCGACGTCTTCGGGCGGGTAGAAGCGCGAGAAGTGGTGCCCGATGATCTCGTCGGCGCGGTATCCCTTGATCCGCTGCGCGCCCGGATTCCAGGAGGTGACGCGGCCGGCCGGATCGAGCATGAAGATCGCGTACTCCTCGACGCTCTCGATCAGCAGCCGGAAGCGCTCGGCGTCCTGGAGGCTGCGATCCTCGATCACCCCGGCCGAGGCGGTCTTCTGCCGCAACGCCTCGCGCAGCGCCCCTTCCAGCCGCCGCCGCTCCTCGAGCTCGGTCTCCAGCCTGGACGTCTTCGCCTCTCCCGAGGCGGGGATGACGTGCGAGTGGCGGGCGCAGACCTCGTCGAACAGCTCGCCGTCGCCGGGCATGTAGAAGTTGCCCATCTGGTAGGCGCAGAGCAGCGTGAACGACTGCTGCCGCGCGAGCTCGTTCCAGAATTCCTCGAGCCGGATCGCCGCCACCCGATTGCCCGCGCGCCAGAGCAGATCGACCATCTCGCCGAAGACGCGCACCCTCGTGCCCGGACGGGCCATCCGGCAGCCGTCGAGGACCGGCGCGAGCGTGGCAGCGAACCGGTCCCATTTCGGCTCGTCGCCGACCATGAAGCGCATCAGCGTCTCATGCGCGTCGAGCAGGATCATCTGGCCGGAGGCGAGCGCGGCGTCGACCACTACGCCGTTCCGGCGCAGCCGCTGCGTGAACGCATCGCGGTGCGCTTCGGTCGCCACCAGCAGCACCGGCTCGCCCGCCGCCAGGCCGGAGGAGACGAAGTGCGCGACGGCCTCGAAGAGGAACTCCTCGTCCTGGTAGAAGCGAACGATGTGATCGCGCTCGCCAGGAGTGTCGAGCAGGCCCTCGCTCCAGGGAGCGGCCTCCGCCAACACGGGCCCGCTCGCCTGCCCGGGTTTCACCAGCCGTAAAGGGGTCGCTTCGTCACTCATCGGGATCTCCGCGGGATGCCCGGGTGGTGTACGGTCCTACTCGCGCGGGATCAATCCGACCGGCACGAAATCGCGAACGATTTGACAGACAGTGAAATGGCGCGCCTGGCAGGAGTCGAACCTGCGGCCCGCGGCTTCGAAGGCCGCTGCTCTATCCAGCTGAGCTACAGGCGCGTCGCGGCAGTTGTGCCGGGGAGCGCCTGCTCCGTCAAGAAGCGCTCGCCTGTTCGCCCCTCCCTTGCACGCCCCACGAGCGTGTTCACTTTCAAATGGGGGAGGGGGCGATGGGTCTCAACACCGCCGTCCGGCGCTACTGGGAAGCAGAGCCGTGCGGGACCAGCGTCTGGATCGTCGGCGCCGCGCCGGCACGATCGCCGGCGTGGTTCGCGCAGGTGGAGCAGCACCGCTACAGCGTCGAGCCGCACATCTTTTCCGTCGCCCAGTTCACCCGATTCCGAGCGAAGGACATCCTCGAGATCGGCGTCGGCGCCGGCTGCGATCACCTGCAGTTCGCCCGCGCCGGCGCGCGCTGCCACGGCGTCGATCTCACCGATGCCGCGATCGAGACCACCCGCCAGCATCTCGCGCTGCACCGGTTGACCTCCGATCTGCGACGGGCGGACGCCGAGCATCTCCCCTTTGAAAACGAGCACTTCGACGCGGTCTATTCGTGGGGCGTGATCCATCATTCCGAGCGTCCGGAAGCGATCGTCCGCGAGATCCACCGGGTGCTGCGCCCCGGCGGGCAGTTCGTCGGGATGATGTACTCGCGCCGATCCCTGGTCGCGTACAAGCTCTGGGTCCGCCGCGCGCTGCTCGCCGGAAAGCCGTTCCGCTCGTTGAAGGACGTGATCTGGAACCACATGGAGAGCGTCGGCACCAAGGCGTACACCGCTGAGGAGCTGGAGAATCTGTTCGGCGACTTCAGCGAGCGGCGGATCGCGCCGATCGCGACCGTCTACGACCGCAAGTGGTTGGGTCCGTTCGCCAAGGTCGTCCCCGACGTCCTCGGCTGGAACTTCTCGATCCGGGCGGTGAAATAGATGGCGCGCGTCCTGCACTTGCTGAGCCGGTTCGACATCGGCGGCACCGAGCGGCAGCTCGTCGAGCGGCTGCGCCGCCATCCGCGCGGCTTCGAGCCCCTGCTCGCGTGCTGCGAGCTGTACGGCAAGTTCCTCCCGCCGATCCGCGCCCTCGGCATCGAGCCGATGGTGGTCCCGCTGCGCGGCCTCGCCCACCCGTCGGCCGCGCTCGCGGTCGCGCGCCTCGCCTGGCTCATCCGGCGATACAAGGTCGACCTCGTGCACACCAATGATTTCGCGATGTCGGTGGTCGGCCTTCCGGCGGCGCGAATGGCGGGCGCGCGCATCGTCGTGAACCGCGTCGACCTCGGCCATCTGCGGCCGAACTTCGGCGTGGCCCACCGCCGGCTCGAAGCCTTCAGCGCGCGCCACGCGGACATCGTCTGCGCCAACGCCGAGGCGGTGCGGCAGGTCTGCGTCGCCGACGAGGGATGCGATCCGGATCGCGTGATGGTCGTCCGCAACGGAATGGACGTGCCGGCCTTCGACGAGCTGGCCGCGAAGCCGGCCGACCCGCTGCCGGTCGAGACCGGCGACGTGCTCATCGCGGTGATCGGCAACCTGTGGCCGGTGAAAGGCCATCGTACGCTGCTCGACGCGGCGTTCCGCCTGCGCGATCGTCACCCGCGCTTGCGCTTTCTCTGCGCGGGCGAGGGTGTGGAAAAGCCTTACCTCGAGCAGCGGATCCGCGAGCTGGGCCTCGAACGGACCGTGCTGCTCCTCGGTCACCGCACCGACGTTCCCGCATTGCTGGCGCGGGCCGACGCGTTCGCGCTCTGCTCGAGCGCCGAAGGCCTCTCGAACGCGATCATGGAGGCGATGGCGGCCCGGCTGCCGATCGTCGCCACCCGGGTCGGCGGAAACGCCGAGCTGCTCGAAGAGGGCCGGGGCCTGCTCGTGCCCTACGGCGACCCCGCGGCCCTCGCCGACGCGCTCGAAAAAATCCTCTCGAATCGGGCGCATGCGCGTGAGATGGGACGGCGCGCGCGGGCCTTCGTGGAGGCCGAGCTGTCGCTCGACCGGATGCAATCCGCGCACGAGGAGCTGTACCGCCGCGCGCTCGAAAACATCGACGGGGACATGATGAGAGCACGCCGAAGGCGTGTCATCGTGTCCCCATGGTGCTGAACTCAGCCTGGGGAGGGAGCCATGTTCAACGCCTTGAGCTTCCAGAGGATCGCCCACGCGCTGCACCGCGCCGGTTTCGGCCGCGCCGCGCACGCGGTGACCGCGGCAATCCGAACGCTCTTCTCCGCGCACATCCCCGCCGAGGTCGTGATCGGCCCTGGCACCGAGTTCGGCTACGGCGGCATCGGCGTGATCATCCACAAGGACGCGATCATCGGACGCAACGTCTTGATCTCACCGGGAGTCGTCGTCGGCGGCCGCTCGGAGTTGCCGGGCGTGCCGGTGATCGAGGACGGCGCGAAGATCGGCGCCGGCGCCAAAGTCTTGGGCCCGATCCGGATCGGCGCGGGCGCGAAAGTTGGCGCCAACGCCGTCGTCTTGCAGGACGTCGCGCCCGGCGAAACGGTCGCCGGCGTTCCCGCCCGCCCGTTGCACGCCCGGCGCCGCTCTATCGCTTGACAGAAAGGGTCGCTCCGGTCCACAAAGCCCGGCCGCAGGGAGCAGTCCCCGGTTTGGGAGAGGTGGCCGAGAGGCTGAAGGCGCTGGTTTGCTAAACCAGTATACGGCCCAAAGCTGTATCGAGGGTTCGAATCCCTCCCTCTCCGCCACAAGGCGAAGGGCCCATAGCTCAGTTGGATAGAGCGTCGGACTACGAATCCGAAGGCCGCAGGTTCGAATCCTGCTGGGCCCGCCACCATCCGTCACGACCGTAGTAGTGTGCGCCGCGTGGGGACCCGCCGCATCCTGCTCGTCGACGACGACGAGGACATCCGACTGACCCTCGGCGCCGTCCTGCAGGCCGAAGGTTTCGAAGTGGTCGAGGCGCGCAACGGCCTGCACGCGCTGCAGCAGCTGATGCGCAAGGAGCTGCCGCGGGCGATCCTGCTCGACATGACGATGCCGGTGATGACCGGTTTCGAGTTCCTCGACATCCAGAAGGAAGACCCCCGCATCCGCGACATCCCGGTGATCGCGGTGACGGTGCACGCGAAAGTCGCCGATCTGCCCGGCGTCGCGCGCGTGGTGCGCAAACCCTTCGACCTCGAGGATCTGCTCAAGGTGCTGCGCGAGGTCCTCGCCCGTTGATCCTCGGGGGTGCGCGTGTTACACCCGCGCGCCCTGAAGTGGATGTTCTTTGAAATCATGGACGAATCCTGGATGGCGGAAGCGCTGGCGGAAGCCCGGCGGGCAGGCGGCGACGGCGAGGTCCCGATCGGCGCGGTGGTCGTCGTCGACGGCCGCATCGTCGGACGCGGCCGCAACGCGCGCGAGCGGCTGCGCGACCCGACCGCGCACGCCGAAATCCTCGCGCTGCAGGAAGCGGCCCGCTCGCTCGGCCGCTGGCGGCTGTCCGGCGCGACGATCTACGCGACCCTCGAGCCGTGCCCGATGTGCGCGGGCGCGCTGGTGAATGCGCGGATCGATCGACTGGTGTACTCGGTCCGCGACCCGAAGGCCGGCGCGGCGGGAACGCTCTTCGACATCCCCCGCGACGCGCGCCTGAACCACCGCATCCAGGTCGATTCGGGCGTGCTGGCATCGGAATGCGGCGCGGTCCTGACCGAGTTTTTCAGGGCACGCCGGAAGTGAACGGAGAGGTGGCCGAGCGGCCGAAGGCGCACGCTTGGAAAGCGTGTATACGGCAACGTATCGTGGGTTCGAATCCCACCCTCTCCGCCAAATTCGTGTTAGGAGGGAGCGATATCGGGACACGAATCGGCCCTTCGGGCCTGCATCATGTCCCTTGCATATTTCGGAGAGCTGGCCGAGAGGCTGAAGGCACCTGATTCGAAATCAGGAGTACCCGCAAGGGTATCGGGGGTTCGAATCCCTCGCTCTCCGCCAATCCTTTCAGAACCCGTCATGGCTCGTGGCAGAGCGCGTCGACCTCCACACATTTTCCCGTCGCCGGGTCACACCGGCGGCTGGCGCACTCGATGTCCGAGCCGCACGTCTCGCCCGCTTCCTTGAGCAGATGGCATTGGGCGCCGTCGCAATACGCGACGCCGTCCTTGCAGTCGGCGCCGCCGGTGCACGGCCCGCCGGCCGGTTTTTCCGCGCACTTGCCGCCGATGCAGACCAGTCCCTCGCCGCAGCCGGTGACTTGCGCCGACGCGACGCAGCCCGCCCCGACCTCGCCGGTCGGCGTGCACGTCCCTGCCGTCGCGCCGGTCTTGGCGAACGTGAATCCCTTGCAGACGTCGCCCGTGACGCAGGCGTTGAGAATCGCCTCCGCGCTGCTCGCCGTGCAGGGCTCTCCGGTCGCAATCTGGGCCCGGCACAGCCCGCCCTCGGCGGATCGATCGCACCACAGCCCGTCGGCGCACATGTGGTCGGTCTCGCAGACGGCCTGCAGGAAAGCGCGTTCCGCGCACTTGCCGAAGCCATCGCAGTAAAGTCCCGCCGCGCAATCGCTGTCGCCGCCGCACTTCTGGTCGACGGTGTGCAGCCGCGAGCAGACGTTGTCGATGCACCGCATTCCCAGGCGGTCGTCGCAACCAGGGTCGCACGGGCCTCCTTCGCCGCTCACCGCCTTGCAGCTCGCGGGGCAGCTTCCGGCTACGTCCGGAGCGCACGTTCCCGCGGCGCATTCGTAAAGCCAGCTGCACGCCGCGCCGGGTGGAAGCGTGCCCTTGACCGCCCTCTTGCAGGCGGCGACGTCCGGCGCATAGAGGTCACAGCCGCGCGCCCGCAGGCCGTCGAGGCAGGCCTGCGCTTCCGACGGCACGAACGCCGCTTTGCCGGCTTTGACCGCCTTGTCGAGATCGGGAGCGATCAGGCTTTTCGCGTCCTCCTCGCACTGTTGCTCCTCGTAATGGGCCTGCTGCCGGCACTTCGCCTGCACCTCGCAGACGGCCTCGGCGAACGCGTCCGGAAATGCGGCCTGGCTGACCGCGCCCGACCCGCAGGCCGCGGCGAACAGGAGGACTGCGCTGCGCATTGTTGTTATGATCTACCACCGCTTTTCGTGGTAGAGGGTCCGCCTCCAGCCCGATGGAAAGGAAGGACGCTGGACCGGGGACCGGGCGACGGCGGGTCGTGAACCCGCCAGGCCCGGAAGGGAGCAACGGTAGCGGCTTCAACCGTGTGCCCGGTCTCCGGTCGAGCGCCCTTTCCTGAGGCCCCGGGTCTCAGGCCTCGGCCCTCAGGCCAAAAAACGATGACGACTCCGTATCTCGTACTCGCCCGGAAATATCGACCCCAGCGGTTTTCAGACCTCACCGGGCAGGAACATGTCGTGCGGACGCTGGTGAATGCGCTCAAGTCGGGCAGGGTGGCGCACGCGTTCTTGTTCACCGGACCGCGCGGGTGCGGAAAAACGACCAGCGCACGCATCCTGGCGCGCGCGCTCAACTGCGAGAAGGGCCCGACGCCGGAGCCGTGCGGAGTGTGCGGGCCGTGCGTCGACATCGCCGCGGGAACCGACGTCGACGTCCAGGAGATCGACGCCGCGTCCAACAACGGCGTCGACGACGTCCGCGCGCTCCGCGAAGCCGCCAAGTACCTCCCCGCGCGCGATCGCTACAAGATCTACATCGTCGACGAAGTCCACATGCTGAGCGGCCCGGCCTTCAATGCGCTGCTCAAGACGCTCGAGGAGCCGCCCGGACACATCAAGTTCCTCCTCGCGACGACCGACCCGCAGAAGCTGCCGGCGACGATCCTCAGCCGGGTCCAGCGGCACAACATCCAGCTGGTCCCGCTGGGAAAGATCGTCGCGCGGCTGCGGGAGATCGCACAGTCGGAAAAAGTGGCCGTCTCCGACGCCGCGCTCTCCCTCGTCGGCCGGCAGGCGCAGGGCTCGATGCGCGACGCGCTCTCGCTGCTCGATCAGCTCTTTTCCGCGCACGACCCGGCGGCGGGCGAGATCACCGGCGAGGAAGGGGCCGAGACGCTCGGCGCGCTCGACAATTCGGTCGTGCGCGAGATCGTGGCGGCGGTCCTCGCCCGCGACGCGGCGGCGGCGATGGCAGGCGCGCAGAAGGCCTACGACCAGGGGGCCGATTTCAAGCGTCTGGCCGAGGATCTCGCCGCGCACGCCCGCAACCTCGTCCTCGCCTCGCTGCCGGGCGTGAAGCAGGACCTGCCCGACCACGAGGTCCGCAGCCTCGCGCAGGAGGCGGCCGAGCACGATTCGGCCCAGCTTTCGCGGGTTTTCGAGCTGCTGCAGCTCGCGCAGGACGAGGTCTCGAAGGCCGCGAGCCCGCGACACGCGGTCGAGGTCGCGCTGCTGCGCGCGGTCTATCTCGCGCCTTCCGGCTCGCTGCCGGAGCTGGTCGCGAGGGTCGAAGCGCTCGCCGGAAAGGAGGCGCCCCGGGTGACGCGGACACTGCAGGCCTCCGCCCTGCGCGCGACGGTAAAGCCGGAAAACGAGCACGAGCACGATTCCGAGCACGAAGACGAGCACGAGCACGAGAACAGGCCTCTCGATCTCAAGGGCCGTTGGCGTCAGCTGATCGAAGCCGTGCGCGCCGCGCGCAAGGCCGGGGCTGCAGCCGCGCTCGAACACGCGGTCCCGATCAAGATCGACCGCACCGGCGTCCAGATCGGCTTCCGCAAGGGCGCCGGCCAGGCCGCGATCGTGCAGGACGCGAGAGGCGCCCTCGAAGACGCGTTCGAAAAAGCCTTGGGATTCCGCGCCCCTCTGCAGATCGTCGAGCAGGACGCCGCGCCCGACGCGAGCGTCGCCCAGGAGAAGCAGAAGCAGCGCGCCGCCGCCTCCGGCAACCGCATCGCGACCGCGCGCGAGCACCCCGCGGTCCGCGCCGCCGTCGAGGTCCTCGGCGGAGAGATCGAGGACGTACGCGACCTGGGCGAGGAGTAACTCATGCCATTCGACCTGAACGCCCTGATGCAACAGGCTCAAGCACTCCAGGAACAGATGCAGAAGGCGCAGGAGCGCCTCGCGCAGAAGACCGTCACCGGTTCCGCCGGCGGCGGCATGGTCCTCGTCACCGCCAACGGCAAGGGCGAGATCCAGAAGATCCAGATCGACAAGCAGGCCGTCGACCCCCGCGACGTGCCGATGCTCGAGGATCTGATCCTCGCGGCGGTCAATTCCGCGCTGCGCGCCGCGCAGGAAGCGCAGGCCGCCGAAGGTCCGCTGTCCGGCTTGCCCAATCTCGGCAACCTGTTCGGCGGGGGCATGCCGAAATGATCTTGCTGGCGCTCCTGGTCGCCGCCGACGCCGCCGCGCTGCAGGCCGCGCTCAAGTCGGTGAAGTCCGACGGAAAAGTGAAGCTCTCGGAAGCCGCGCAGGACGAGGTCGTCTCGCTGTTGCCGCCGGCTCGCAAGGGCGAGGAGTGCGCCGAGAAAGCCCGGGTCGCCGCCGAGTCCGACGCGCTCAAGGACCGCGGCGACGGCGCCATCCTCGTCGCCGAAGTGACGACCTGCAAAGGCGGCCGCGTCTTCGCGCTCTCGACCGGCCAGCCGCCGCGCGCGGCACGCCTGCTCGACTCGCAGAGCGACGAAGTCCGCTCGGTCAAGGCCCTGAGCCTGGGCGGCGGCAAGCGCGAGAACGGCCTCGCCGTCGAGTTGCTCACTTCGCCGGCCACGTCCGAGCTGATGCTGTTCCTCCACGGCGACAGCGGCTTCTCCTTCAGCCACGCCGGAACCCTCAAGGATTTCAACGCCCTGCGCGAGTGCGCCACCGGCGGCGAGGATTCGGCCGGCTGGAGCTCGTGGGTCAAGACCGAGCAGGACCACCTCGCCGTCCTGCGCGTCGACGCGACCTGCTCGGGCGGCGCGTGGCAGGCGAGCTGCCTCCTCTACCGATTCGACCAGGGCAACCTCGCCCGGTCCGGCACCTGCAACCTGCCGCCAAGGCTCGACGCGAAGGCGCTCAAGGCCAGCGGCTGGAAATGAGCCAAGACCCGATCGCGCGGCTCACTGTACTCTTCGCGCGCCTGCCGGGCGTGGGCGAGAAGACCGCGCAGCGGCTGGCGTTCCATGTATTGAAAAGTCCTCCGGAGTACGCAAGTGACCTCGCCGAGGCGCTCCTCGCGCTGCGACAGGAAGTGCGGCTCTGTTCGGTCTGTTGCAACCTGACCGCGACCGACCCCTGCCCGATCTGCGCCGATCCACAGCGCGACGCCAAAATCATCTGCGTGGTCGAGTCGGTCCCCGACCTGCTCGCCATCGAACGGACCCGCGAGTTCCGCGGCCGCTACCACGTCCTCCACGGCGCGCTCAGCCCGCTCGACGGAATCGGCCCCGATCAGCTCAAGATCAAAGAGCTCTTGCCGCGACTCGTGGAGCCCGGCGGCTCTGCCGATGGGCGGGCGGAGGCCGCAGGCCGGAGCATTGGAGGCGTCGAGGAAGTGATCGTCGCGACCGACCCCACCGTCGAGGGCGAGGCCACCGCGCTCTACCTCACCAAACTGGTCAAACCGCTCGGCGTGCGGATCACGAGGATTGCCCAGGGCGTCCCGATGGGGGGCGATCTCGAATACGCCGATCAGGTCACGCTCGCCCGCGCTCTGCAGGGTCGCCGCGAGATCTAATGAGTCTCGCTGGCCCCGCAGTGCGAGATGCAGTTGCGCGCCTTGGCCATCCAGTCCTGCGTGGCCTCCCGCTCGCGCTCGGCCTCGCTCGGATACCGGCAGATCCACTTCGGCACGTGTGTGCCGGTGAGCATCTCGCGGGCGCACATCAGGAGGTCGCCTTCCTTGGCGCCGATGTCGGCGGCGGCGACGGCGAGCCCGTTCATCGCGTCGTAATGGCTGGCGGCGACGACGATTTCTCCGTCGGTCCCGCGTCCGACGTACACCGGATGCGCCGGATCGCCGCGTTCAATCAGCGGAATCTGCCGCTGCTGGGCGCTGGCGCAGGCGACTAAACCGAACAGGAGAGAGGATGCGATCCGCGGCATCGGGGCCTCCGGGAACTGATGTCCCCGAAGGTAACACCGGGCCCGCCCGCTTCCAAGGCGGGCCGGCGGCGGGTTGTAGACTAAAGTCGAATCGCCTGTTAGCGTCGGAAAAGCGACTCCAACTTGCGGAAGAGGTCTCGCCGATGCAGCCGCAGATGGTGATGTACGACGAGGAGTTCCAGCAGATCAGCGCGGTTTGCGAGCGCCTTGCGCGCGAAGCGAACGCGAAGATCGTCTTCCTCGTCGACAAGAACGGCCAGCTGATCGCCTCGGTGGGCGCCACCGAAAACCTCGACACCACCTCGCTCGCGTCCCTGACCGCGGGCAACATCGCCGCCACCGGCGGCCTCGCCAAGCTGATCGGCGAGAAGGAATTTTCGATCCTCTTCCACGAGGGCGAGAAGGACAACCTGCACATCAGCATCATCGGCGGGCGGGTGATCCTGGTGGTGATCTTCGATTCCCGGAGCTCTCTGGGCCTGGTCCGCCTGCGGGTGAAGAAAGCATCCGACGAGCTGAACAAGATCTTCGACGGCCTGATGAAGAAGGTCCAGGTGCCTGGCGCGGGCTCACCGTTCGCCGAGATCACCGACGACGACATCGACAACCTCTTCAGCGAGTAAGCGAGGCGCCGCCGCGTGTCTTTCATCAACTACAGCTCGCGCGAGATCAACTGCAAGATCGTCTATTACGGGCCGGGCCTGTGCGGAAAGACGACCAACCTCCAGTTCATCTACGCCAACACCAACCAGCAGGCGAAGGGGAAGATGATCTCGCTCGCCACCGAGACCGAGCGGACGTTGTTCTTCGATTTTCTTCCGCTTTCTCTCGGTGAAATCCGCGGCTTCAAGACCCGCTTCCACCTCTATACCGTGCCCGGCCAGGTCTTCTACGACGCGTCCCGCAAGCTGATCCTGAAGGGCGTCGACGGGGTCGTCTTCGTCGCCGACTCGCAGATCGAGCGCATGGAAGCGAACATCGAGTCGGTCGAGAACCTGCGCACGAACCTGCAGGAACAGGGCTACGACCTCGACAAGATCCCCTACGTCATCCAGTACAACAAGCGCGACCTCCCCAACGCGGCGCCGCTCGAGGAGCTGCAGAACTTGTTGAATCCAAAGGGGATTCCGCACTTCGAGGCGGTGGCGCCCAAGGGGGAGGGCGTGTACGAGACGCTCAAGGCGATCGCGCGGTTGATCCTGACGGAGCTGAAGAAGGGAACCTGAAAGCGGTGCCCGTGCCCGTTTTCGGGGTCACGTGCCCGTGCGAGTGCCCGTTCGTGGGGACATGTGCCAGTGCCCGTGGACGTCCCCGTCAAACCGCACGGGCACCTTCACGGGCACGTGCTCGAAAACGGGGACAGGCACGGGCACGGTTTTTAAGCAGTTTTCGCTTTGACCTGCTTGTCGAACGCTGCGGTGCACGCCTCGACGATCTGCTGCAAGTCATACGGCTTACACAGCAATTCCACCACGTCGTTGGGCCCGATCAGCTCCTCCAACGCGCGCTTGTTCGTCGTCGTCACCACGAACGCGCGCCCCTGCATCACCTTGGAATTCCTCATCAGCCGCAGGAACGTCCAGTTCGTGTCATAGGGCGGCGCGACGTCGTACACGATCACGTCGGGCTTGTGCTCCTCGACGAACTGGATCATGTCGAGCCGGCCGCGTTTCAAATCGTCGATGTGCGCGACGACCGCCTGCATTCCGGCCTGCTGAAGCGATTCGCGCACCAGCTCGAGCACTTCGGGATTGGTATTGAAAATGGCGATGATCCGCGCCTTCGAATCCAAAAAAAGGGGCCTCCGTTGGGGTCGTACCAAGAAGCTGCGCAGACTTGACAGCGTGCGCAAGCCTGCCCGGGATCAATGAGGCTGTACCCTCGGCAGATCGAGCCTCAGCTCGCAGCCGTCCCTCGGCGACAGTCGCGCCGAAACCGAGCCGCCATGGGCGCGGGCAGCCCGCCGGGCGAAGCTCAGCGACGGGAGATCGGGCAGGCGGTTGCCCCGCAGCCTCCGACAGTCGTCGACCGAAACCGCCACCCTCGCCCGATCGCGCTCCGGCGACGCCGAGAACCGGATCGTCGAACCGGGCCGGGCGATCTGCAGCGCCGCCCGCAGCAGGCTGCGCACGGCGGGCCGCACCAGCCGCGGGTCGGCCTCGACGTGCAACACCCGCGGCGGCTTCTGCACCAGCACCTTCACCTTCTTGTCGATCGCGCCGAGCTGCGCGTGCGCCTCGTCGAGAACCGGCGCGAGCTTCATCCGCGAGAGCTTCAGGCCTCCGTCGGTGAGCACGTCGTCGACCAGCGAGTTCTCGAGCGCGTCGCGCAGCCGGGCGAGGCTTCGCTGCAGCGCGCGGCCGGGCCTGGAGTCGAACGCCATCCCCTTCCGCTCGAGCAGGTCGACGGCGAGGTGCGCTGCCGTCACCGAATTGCGCAGCTCGTGCGCGAGCCGGGCGAGCTTCACGTTCTCGCGCCGGCGCTTCTGCTGCTCGCGCTCCATCGCGCCCTTGACCAGCACCTCGACCGACGCGTGCGCCAGCGCGTCCGAGAGCAGCCGCTGCTCGGCGACGTTGATCTCCGGGCAGCTTTCCAGCACCGCGTCGAAGAGGAAATCGCCGAGCAGGCTCGACTGCATCGCCGCCCGGCGCGATTCCGCGACGATCGGTGCGGTCCCGGCAGCGACCGCCCGGAAGCGCCGCTCGAGCGCGCGGTCGGCGGCCTCGAGCAGCTCGGGCAGCACCGTCGCGGTGGCTTCGTCGAGGGCGAATCCGGCCTCGGCCGCGGCGCGGAGCTGCCTCTCCCAGCGATCGAGCAGCTCCGGCCGCTTCCGGCCGAGGAGGCTTCGCACTCGATCCATCGGCATGCTTCCCCCGATCGTGATCCGCTGCAGCTTGGCCGACCGTACCATCTCGCCCACGCAGGCCGCGCAGTGATACGGCCGCGCGAAGACGACGCGCCGCGGGCCGTTCACGTCCTGCAACCAGAGGAAGGTGCAGCAGTTCCGCACCTTGGTCATGCCCACGACTTCCACCGGGTGGGTGCCTCCACCCATGGCTTTAGCCGCAGGGGTCGCCGGAAAGAACGCTCGATTCGCGCCCTTGCACGGCATCCGACAATCTCGTCGCTCCAGGTGTCCGATCAGAAGCAGTGCGCGTCGGAGTCGAGCACGATCGTGGCCGCCGGCGGCGCGCGGCCTCGAAGACTGCCGAGTTGCTCGGCTGGTCGAAGGTGTAGTCAGGCGCGCCCGCAGCTCACCGGGCATCGGTCAAATGGAGTAGGGTCGGTGTGTGGAGGAAAAGCTGCGCGAATTGCTCGAGCCGGCGTTTCGCGAGGTCCCGGCGCGCGAGGCGAACCAGGCGATCTCGCGGGCGCGGCGCGAGCGGGCCGGCGGCGATCCCGACGACGACGACGGGCCGGCGCTGCGCTCGTACGAGATCGTCCTCTCGTCGTGGGAGACGTTCGTCCGCGAGCAGCTGCCCAAGCTCGTCTATCACCTGGAGTCGGTGGGCGCGCACCTGCCCGAGTGCCGCGGCGTGATGATCTCGGCGTTTCTCGGCGAGCGGCTCTTCTTCGTCGACGCCCGCGCGCTGATCGCGCGGGTCTGCCGGATGGTCGGGGTCAGCGCCGATCAGCTCGTCGAGCGTCACGGAACCGGCGAGCGCCACACGGCTTTGCGCGACCGCCTGATGCTGCCGCCGCCCAAGGGCCGGAATTGATTGACCGCACGCCTTTTTACAGTCCGCCCCTCAACTCCTTCGCCGGCTTGAACCCCACCGTCTTCGACGCCTCGATCTCGATCTCCGCCCCGGTCTGCGGGTTGCGGCCTTTGCGCGCCTTCCACAGCCGGATGGTCCAGGTGCCGAAGCCCGGGTAGAAGAACCGCCCTTCCTTCTTGATCGTCTTGCCGATGGTCGCGAAGAGCGCGTCCATCATCTCGCCGGCGGCCTTCTTGGTCATGCCGAGATCTGCCACCGTCTGGATCAAATCTGCCTTGGTCATTTTGTCCTTTCCTGGGAGCGCCCGGAGCGTCGACCGCCACCAGAGCGGATCTGCCGTGTCAAACGACGATCTACCAGTAATAGTGGGTGCGTTTCCGGACCACGCTGTATATTGTGGCTGCCCGGTGCCGGGTCGAACGGGATTGCCTCGCCCCGCTCGCAGCCCATACTAAGGTCTCAAGGGCCGGGAGAGTGCGTGCTGCGCAAGACGTTTTCATTCGCTCTTCTCGCACTCTGCGCGGCCTGCGACCTCGCTGCGCGCTGGAGCGAGGCGCGCGCCGAGGTGCCGCCGGTGGTGCTGTTCGTCGAGCAGCCGCGGCCGGAAGTCGGCGTCGCGACCCTCGGTCCGCAGCTTCTGACACCGCCGCCGGCGACCTCCGACGGGTCGGAGGCGCGGCCGTTTTCCTCGCTGCGGACGGCGTTGCGGCTCGCGCCGGCCGGCGCGCTGCTGCGGGTCGGCGAGGGCGTGTGGAGCGAGCAGCTCGAGATCGCGCGCCCGATCGTGCTGCTCGGCAGGGGCGCGGGCCGGACGCGGATCGTGCCGCCGCCGGGGACCGCCGTCGCCGTCGAGGTGCGGGCCGATCACGTGCAGCTCTACGGGCTTGCGATCGAAGGCGCGAAGGTCGGCATCGAGTTCACGGGAGGCGCCGGCCACCGGCTGGAGAACGTCGCGCTCCGGCATCTCGGGGAGGCCGGGCTGATCGGCCGCGGAGCGTCGATCGCGTTCGTCTCCGGCGAGGTCGTCGACGTCAATGCCGGCAAGACCGGGACGGGCATCGACCTGATCGGCGGCTCGCTCGACGCGCGCCGGGTGACGTTCTATGGCGCGGGGCGGCGAGCGATGGTGCTCAAGAAGGCGCGCGGCGTGCTCGAGGATCTCGACGTGCGCGGGTCCTCCCTTGCCGCGCTCCAGGCCATCGACGGCACCGAGGCGCGCGTCCTGCGCGGCGAGTACGACGGGCAGGGTGGGGCGGCGCTCTACGCCGGCGCCGCGCGGCTGACGGTCGACGGCGCCCACGTCCGCCACGACGAGTTCGCGGTGATCGGCTCGCGCGGCTCGGAGCTCACCGTCCTCGGCGGCGAGCTCACCGATTACCGCATCGCCGGCGTGGCGATGGTCAAATCGCACGGCACGATCCAGCGGGTCCTGATCGCGCGCGGCGGCCAGGACGGCGCGATCGCGATCACCAGGGCCGACGGCGCCACGCCGGTCCTCCTGCTCGACAACCGCATCCAGGATCCAGGCACTTTGGGCGTCCACATCACCGATTCGTCGGTCACCGCGCGGGGCAACAGCATCACCGGCGCTCGTCCCGACCGGCAGACGGACATGGGGGACGCGTTTCTCGCCATCGATTCCGAGCTGGTCGTCGAACAGAACGTCCTGCGCGGCAACGCCGGGAGCGGCGTCTCCGCGGTGCGGACCCGGCTGCGGGTCGACCGCAACGGCTTCATCGAGAACGGCCGCGCAGGGGTGCTGATGCTCGACCGCTCGCAAGGGACCGCCACCGGCAACCTGTTCGAGCGCAACGCGGTGGCCGGCGTCGAGGTGGGCGAGCGCTCCCGGGCGACGCTGGCGCGGAACCGCTTCGCCGGCAACACGCTGCTCGACATCGAGACCGGGTGTGGAAAAGGGCTCGCCGGGGTCGCCGAGCTGGAAGCCGGCAATACGTCGGCCGCGCCGCTTCGCCAGCGTTCGTGCGTCGAGTGATTGTGCTAGCGTTGCCGGTCTGATGGGCCTTTCGCCACAGCCGCGCGTGGAGAACCGACGGCGCCGCCGGCCCAACTTGCGCAAGCTGATGTTCGTGCTGCCGAATTTGTTCACGGTCAGCAGCATCTTCTGCGGCGTCTATTCGATCACCTTGAGCGCCGGCGAGCCGACCGGCGACAACTTCTACCGCGCCGCGGTGGCGATTTTTTTCGGCAGCTTTTTCGATGCCTTCGACGGCCGGGTGGCGCGGTTGACGCGGACGCAGAGCGACTTCGGCGTCGAGCTGGATTCGCTCGCCGACGTGATCTCGTTCGGCGTCGCGCCGGCGATCCTGGTCTACAAATGGGCCCTCGGCGGGATGGGCATCGCCGGTATCGTCATCTGCTCGATCTACGCCGCTTGCGGCGCGATCCGGCTGGCGCGGTTCAACGTGCTGGCGCACGCGGAGTCGGGGACGCAGCGGTATTTCGTCGGGCTGCCCATTCCGCTCGCCGCCGGCATGCTGGTTGCGCTCGTCATCGCCTTGAACAACCTCAGCGCGCCGATCTCCGAGGCGGTCGGCCTGTGGCCGATCGCGACCCTGGTGATCGTCCTCGCCTTCCTGATGGTCTCGACCATCCGGTACCGGACCTTCAAGGAAGCGGGCCTGAACCTGCGCACGCTGCTCCTCTTCCTGCTCGTCATCGCCGTCGGCGTCGCGGTGGCCATCCGCGGACGGCCGTCGCTCGTTTTGCTCGTCTATTTCTCGTTCTACATCCTGCTCGGCATCGGCGAGGAGGCCCTTTTCGGCCGCCGCCGCCGCCGGGCTGCGCGCGCCGCGGCCGCGGCGACCGTGCCGCCCGAGGCCGACGAGAGCGAAGAGCCGCTGCTGCCCGCCGAGGAGGACGAGGTCCCGCTCGAGGGCGCGGCGGCAGCCGCCGTCAACGGCGGCGACGACGGCGAGCCCGACGCGTGAGCAACCCGCCGCCTCCCTCGTCTTCCGCGCAGACGGGCGCGCCCGCGCAGCGGCGCGTCCTGATCAAGCCGAAACGCCTCGAGGGCGACCGGGGCCCCGCGCCCCGCCTCACGCTCACCTGGTCGAGCTTCTTCGGCGCCGGCTACTTCCCCGTCGCCCCCGGCACCGCTGGCACCGCCGCGGCGATCCCGCTCTGGTGGGCGCTCTCGTACGCGCCGCAGTGGGCGTACTTCGCCGCCACCGCCGCGATCACCCTCACGGGCATCGCCGCGGCCGAGCGCGCCGGCAGGTACTACGGCGTCGCCGACTCGGGTCACATCGTCATCGACGAGGTTGCCGGTTATCTGGTGACCATGGCGTTCCTCCCCCGGGGCCTCTTCGCCGCCCTCGCTGGCTTCGTCCTCTTCCGCATCTGCGACGTGGTGAAGCCTTGGCCGGCGAACTTTTTCGACCGCGACCCGCGCTGGAAGAACGGCGCCGGGGTAGTCCTCGACGACGTCTTCGCCGGCGTCTGGGCCTGTGCGCTCACCTGGGCTGCGGTGTGGGTCCGGCAGCGCTTGTTCCCGACATGAGCGCGCCGATCGTCGAGTTCATCGTCACCGGCGACGAGGTGATGCGCGGCATCATCGCCGACACCAACACGGCGATGACCGCGTCGCGCCTCTACCCGCTCGGCTTCGCGCTGCGCCGCACCGTGGTGGTCGGCGACCGGGAAGAGGACATCGTCGCCGCCCTGCGCGAGACGGCTGCCCGCGCCGACTTCTGTATCGTCAGCGGCGGCCTGGGACCGACCTCCGACGATCTCACCGCCGCCTGCGCCGCCAAGGCCGCCGGCGTCCCGATGCGGCGGCACGAGCCGTGGATCGAGCACCTCCACAAGCGGTGGGCGAAGATCCGTCCGAACGAACCGATCCCGCCGAACAACCTGCGTCAGGCCGACGTCCCCGAGACCGCGGAAGTCCTCGGAAATCCCGACGGCAGCGCACCGGCCTTCGCGATGAAGTTTCAGCGCTGCCTCTTCTTCTTCCTTCCGGGCGTGCCGCGCGAATATCACCGGATCGTGCAAGAGGTCGTGATTCCACGGCTTTTGCAGCCCGGAGTGGTGCTGCGGTCGCGCATCCTGCAGTGCTACGGCGTCACCGAGAGCAAGCTCGACCAGATGGTCGCGCCGATCCGCGAAGCACACCCCGAAGTGCGCTTCGGCTTCCGCACCAAATTTCCCGAGAACCATCTCTCGCTGGCCGCGATCGCACCGGATGCCGCGGCTGCCGAGGCTGCCCTCGCGCGGGTCGAAAAGCTGTGCCGCGAGGTCCTCGGCGATCTCGTCTACGGCCAGGACGGCGTGACGTTTGCGCAGGCCGTCGGTGATCGCGTCGCCGCCCGGGGCGAGACGATCTGCTGCGCCGAGAGCTGCACCGGCGGCCTGCTCACGCAGCTTCTGACCGAAGTGCCCGGCAGCTCGCGCTGGAGCGCGGGTGCGTTCGTCACTTACTCCTATGAGCTCAAGGAGACCGCGCTCGGTGTCCCGCACGAGATGCTCCAGAAGCACGGCGCGGTGAGCGAACCGGTCGCTCGCGCGATGGCCGAAGGCGCCCGCGCCCGTTCCGGCGCGACCTGGACGCTCGCCATCACCGGCATCGCCGGTCCCGACGGCGGCACGCCGGAAAAACCGGTCGGCACCGTATGGCTCGCCATCTGCGGCCCCGGGGGCACGACCACGAAGCTCGCTCACTACCGTGGCGATCGCGGCCAGATCCGCATGCAATCGGCCTACGGCGCGCTCCAACTTCTTCGTCAAGCAATCGCATGAGATCCGTGCGCGCTTCGCGAAATCGCCGCAGTTGGGGCGTCCAGGGGGGAGCAAGCTCCACCCTGGTGGAGGTGCCGCTGGCGCCGGATCGGCCACGTTCTCATCCACTGATCCTCCTCAATTCAGACGCGAGGTGGGGTTAGGCCATGGGGTGGCGCGAGCAAGTCGCCCGCTATCGCATCGATCTGATCCTGTTCGCCGTCTCGCTGATCGCGTATGCGATTTCGAGCGGCAGCATGCTCGCGCACCAGTCGCTCGCGCCCCACTTCGTCTACCAGGCCGACGCGTTCCTCCACGGCCAGCTCGCCGTCCGCGGACGGCCGCCGAACCTGAACGACTGGGTTTTCCAGGACGGCCGCTGGTACGTCTCGTTTCCGCCGTTTCCCGCGGTCCTGATGATGCCCTTCGTCGCTCTCTGGGGGATCGAGCTCAACGACGTCTGGTTCACCCTCGTCTTCGCCGCGCTGAACGTGGCGCTGCTCTACCGCCTGCTGCGGCGGATCCAGCCGCAGCGAAAAGAATGGGAGCACGCGGCTTTCGCCCTGATCTACGGCTTCGGCACGCTCGCCTGGAGCTGCGGAATCCGCGGCGAGGTCTGGTACACGGCCGAAACGGTCGGAGTCACGCTCACATTTCTCTACCTGCACGCGGCGCTCGAGGCGCGTCACCCGCTGCTGGCCGGTCTGGCCGTCGCCTGCGCCGCCATCACGCGGACGCCGCTCGCGTTTTCCGCGCTCTTCTTCGTCTTCGAGGCGCTCTGTCCGGACCGCCCAGTGGAACCCGGCTGCCTGCGGGATCGCGCCCGCTGGCGGCAGGCCTTGCCACGGTTCGTGCCATTCCTGGTGGCGATCGTCGCCGTCGCGATTCCAATGGCCTGGGCGAATCACGTTCGATTCGGCAGCGTCAGCGAGTTCGGCCACTCCCATCTGTTCGCGAATCGCGTCAACCAGCAGATTCAGCAGTACGGCCTCTTCCACTACGTGTTTCTCGAGCGGAACCTCCATGCGGCGTTCACGCGCCTGCCGGAGATCGCGTTTCACCCGTTCAAGATCGGCTTTTCCGGCGACGGGATGAGCATCCTCGTCACCACGCCGCTGTTCCTGTACCTGCTCTGGCCGCGCGAGAGGCCGCGGCTGCACCGCGCGCTGTGGCTCACCGTAGCCATCGTCGCAATCCCCGGTTTTTTCTACCAGAACAGCGGCTGGTACCAGTTCGGCTTCCGCTTCTCGCTCGACTACACCCCGTACCTGGTCGTCCTGCTCGCGCTCGGCAGCCGGCCGTTCACGCGCATCTTCTCGCTGGCCGCGTTGACGAGCGTTGCGGTCAACGCCTGGGGCGCCGCGGTCTTCAACCGCTTGTATTGAGGGCGGGGGCGCCGGTCCCCCGCCCTCGTCCCCCCTCACGCCGCGGCCGGAACCGCGGCGTCCGCCACCAGCAGCTGCCCCGCCCATCGCCACGCCTCCTCCCACGACCGCCGATGGCCCGGCCCGACACTCGCCCAACCGATGCGCAACTCCAGCTTCGGCAGGTGCACTGCCGCCGCCGCCCGGATGCGCTCGAGCGGCGGCTGCACCTGCTCCTCGACCGACTCGATCAGAACCACCCCGATCTCGCGATCGCGGGTGCGCAGGACGGTGTCGGTGCGGCGCAGCGTCGCGCCGAGGACGTTCGCCAGGACGTCCATCTCCGCGTCGAGCGCCGCCCAGCCGGCCGGCGCGACCCGGACCAGCGAGAACCCGCGTCCGGTGCGCACGCAGCGCATGGCCTCGACCGTCGCGGTCTGCTGGAACGTGAGCGGCATCATCATGCCGACGCCAGAGCCTGCGTCGGCTCCGGGCTCCCTTTCTCGCTGGCGCCGGCCTCGCGCAGCTTCCCCTCGAGCTCCTCGGCGAGCTTCGGATTCGCCCTGAGCGCCTCGGCAGCCTTGTCGCGTCCCGGTCCGAACCGCTCGCCGGCGAGCTCGAACCATGCCCCGCTCTTCTCGACCATGCCGCGCTCGGTTCCGAGATCGAGCAGCTCGTGGGGCCGCGAGATGCCGCTGCCGTAGAGGATGTCGAACTCGGCCTCGCGGAACGGCGGCGCGAGCTTGTTCTTGACCACCTTCACGCGGGTTCGGTTGCCGACCACCTGGTCGCCGTCCTTGACCGAGCCGATGCGGCGGATGTCGAGCCGGACCGAGCAGTAGAATTTCAACGCATTCCCGCCGGTGGTGGTCTCGGGCGAGCCGAAGACGACGCCGATCTTCATCCGGATCTGGTTGATGAAGATGACCGTCGCGCTGTTGCGGCTGACGACCGCGGTCAGCTTGCGCAGCGCCTGCGACATCAGGCGCGCCTGCAGGCCCATGTGCGCGTCGCCCATCTCCCCCTCGATCTCGGCCTTGGGTACGAGCGCCGCGACCGAGTCGATCACGACCATGTCCACCGCCCCCGAGCGCACCAAAGTCTCCGCGATTTCAAGAGCTTGTTCGCCGGTGTCGGGCTGCGAGATGAGCAGGTCCTCGATCCGCACGCCGAGCCTGCGCGCGTACGCCACGTCGAGCGCGTGCTCCGCGTCGATGAACGCCGCGACGCCTCCCTGCGCCTGGATCTGCGCGATCGCGTGCAGCGTCAGCGTCGTCTTGCCCGAGCTTTCCGGCCCGTAGATCTCGACCACCCGGCCGCGCGGATATCCACCGCAGCCGAGCGCGATGTCGAGGCCGAGCGAGCCGCTCGGGATCACGTCGACCTTCTGCGGTTCCACTCCTTCGCCGAGCCGCATCACCGCCCCTTTCCCGAACTGCTTCTCGATCGCGCCGATGGCCGCCGCGACCGCCTTCAACTTCTCCGAGATCTTGCTCATGTCCCCTCCCTGGGTTGTTCGCCGGGCGCAGCGCCCGGATCCTTCCGCGCCGCGATGGTGCGCAAGACGTCCCTGACGCTGGTGCCGCGCGCCGGGCTTCCGGTCAGCGGCCGGTCGAGGCAGCGCATCTGGACGGCCTCATTCACGTGCCCGGGGCGGACCAGCAGGTCGCCCTCCAGATCGGCGATCGTCCGCGCGACCTTGAGCGCGCGATCATGGGCCCGCGCCGACAGCTTGTCCCGATCCAGCCACGCCGCGAGAGTTGCCTTCGCCTGCGGCGTCGCCTCGCACAACTCCGCGACATTGCTGCGGACTTGAGCGTTGCAGTGGATGCCCGGCAGGTTCGCGAAGCGATCCAGCTGCATCGATCGCGCCCGCTCGACGCGATCGCGGATCGAGGCGGACGACTCCCCGCGGGCCACCGACTGCAT
>JAIVGS010000019.1 GCA_020201435.1 Myxococcales bacterium
ACGTGGGACATTCCCGCGCCGTCCGCCGCGGCCAGCGCCGAATGGGATGCCGCGCCGCCGCCCGCGCCGGCCGCGCCGGACTGGTCCGGTCCGCCTCCCGCTGCCGCCGACGGCGACTGGTCGGCGCCCGCGCCCCCGCCTCCGTCCGCGCCGTCGTGGAAGAGCGCGCCGGTCGGGGCGAGCGCGCTCGAGCAGATGGATTCCGAGCCGCAGGAGTACGAGGCGTCCCCCGAGGCGGCCAAGGATCTCTTCGGCGCACCCGGCTCGATGAGCTCCGGCGACGAGGATCACATCGGACCACCCGAGAAGCTCGCCTCGCCGGAAGCTTTCCTCAAGCCGGTCGAGCACGACGACCCGAATCTGCTGGTGCCGGTCGAGGAGCCGCCGCCGCCGCCGAAGGCAGCGATCGCGGCGTTCAAGCCGATCGGTCTCGGCGCGCTGGTCGTCGAGGGCGAGCACCGGGTCGCGGTCCACACCCGCGGCGGGCGGACCCGGCGCGGATCGATCAAGGACATCGACCTGAGCAAGTCGCAATTCCCGCTCCTCCCCCAGGGCGGCGGGGCGGCCGAGCCGGTCTACCATGCTGAAGTCAAAGCCGTTTTCTTCATGCTGGCGCCGGGCGAGAAGCTCGGGAATCCGGAGGGCGGCAAGGTGCGCGTGACGTTCGCGGACGGCCGCACCATCGAGGGCCACCGCGACGGCCCCGACGCAAAGCACGGCTTCTTCCTGATCCCGCTCGACGCGGCCAAGACGAACACGCGGCGGATCTACATCGCGCGCGACGCGTGCTCGGAGATCAAGGACGGGTAAAGCCGGCTACCGGCTACCGCAGCAGTTGGCCGGCATTCTGTGGCCGGAAACCGGTAGCCTGCATTCAGTGCAGGTACTTGTCGCTGCCGCGGCTGCCGCTGCGGACCTCGTCGTCGCCGCGGACGACGCGCAGGCGGTTGCGGCGCAGCCGGCGGTCGATCCACCACACCCGAAGGCGCAGGAAGACGTTGCCGGGCGAGACGCCGCCGGCGAAGAGCACGCCCGCGCCGAGGCCGAACAGCTGCGGCAGGTACGGCTGCCAGCCGGTCATCAGCATGAACAGGACGGTGATCCCCGCCGAGATCGGCAGCATCCACTTGGCCTGCACCGGGACGAAATAGAGGAAGATCTGCGCGTCCGGCATCAGCACCGCGAACGCCGCGATCAGGCCCTCCATCGCCGACCAGTTCCCGTAGTAGGGATGCCCGCGCACCGACGGGGCGACGATGCCGACCAGCGCCGTCGCCAGCGCCCCCGCCACCGAGGTCAGAAAGTAGAAGGTGATGAACCGCCGCGTCCCCCAGCGCTGCTCGAGCGCCGCGCCCAGAAGCCAGAGCGCGAGCAGCGCGAAGAGGAGCCCGATCGGGTCCATGTTGAGGAACGTGTAGGTGAATGGAGTCCAGAGTCGCAGGTGCGCGAGCCCGATCGGCACGAACGCGATCTGCGCCGCCAGCGCCTGCCCGGACTCGCCGAAGACCGCCACCGCGATCGAGACGGCCAGCGTGATCACGCCCAGCCATTTCACTCCGCGCGTGAGCGGAGGCACACCGAAACCGGACATCGTCGGCTGACCGCGAGGCATCGCGAAGAAGTCTAAGTGATCAGGGCCGCGCGCGCTCGCGGTAGAAGAGCGTGATCGTCAGGCAGTGGAACTCCTTGTCGGAGCTCTGGGTGACGATCTTGTCGACGATCTCCAGCTGCGGGTTGTCGTGCAGCCAGCGGGTGATGTTGTCGCCCATCGCCTCGCGGTCGCGCGCGAGCGTGGTCGAGAAGATCTTCATGCCGGTGAATTGCACGGGACTCATAAACGGCACCTCAACTGACCTCGCGGACGATCTCGGCGACTTCGCTCTCGGTGAGCGTGCGGTTCGATCTCTTGGCCCGCTCGAGGACGGCCTTGGCGAGCGGCTCGTCGGCCGGGATCTCGTGCCGCGCGAGCCAGTGCTTGACGTTGGAGAGGCCCGACATCGGGCCGATCTCGATCTGCTGCTCCTTGCCGAATTCGCCTGCAGGGACGCCGGAGTAGATGCGATCGGCGAGCCACTTGTCGCCCTTGCGCTGCGCCTTGATGATCGCCGCGGCGTGGACGCCGGTCGCGGTGCGGAAGGCGTCGCCGCCGACGACGGGATAGTTCACCGGCAGCCCGTGGCCGGTGACCCTGGCCGCGAGCTCGACGAACCGGCAGAGCTTGCTCATGTCGCGCGGGCCGTAGATCGGGTGGCCGTAGAGCTTCAGGTTCACCAGCAGCTGATCGATCGCGGTGTTGCCGACCCGCTCGCCGATCCCGGCCGCGCAGCCGTGCAGCCGGGTGGCCCCCGCGGCGCCGGCGGCGAGCGCGTTGGCGAGAGCGAAGCCGCGGTCGTTGTGGCCGTGCCAGTCGAGGCCGATCCCGGGGCCGGCGACGTCGCGGGCGAACCTGACCAGCGCCATCGCGCCGTCGGGGGTCGCATGTCCTACCGTGTCGCACAGGCAGAGCCGCCTCGCGCCGGCGTCGATGGCGCTTCTGAAGAGTCGCCGCAGGTCCTCGGGCTTGCTGCGGGTCGTGTCCTCGGTGACGTAAGTGACCGAGAGATTGTTCTGCACGGCGAACTCGATCGCTTCGACGCTCTGCTTCTCGATGAATCCGAGGTCCCACTCCTCGGCATACTGCCGGATCGGCGATGACCCGATGAACGCGTAGACCTCGAGTGGAACGCCAGTCTCCTGCTGCAGGTCCGCCGCCGGGGCGATGTCGGAGACGACGGTGCGGCAGGCGACGTTGAGCCGGATCTGCAGCCGGGCGTCGCGCTTCTCCTCGGCGAGCCGTTTGACCGCGGCCTTCTGGTGCGCGCCGGCGCCGGGAAGGCCGACGTCGAGCTGGTAGACGCCGAGCTCGTCGAGCAGGTGCAGGATCTCGATCTTCGCGTCGATCGGCGGATCGATCGCGGACGGACTCTGGATCCCGTCGCGCAGCGTCTCGTCGAGCACGACCGCGTCGAAGAGCGAGCCTTTGTCCCCGGCGGCGTTCCAGTCGTGAAAGAGATCAGGCGTCAACCCTCAGCCTCCAGCCCTCAGGCTGCTTCGACGAGCAAGGCGATGCCCTGACCGCCGCCGATGCAGGCCGAGCCGATACCGCGGCGGGCGCCGCGCCGCTTGAGCTCATACAACAGGTGCGCCGTGATCCGGGCGCCGGAGGCGGCCAGCGGGTGGCCGACGGCGATCGCGCCGCCGTCGACGTTCGTCTTCTCGCGGTCGAGCCCGAGCTCCTTTTCGACCGCGAGGTACTGTGGCGCGAAGGCCTCGTTGACCTCGACGAGATCGAAGTCCTTCAACGAAGTCTCGTGCCGCTCGAACGCGCGGCGGATAGCCGGCGCCGGGCCGATGCCCATGATCGACGGATCGCATCCGGAGATGCCCCAGCCGAGCAGCTTGCCGATCGGCTTGAGCGACCTCTTCTCGGCAAAGGCGCGGGTCGCGAGCACGAGCGCGCCGGCGCCGTCGCAGATGCCGGAAGCGGCGCCGGCGTGGATCACGCCATCTTTCTTGAATACTTTGGCCAACCTGGCGAGGCCCTCCAGGGTCGTCTCCGGCCGGTTGTGCTCGTCGCGCGCGAACTGCACCGTCGCGCCCTTCTTGCCGGGCAGCTCCATCGGCGCGATCTCCTCGGACAGCCGCCCCGACTCCTGGGCGGCCGCGAACCGCTTCTGCGAGGCGACCGCGTACTCGTCGACCTCGCGCTGCGAGATTCCGTACTTCGTCGCCAGATTTTCCGCCGTCATCGCCATCGGCAGGCCGGTGTAGGTGTCGGTGAGCGCCTCCCACAGCGTGTCCGAGAGCGAGGGCGACTTGCCGAGCGCGACACCGAACCGCAGCCCGCGCGCGACGTGCGGCGCCTGCGACATGCTCTCGGTGCCGCCGACGAGCGCGCACTCGGAGTGTCCGGCGAGCATCTCCAGCGCCGCGTCGACCACCGCCTGGAACCCCGAGCCGCAGAGCCGGTTGACGGTCAGCGCCGGGACCTGCTGCGGCAATCCCGCTTTCAGCCCGACGTGGCGGGCGAGATAGATCGCGTCGGGGCTGGTCTGCATCACGTTGCCGAAGACGACGTTGTCGACCTCCTCGGGACGCACGCCCGCCTGCTTGATCGCGGCCTTCGCGGCGTGGACGGCGAGATCGGTCGCGGAGACGTCTTTCAAAGCGCCGCCGTAGGTGCCGAACGGCGTGCGCTTCGCTGCCAGGAAAACGAGCTCGGTCGAAATGGGCTTCATAGGCGCGGAAAGATAACTCGCTGCTCGTCGCGTTGCGACAGCCCGGAGGCCGGGTTGTATGGTGCGCGCATGATCCGGCCCGCGACAGCCGCCGACGCCGAAGGCCTCGCCGAGCTGCTGCTCGATGCCGTCGCGGGAGGCGCCTCGGTCAGCTTCATGGCCGACTTCACGCCCCCGCAGGCGATCGCGTACTGGCGCACGATCATTCAGGATCCTCTCCGCGTCGTGCTCGTTGCCGGCAAGTGCGACGGGACGGCGACGCTGATCCTCGAGACGCCGCCGAACCAGCCGCACCGGGCCGATCTGGCGAAGATGCTGTGCATCGGCGAGCCAGAAACCGCGGCATCGGCCGCGCGCTCTTCGAGGCTGTGTGTCACGAAGCGCGGAAGCGCGGCCGGACGCTGCTGACCTTCGACACGATGTCCGGCAGCCCCGCCGAGCGCCTCTACCTCTCCTGCGGGTGCGTGAAGGTGGGTGAGATCCCGCAGTACGCGCTCTGGCCCGACGGGAGCGGCCCGGACGCGACGAGCATCTTCTACAAACGCTTGTAGAGCTCGTCGGCGACCTGGTCGGTGGTCGCGGCCGTCCCGCCGAGGAGCGGCACCAGGTCGGGCGTATGCGCACCGTCGCGGACCTGCGCCTCGACTGCCGCGGTGAGCCGGTTTGCCTCCTGTGGATAGCCGAGGTGCTCGAGCATCAGCGCGCCGGTCAAAGCCATCGCGATCGGGTTCGCTTTTCCCTGCCCGGCGATGTCCGGCGCGCTGCCGTGGACCGGCTCGAAGAGCGAGACGCGGCCGGGGTTGATGTTCCCGGAGGCGGCGAGGCCGAGGCCGCCGGTCAGCGCCGCGCCGAGGTCGGTGAGGATGTCGCCGAAGAGGTTGTTGGTGACGATCACGTCGTAGGCCTCGGGCTGGCGGATCAGGTCCATCGCGAGCGCGTCGACGTACATCGCCTTGGCCTGGATCGCGGGATGCCGCTGCGCGGTATCGGCGAAGGCGCGCCGCCAGAGGCCGTGGCCGTGGAGCAGCACGTTCGCCTTGTCGGCCATGCAGACGCGGGCGAGGCCCCGCCGCTCGGCGAATGCGAAGGCGGCCTCGCAGATGCGCGAGACGCCCTTGCGGGTGTTGATCTCGACCTCCTGCGCGACCTCGTCGGCGGTGCCTTTCTTGAAGACGCCGCCGGTCCCCGTGTAGAGGCCCTCGGTGTTTTCGCGGAGGACCGTGAAGCGCAGCTCGTTGCGGCCTTTTCCTTTGAGCGGCGAGAGGCGGTCGTCGATCAGGATGCACGGCCGCAGGTTGATGTAGAGGTCGAGCTCGAATCGCATCGCGAGCAGGATGCCCTTGGCGTGCTCGTTCCCCGGTACGCGCGGGTCGCCGACCGCGCCGAAGTAGACGGCGTCGAAGTCGCGACGCAGTGTGTCAAGAAAGCCCCGCGGCAGTATCGTCCCGTCCTTGAGGTACCGTTCGGCGCCGAAGTCGAACCACTCGAATTGGAGAGGCAGGCCGAGGCGCTCGAGGAGCCGGACGCCGACCTTGGCGACCTCGGGGCCGATTCCGTCGCCGGGGATGACCGCAATCCGGTGGGGCATTGCGCTCCGGACACTACCGGACACGGACACGGAACGGAAAGGGAAAGGGAATGCTCAGGGCGAGGGAAAGGGGGAACGATCAGGGCTGAGGCTCGAGGACTCGATTCGTCACTAAACTCAACCCCTTACCTCAACAACCCTCATCCTGTCCGTTCCGTTTCCCTGTTCCGTTCCCTGACCGTGGCCCTTTTGTGACGGACGGTGTCTTGACTCCAGGTCGATCTCAGAGTCAGATCCGGATTCCCTATGCCCAGCCGCGAACTCCAGCAAACCTCGCAGGACAGCCTCGTCGCTCCAACCTGGGAGGCCACGCCGTGGCAGCCGGAAGAGCGGGTGGTGCTCGAGCTCGAAAGCAAGGAGCCGCCGCTGCAGCTCTCCGATGAGCACGTGATCGAGCTGGCGGAGAGCGACTCGCTCCGCCGCGCGCTTTAGCGGCCCTGCCTCTTCACCTTGTTCGCCTGCTTCGCGAGCGCGGTGCGCGTTCGCTTGGGGAGCTTCGAGATCGTCTTCTTGCGCCGCGCCGCTGCCGCCGCCTTGCGTACGTTCCGGCGCGCGGCAGCCTTCTGTTTCGAGGTGGCCATGGCGCGAAGCTGGGCATCTTGACGTCCTCTTGCAGCGGATTTCAGATGCCGCATGCTCACCCTTCTCCTTGCCGCTTCTCTCGTGTCGAAGACCGGAATCCCTTACGTCCAGGATGACAAGGCGGGACCGCCCGATCTGGTCCAGGCGATCAAGTCGCGGCGGCCAAACGGACAGCTGTTGAACCTCGACCGGATGCTGCTGCACAGCCCGAACTACGCCAAAGGCTGGAACGGGATGTTCGCGGCGATCCGGAACCAACTCTCGCTCCCGGGAAATCTGCGCGAGATCGCGATCATGGCGATCGGCGTGCTGAACAAGGCCGACTACGAGTGGATCCAGCACGAGCCCGAGTTCCTCAAAGCCGGCGGCACCAAAGAGCAGCTCGCCGGCTTGAAGAGGCTCGACCCGAAACCGTTCAACGACGCCGAAAAGGCGGCGCTCCAACTGACGATCGAGATGACCCGGAACGTCCAGCCGAAGCAGGCGACGATCGACCGCGTCCGCAAGCTGATCGGCGACGACCAGTACGTCGAGCTCGCCGGCACGATCGCCGGCTACAACATGGTCTCGCGCTTTTTGCTCGCGACCGGCGTCGAGGCGGAAGCTACGAAGTGAGCTTCTCGAAGACGGTCGTGCCGTGGTGCTGGATGGCGGGGACGATTCCGCCCTCGCCGACCAGCGCCTGGATGATCTTCGACGGCTCTTCGGCGGCGAAGCTCTGGCCGGCGATGCGGACGCGGCCCTGCGCGAGGTCGACTTCGATCTCTTCGCCCTCTTTGGCGAGCTCGTAGAACCCGGGATCGTGCACGACGAGGAACGGCAGGGCCTCGTTGACCAGGTTGCGCTTGTGGATGAACGCGTAGCTCTTCGCGACGATCGCCTCGACGCCAGCGCCCTTGAGCGCGAGGACGGCCTGTTCGCGCGAGCTGCCCGAGCCCCAGCCTTCGCCGGCGACGACCACGCGCGCGCCTTCGGTCGTCTTCTGCATGAAGTCAGGCCGGACGAAATGGAAGGCCTTGGCGCCCAGTTCGGCCAGCGAGGTCAGGTGGCAGAACTGGCCCGGGATGATCGCGTCGGTGTCGACGTTGTCGCCAAACCGTTGAATTCGCGAGCGGATCGTCGCCGCGCGCTGCTTGGCTTCGGCTCGCGCTGCCTTGGCCGAGGCTTTCGGCGCCGCCGCGCCCAGATGCGGCTGCGGCTCGACGAGCTGCACTTCCGGTGTCGGCCGCGTCCTCCGCCCGCCGAGGATTTTTCGATAGCGATCCTGATCGACCTTCGCCAGCAGCGGGCGCGGGTCGGTGATCTTCATGCTGCCCGCCGACGCCGCGACCGTCGCCGCCGACGCGAGGTGCGCGAGCGACCCGTCGCCCATCCGGTTCTCGAAGTTGCGGTTTTGCGACGAGAGCCACTTCTCGCCCTTGCCCGCCTTTCGCGAGGCGACGCCGAGACACATCGAGCAACCCGGCGGATCCACTCGGAAACCGGCCCGCTCGTAGACGCTCCACAGACCGGCGCGCCGGAGGTTTTCGTCGATCGTCAGATCGCCGGGCACGACGATCTGGTGATCGTTGCCGGGGCGCTGCGTCCCCCCTGCTTCGAGGACCAGCGCGGCCAGGACCAGCTCCTCCTCGGTCGTCGTGCACGCGCCGATGAAGAGGCCCTGCAGCTCGGTCCCCGCGACTTCGGAAACGCCTTTGGTCTTGTCGGGCGAGAACGGCAGGGCGACCTGCGGCTCGAGCGCGTTCAGGTCGATCGGGAACTTCTGGGCGTAGGGCGCGTCCGGATCGGCCCGGAACGCGCGCATCGGCTTCGACGACTCGGGGTCGTCGGCTTCGGTCCGCCCCGCAAGCCACGCCGCGGTCACCTCGTCGGCTTCGAAGATGCCGTTCAAACCGCCGAACTCGGCAGTCATGTTGGCGATCGCGAAACGCGAGTCGGTCGAGAGCTGCCGCACCCCCTCGCCGCGGTATTCGACCGATCGCTCCATCGCGACCGTGTTCCGCCCCAGAAGGCCAAGCGTGCGCAAGATCACGTCTTTTCCGCCGAGCCCGAACGGGAGCTTCCCGCTGTACTCGATCGCGATCGCCTCCGGCACCTGGATCCACGAGGAGCCGAGGACCATCGCCACGACGATGTCCGCGCCGCCGAGCCCGATCGCGATCGCGCCGAGACCGCCATGTGAGGAAGTGTGGGAATCGGCGCCGAGCACGAGATCGTTCGGCCGCACCAGGTCCCGGTAGAACCGCGTGTGCAGGATGGTCTGGTTCGCGTCGTAGAAATGCTTGATGCCGCTCTCGCGCGCGAAATTCTGCGAGAGCTGGACGAGCTTCTGCGCCCGCTTGTCGGTCGCGAGCGTGACCGGGTCGACGGTGTGATCGACCGCGAGGAAGAACTTGTCGCGGTTGAAGAGCTTGGGCCGGCCGAGCATCGAGTACGTCCGCTCCATGCCGTTCCAGGCCAGCTCCGACGCGATCGTCCAGTCGACGCTGACCTGGAGAACGTCTCCCGCCTGGACCCATGGCCGCGGCAGGTTCCGGGCATGCGCGGCGAGGATCTTCTCGGTCAACGTCATCGGGCGGGTCATGAGGGGCCCTTGAATGCACCGGCTTTCCGCCGCGCGCAACCGTGGTGAGCTAAGCTAGCGCTTCCATGGACACCTGGTACGAGCGACTGTCGATGCTGGACTCGCTCTTCCTCGACCTCGAAGAGCGGACGGCGCACATGCACGTCGGGGGCGTGGCGATCTTCGAGGGGCCGCCGCCGCCCTACCGCGACTTTTTGAACCTCGTCGAGGCGCGGCTCGAGCACGTCCCGCGCTACCGGCAGCGGGTGATGTTCGTGCCTTTGAAACAAGGGCGGCCGGTGTGGGTCGACGAGACGCAATTCGACCTCGAGTACCACGTCCGCCACACCGCGCTGCCGGTGCCGGGCGGCGAAGCCGAGCTGAAAAAGCTCGCCGGACGGCTCTTTTCGCAGGCCCTCGACCGCGACAAGCCGCTCTGGGAGATGTGGCTCGTGGAGGGACTCGGAGAGGGGCGCTTCGCGATCATTTCGAAGACGCACCACGCGATGATCGACGGCGTTTCGGGCGTCGATCTGGCGACGATCCTGATGGACAGCGAGCCGGCCTCGTCCCCGCCGCCGGCGCCGTCCGCATGGGCGCCGCGCAAGGCGCCGCCGGTCTCCCAGCTCCTCGTCAAATCGGTCAAGGAACAGGTGACGCATCCGCTGCGGATGGTGCGCGAGGCGCTCGAGCCGAACAGCGAGGCGGTGAAGCTGTTCGGGCAGATCTTCTCGGGCCTCAAGCCGCTTCTGGAAGTGGTCTCGATGGGCCGCGCGCCCGAATCGCCGCTCAACGTGCCGATCGGGCCGCACCGCCGATTCGAGATGGTCGAACTTTCGCTCGCCGAGGTGAAAGAGGTCCGCTCGGCGCTGGGCGGGACGGTCAACGACGTGATCCTCGCGACCGTCGCGGGCGGGCTTCGGACGTGGCTGACCGACCGCGGCTCGCCGCCGGCCGCCGACCTGCGCGCGCTGGTTCCGGTGAGCGTGCGAACCGAGGACCAGCGCGGCACCTTCGGCAACCAGGTCTCGGCGGTCTTCTGTCCGCTGCCGGTGACCGAGGCGAATCCGATCGAGCGGCTGCGCAAGGTGCGCGAGTCGATGAAGGGCCTGAAAGAGAACGGCCACGCCATCGGCGCGCACGCCCTGTCGCGGCTGGGCGACTTCGCGCCGCCGACGCTGGTCGCGCGGGCGGCCCGGTTGCAGGCGGTGACGAGGATGTTCAACGTCGTCGTCACCAACGTGCCGGGACCGCAGTTCCCATTGTTTTTACTGGGGAAACGGATGCAGTGGTGCTTCCCGCTGGTGCCGCTCGCGGCGCAGCAGGCGATCGGGATCGCGCTCTTGAGCTACGACGGCCGCATCGGCGTCGGCCTGATCGGCGATGCCGACGCCGCGCGCGATCTGGCCGCGTTTGCCGGCGCGCTCCGGGGAGCGTTGAACGAACTGAAGACCTCGGGCCTCAGACCGCGGGCCGCAGGGAGCGTGGATGCCGCTCGTTCACCGTAGAAAACACTTCATCCATTACGAGGCGCTCGGCGACCCGCGCAATCCGCCGCTGCTGTTGATCATGGGGCTCGCGCTCTCGTCGCGCGCGTGGGACCGGCTGCCGGAGCTGATGGCGCGGCGGTTTCAGGTGCTGGTCTTCGACAACCGCGGCACGGGAAGGTCGGCGCGGGTCGGCGTCGCGTACACGATGCGCGAGTTGGCCGACGACGCGGCGGCGGTGATCGAGGCGGCCGGGCTGCGCTCGGCCCACGTCTTCGGCATCTCGATGGGCGGCATGATCGCGCAGGAGCTGGCGCTGCGGCATCCCGAGCGCGTTCGCTCGCTCGCGCTCGGGTGCACGATCGCGTCGTGGCGAAAGGCGAGGCCGCCGTCGCTCGCGACCAAGCTCGACCTGCTGCTGCTCAATCTCGGGCTGGTGACGCCGGCGCGCGTCGCGCGGATCCTCGTCTCGGCCGAATGGCACGCGCAGAACCCGTCCGGCGCTCTCGAGTGGATCAAGCGGGCCGAGCGGACCGCGCTGCGCTTCGCCACCGCGCAGGTCCTCGCCATCGCACGTCACCACACAGTGCCGCGGCTGTCGCACATCCGCGCACCCACGCTGGTGATCACCGGTGGGGGCGACAGGCTCGTGCCTCCCGCGAACTCGGAATTCCTCGCGCGCAGCATCCCGAACGCGCGGCTCCTGGTGCTTCCCGGCGCCGGCCACTGTTTTCCGCTCGAGCGCGAGGCCGAGACGGTGCGCGCTCTCGAAGAGCACTTCCTCGCCTCCGAAGCGCGCGCCGCGTAGCAAGCGCTCGTCCCTCGCTTCTCGTCGACGACGACTCGGTCTGCCTCATCCGCGACGGCATCTGCCGCCTGCCGCGTCAGTAGCGGACGGAGACGATCTCGTACTCGGCGTCGCCCCGGGGCCGCTCGACGGTGGCGACGTCGCCTTTTCGCTTGCCGAGGAGCGCGCGGCCGAGCGGCGATTCGACGCTGATGCGCCGGAGCGAAGCGTTCGCGGCCTCGGGTTCGACGACCTGAACTTCGGACCCGTCGTCGAGCCCGACGAAGGCGCCGGCGCGGACCACGCCCGACGCCGCCACTTCCGGCGCCGCGCCCGACGGCTCGCGGGGCGGCGGCAGGCGCTCGACCACCACCTCGTCCAGTGACTCATCCTCGCGAGTGAACGCCTTCGACATGGTTTCAAGATGGTACTAAGGTCCGCCGCATGAACCCAGCCCCCGTCGACGACAGCGCGATCGAGAAGGCACTCGCCTGGCACGCCTCGCACCAGCCCGAATACCTCGAGGAGCTCAAGAAGCTCGTACGGATTCCGAGCGTCTCGTTCGAGGGATTCGACAAGCAGCAGGTGCGCAGGAGTGGCGAGGCCACCTGCGATCTGATGAAGCGCAAGGGCCTCCAGAACGTCCAGCTGCTCGAGATGCCGAACGCGCACCCCTACGCGTACGGCGAGTGGACGCAGGCGCCGGGGCGGCCGACCCTCCTGCTCTACGCGCACCACGACGTCCAGCCGGCGGGCGAGAAAGAGAAGTGGAAGATCCCCGACCCGTTCGAGCCGGTGGAGAACGAAGGACGGCTCTGGGGCCGGGGCGCCGCGGACGACAAGGCGGGCATCCTCGTCCACATCGCGGCGATCGACAGCTGGCTGAAAGCCCACGGCGCGCTGCCGGTGAACGTCAAGATGATCATCGAGGGCGAGGAGGAGGCGGGCTCGGCTTCGCTGCCTGCGTTCCTCAAGAAATACCGGAAGATGCTGCAGGCCGACGCGATCGTGCTGACCGATACCGGCAACTTCGACACCGGCCTGCCGTCGATCACCACCGCCCTGCGCGGCCTCGTCACCGTGCAGGTCGAGGTCAAGGCGCTCAGGCAGCCGGTGCACAGCGGGATGTGGGGCGGGCCGGTGCCGGACCCGACGATGGCGCTCTGCAGGATCCTTTCGCGGCTCTCCAAAGCGGACGGTTCGATCGATCTGCCCGGCATCTACGACAAGGTCCGACCCCTGACCGCGGAAGAAAAGAAGTCATTACAAGCACTTCCGACCGACGACGAGCTCTTCCGCAAGCAGGCCGGGATGCTCCCCGGCGTGCAGCTCCTCGGCGGACGGCCGCCTTGGGAGATGAACTGGCGGCAGCCTTCGCTGGCGGTGAACGCGATCCAGGCGAGCACGCGGCGCGACGCGCGCAACATCATCTGCGAGAGCGCCTGGGCGCGGCTCGGCATCCGGACCGTTCCCGACATGGACGTCGAGGAAGTGCAGCGCAAGCTCATCGACGCGCTCAAGAAGGACCCGCCGTGGGGCGTGCAGGTCGAGGTCACGCCCGAGGCCACCGGCGGGTGGTGGTACACGAACACCGAGGCGCCCGCGTTCAAGGCGGCGCGCAAGGCGCTCCGCGACGGCTACGGCAAGGAGCCGGTCAGCATCGGCTGCGGCGGGTCGATCCCGTTCGTCGACCCCTTCTCGCGCGAGCTGGGCGGGGCGCCGGCGCTCCTGATCGGCGTCGAAGACCCGTACACCAACGCGCACTCTGAGAACGAGAGCCTCGACCTCGGCGACTTCGTCAAGGCGGCGCGCAGCGCGATCCGCTTCTACGCCGAGCTGGTGCGTGCCTGACCTCGAGGAGATCCGGGCGGCGCTCGCGCAGCTGCCCGATCCCGTCTCGCTGCTCGAGAGCCTCTTCGCGCGGGCGCCGGTGGCGTTGCAGATCTACGACGCCACCGGCCGTTCGCTGCTCGTCAACCAGGCGTTTCTCGACCTCTTCGGGAGCCAGCCGCCGCCGGAGTACAACGTCCTCGAGGACGAGATCGCGGCGAAGAACGGCGTCCTGGCGCTGATCCAGCGCGCGTTCGGCGGCGAGACGGTGACGATTCCGCCGGTCTGGTACGACCCGCGCGAGCTGACCCAGGTCCGCATCGAAAAGGGCAATCGCGTGGCGATGTCGGCCACTTTCTTTCCGTTGTTCGATCGCGGCGGAAAGGTCTCGCACGTCGCCATCGTCTTCAAGGACCTGACCGCGGAGATGGTCCAGCGCGAGGAGGCGGAGCAGGAGCGCGAGCTGCTTTCGGCGATCGTCGACCAGGTGAGCGAAGGCATCACCATGGCCGACGAGGAGGGCACGCTGCGCATCGTCAACCCCGCCGCGCGCGAGCTGGGGGCTCGGGCCGGGACGCCGATGGCGAAATGGGCCGAGACGTCGCAGCCGGGCGCGCCGGTGCGCGAGTTCCCGCTCGCCAAGGCGCTGCGCGGCGAGATGGCGCAGTCGATCGTCAACCGCCGCGGTCCGGACGGGCTGGTGCGCTCGCTCAACGTCGTGGCGGTGCCGCTGCGCCGGGCCGACGGGTCGCTGCGGGGGGCGGTGGCGACGTTCCGCGACGAGACCGAGCGGGTCCGCCAGGAGAAGGAGACCGAGCAGTCGGCGCACTTCCGCGAGCGCTTCATCGGGATCCTCGGCCACGACCTGCGCACGCCGCTGACCGCGATCCTCGCCAGCGCGAAGCTCGTCATGCGGCTCCGCGACCTGCCCGATCCGGCGCTGGCGGCGGCTGCGCGGATCTCGTCCAGCGCCGAGCGCATGGGCCGGATGATCGCGGATTTGCTCGACTTCACCGAGGCGCGGCTGGGCGGCGGCCTGACCGTGAAGCGAAAGCCGGGCGACCTGCGCGACAGCGTGCGCGCCTGCGTCGACGAGGTATCGGCGGCGAATCCGGGCCGCACCATCGACGTCGAGGTCGAGGGCGACACGACCGGCGCGTTCGACTCCGACCGGGTCGCGCAGCTGCTCTCGAATCTGCTTACCAACGCCATCGCGTACGGCCCGCCGGACGAACCGGTCGGCGTCGCCGCCCGCGGCCTCGAAAGGACCGTCGAGATCTCGGTCCGGAACGGCGGCGCGGCGATCCCGGATGCCGAGCGCGAGGAGCTCTTCGATCCGTTCCGCAGGGGCAGCAAAGCTTCCGGTCACGCGCGCGGGCTGGGGCTCGGGTTGTTCATCGTCCAGCAGATCGCACAGGCCCACGGCGGCGACGTCGCCGTCGAGTCGGCCCCGGGGCGCACGGTGTTCACCGCGATCCTTCAGCGATAGACCTGCACCGGCTCGCCCTTGCGGCCCTCTTCGCGCAGCCTGAGACCTGCGCGCGCGGCGGCCGGGCCGACGAAGTAGATGGTCCCTTTCACCGGCGAGCTCTTCCGATAGCGCGACTTGATCAGCTCGGTGAGCTCTTTCACCACCTTGTGGAAGCGCGGCGGCTTGCCGCCGGTGCGCGCGTTGTCGCCGGCGGCCTCCGTCTCGGCCCAGAAGTAGCCGGAACGCAGATCGCCCTCGGCGTCGGCGAGGGACCTCGAAAAGAAGATCACCGGCGAGGCCACCTCGTCGATCGCCCAACGGCCGCGGTCGGGGCCCTTCTTGATCGGGTAGCCGATCACGTCGCCCGCAGCGAGATAATACGAAGGATCTTCAAGGGTTATCGCTTCGGTGATCAACGGCGCCCGATAGCCGGGGTCGCTCAGCGTGGGCCACAGCTCGAGCTGCAACCGCTCCAGCCGGCGCAGCAGGTCGCGCTCGTCCTCGGGCGCCATGAAAAAACGAATCTGGAGGGCCAAGGAGGTTTACTTCTCGCGCGTGGGCGGGAACTGGCCGTGCGCCTGCGCCGTCTCGAACAGGCGGGCTACTTCCTCTTCGGTGAGGTCGAACATGTCCTGCAGCGCCTTCAGGATGTTGAGCTCGGCCGGCGGCGTCCTGCCGTCCGCGATCACGACCGAGGCGGCGAGGCCGAACGCGAGCTCGCGGGAGGCCTTGTCCGGCAGCCGGTCGACGATCGAGGGCAGGATGTGCTCGAGGCTGTGGGCCTCGGCGACGCGTTTGGCGGCGTGCTCGATGGCCTTTTTCAGATCGTCGGCGTGGATGCCGTGGAACTCGGGGCGCTCGAAGACCTGGCGGTAGATCTCCTCCACCTCGACGCGATCGACGCGGCCGTCCGCAGCAGCGGCGAGGATCATGATCTCGAAGAGCGCCGCCTGCTTCGTCGAGTCCTTGAAGTGGATGTGCGTGTCGTTGGACATGCGGCGCTCCGGTGGCTCCAGTCTCCCAAGGCGCGGCGGCGAAGTCCACTGTTGACGGCTCGCATTCCGGCCGGTAGCAAGCGCCGATGCGCCAGCACGTCGCGCAGGCGATCGCCATGACGCTGGCGTTTGTCGGGTGCACGACTGCGCCCGCGAAAACCGCCGCCCACAGCTCGCCGAAGCCCCCGCCGGCCCCGGAAACATGCGTCTGGTGTCCGCAGTTTTCGCCGCAGCCCGGCGAGGTGATCGCGGAGGTGGGCGACACGCCGGTGCTGGCGCTCGCGGCGCCGCGATTCGCGCAGCTCGGGCGCGATCAGCGGCTGCTCGCGTACTGGACCTCGCAGGCGGCGGCCGGCGGCGACGCCGTCGCGCTCGACCAGAACTACCGTCACAACCTCGCGATCGCGCGGGTGCTGCGCGGGATTCTCTCGCGGCCCCAGGTGGTGCCGCCGGCGCTGCTCGGACGCATCCGGGCGTACGCGCGGGTCTTCTGGCTCAACCACGGCGTTCACGACTACGAGACCGGCCGCAAGCAGGCGCCGCCGTTCACGCTCTCGGACCTGCGGGTAGCGGCGCTCGCCGCCCAGGCGGCCGGCGCCGACCTGGGAAACGGACCCGTTTCGATCGAGTACGCGCTGCGCGCGCTGGAAGGCCCGCTTTTCGACCCCCGCGTCGATCCGCTGCGCACATCCCACGGCGGCGATCTCACCGCCAGCGCCGTCAATCTGTATGCCGGGGTGACGCAGCGCGATCTGCGCGGTTTTCGCGAACGGTTTCCGCTCAATTCACGCCTGGTGAAGGAGGATCGCGACCTCACGGAAGAAATCCAACGAGTTCCAGCGGTTGCGGCCGCGTTCGACCGCGCCGCCACCTACGCGGCGCCGCCGCAGCGGGCGGTGCTCGAGCCGCTCTCGGAATTTCTCCGGACCGGCCAGCCCGAGACGTTCGAGGCCGCCGAGCGCGCCTGGCTGGAGGCGGCGGGGCCGGTCGATTTCTTCGCCGGCTTTCTCGACCGGTCGGCCGATCCGCGCAATCGCAAGGCGATCTTCGGCGCGATGGTCGGACTCGCCGACCCGGAGCACGCCGGACCGCTCGACGCGATCGCGCAGGCGGTGAAGAAGCCGGTCGCGCTCGAGTCGCTGACGCTCGCCTCCGCGTCGGGTGCGCTGCGGCCGCTGCGGTCGTTCGCGCTCACCGTCGGGAACAAGAGCGCGGTCTTCGCCGGCGCCGAGGAGGCCGTCGGCCGCGTCCGGGATGCCGAGCCGGTGCTCGCCGATCCGGCCGTCGCGGCCGATCTGCGCCGCTGCGGTCCCGCGCTTCGCTTCGCCGTTCTCGCCCTGCGCGAGATGTCGCGAACGCCGCAGGACGAAGTCGCGCTCGAGGAAGCTCGCGCCGAGGCGAGCGCGCACGCGCTCTCCGCCGACCCGGCGCTGGCGCAGATCGTGACCCCGCGCTGCCAGGCGCTATGGCCGCAGTTCGCGGCCGCCTCCTGGTTCGCCTCGCAGGCCTCGGTGCCGCAGGGCGATCGGGTCGAGGACGACCGCCAGCGCGCGATCCAGCTGCAGATCTGGTGGTTCACCGGCAAAGGCGCCCTCGCCGAACGGCACGTGAACGGCCGCCGTTCGCTGGCGGCGACCGACGCCGGCCGGTTCCGGAAAGCCGCCGCCGAGCTCGTCGCGCTGGTCGACGAGATCGCCCGGCTCGGCGATACGGCGCGGGCCGCCGACCTGCTGGAGCGGCACGCGAGTCACATCGACCGGCAGTGGCGGGACGAGGCCGTCGATCGCCTTCGCGCGGCCGGCGTTCCCCGGCGGGTGGCCGTGATTCCACCCGAGATCCGCGGCGTCGTCACCGACGGCAAAGTCACCGACGCGGAGGCCGTCCCGGTCGACGACCTCGACACCGAAATCCTGCGCAGTTGGGCAGGCCTCTGAAAAGCAAGGCTCACCACGGAGGCACGGAGGCCACGGAGTTTTTGGGTTTGTAAACCCAACCTCCGTGCTCTCCGTGCCTCCGTGGTGAGTCTTATGAGTTTTTAAGAGGCCAGGCGGACCAGGGCGACGGTGATGTTGTCGATGCCGCCGTTGTTGTTGGCCTCGTCCACCAGCGTCTGACAAGCATGCTGCAAGTCCGTCTCTTTGCTCAAGATTTCCGCGATCCGCTCGTCGGTGACCATGCCGGTCAACCCGTCGCAGCAGACGACGCAGACGTCCCCGGGCTCGAGGTCCCAGGCGCTGACGTCGACCTCGGTCTGATCGGCCATCCCCAGCGCGCGCGTGATCACGTTCTTGTGCTGGAAGTTGGCGATCTCGTCGTCGGAGAGGCGGCCGGTCTTGATCAATTCGTTGAGCAGCGAGTGATCGCTGGTGGTCGGGTGCAGCTCGCCGCGCCGCCAGAGATAGCCGCGGCTGTCGCCGACCCAGCCGAACCAGGCCTTCTTCTCGCGCACCAGGCACGCCACGTAGGTGGTGCCCATGCCTCGCTTGCCGGCGTTCATCGCCTCGGCTCCGGCCGACTCGCGGATGCGCTGGTTCGCCCACTGCGCGGCGACCGACAAGAGATTGGTGCCCTCGTCCTTCTGCCGGTCGTAGCGGAACGGCCAGGTGGCGTCGGGGTCGTTGGCGATGTCGAAGAACTTCTTCACCGTCTCGACGCCGATTCCGGACGCGACTTCGCCGGCTTCATGGCCACCCATGCCGTCGCAGACGACGGCGAGGTGGTGCTCGGGCAGCACGAGGAGGGAGTCTTCGTTGTGGTCGCGCTTGCGCCCGACGTCGGTGGCCCCGGCGAACTCGAAACCCATTGGGCGAGAATACCCGATCCGCCGCGGTGGCAAGCGGGACACCTGACCGAGCGGCGCTGCCGCGTTGCGGCAATCACGTACGATCCCTAGGTTTTTTTCACCGCGAGGGAGGACTCCGTGAGCAGGCATACAGGCAAGGGAAGCCACCGCCGCAAGGAAGCCGCACTCGAGCGGAAGGCGACGCAGCATCATGAGTTCATCGGCCAGGCCGAGACCGAGCGGGCCGAGGCCGAGTTCCGCAAGCACGAACGGCTCGCCTCCGAGCAAAACGCCGAGACGGTGAAAGAGATGGCGCGCGAGCTCGAACAGGCCGCCGGCCTCCGCACCGACGGCGCGATGGGGCCCGAGATGCCGCTGCGCATTCCGCGCTCGATCGAAGAGGGCAAGCGGATGATCCGCGAGGCGCCGGAAGCGATGCGCGAGAAGGCCCGCGAGAAGATCGAGAAGCTGCCCGAGCCGGCCCGCAAGGCGGTCGACCTGGTCGGGACCGTGGCGGGCATGGCGATGGTGCCGGTGCGCCTCGGCTGGAACATCGCGCGCGACCTGTTGCAGATTCCGTTCACGGTGCTCCGCGTCCTGCGCCAGCGAGAGGTCTGAGCGGTGGGGATCCGCTCCCGCCTCGTCCAGGGGCTGGTGCGAGGCGTCCTGCGGCCCGTCGCGGGCGGGGGGCGACAGGCGCGTCCGCCGCTGCCGTCCGGCCGGCGGATGCTGCTGTTGCATCTCGACGGCGTCGGCCGCGCGCAGCTCGAGCTGGCGATGGAACAGGGCTACGCCCCCAACCTGCGCGGCCTGATCGAACGCGGGCCGTACCGGTTGTCGCCGTGCCGCGCGGGAGCGCCGACGTCCACGCCCGCGTTCCAGGCGGGCCTGCTCTACGGCCTTCAGCACGACATCCCGGGCTACAGCTGGTACGACAAGCGGCGCCGGCGCGAGATGCGGATGGACCGGGCCGCCGACGCGCGCCTGCTCGAGCGCGAGCTGAACGACGCGGGGATGCCGCTGCTGCGCGACGGATCGGTGTATTGCTCGATCTTCTCCGGCGGCGCGCTGCCCCGGCGCTGGACGCTCTCGGGGTGGGACGAAGAGCTGTGCGCGCAGGACTTCGGCATGGAGGAGCTGTCGCGCGGTCCGCTCGGCCCGCAGGCGCGCGATTTCGTCGTCGCCGCGCTGGTCCACTCCGCGACTGCCGGCCGGATCGCCGGCGCGCTGGGAATGGACATCGCCTCGGCCGCGGTGGAAACCGCGCGGTGGATCTCGCACATCGGCTCGATGCAGCACGAGCCGCAGTTCCTGCTCCACCGGGTGATGACCGAGTGCCTGTTCGCCGAGTTCGCCGCCAACAGCTGCGTGATCGACATCGCGCGGGGGACGCCGATCGTCTACTCCTGCTTCATCGGCTACGACGAGTACTCCCACCGGCGCGGTCCGTACTCGCGGATGGCACTGCTCAAGCTCTGGGAGCTCGACCGGATGCTGGGGCGGATCGTCGCGGCGGCGCAGGCGCTGCCGGAGTTGGCGTACGAGCTGTACCTCTTCAGCGATCACGGCCAGGTCGCAACCCGCCCCGCCGAGGAGGTGCTGGGCGAATCGATCGGCGAACACCTGCTGGCGGACGGCATGGCCGACGGCGAAGCCGCCCGGGCGGCGGCGCAGGCGCGCTGGTACCGGCGGCTTTCGAAAGTGCTCCCCGGCGCGGTCGGGACCGGCGCTCTCGCCTGGGCGCGGCACAAGGCGCGCTCGCTGGACGGCGCCGATCCGTCGCACGCCGGCGGGTCGCTGCTGGTCGTGCCGGCCGGCGACATCGCCCATGTCTATTCCACGCAAGTTCCCGATCCTGTTCGGGAAATTGAGCTGCGCGCGCGGCATCCGGGGCTGCTCGAGCGGTGCGCTGCGTCGCCGGCGGTCGGCTTTGCGCTGGTCCGCGGCGAGCGCGGGCCCCTCGCGCTGCGGGGCGGCCGGCGGCTGGAGCTCGACCGGGCCTCCGACGCGGCCGAGCTTTCGCGGGCGGTCGGTCATCCCCTCGCGGCGACGTACGCGCGCGATCTCCTGCGCATCCGTTCGTCGGGCGACGTGATCCTGCTCGGCGCCGCCGCACCGGGCGGTGAGACGATCGCCTACCCCTTCGAATTCGGCTCGCACGGCGGCCTCTCGCGCGACGTGCTCGACACCTTCATGATCCACCCCGAAGAGCTCGGCGAGGGCGCGTTCGCCGGCGTGATCCGGCCGCTGGACCTGCACCGGTTCTTCCTCGAGCGCAGCGGGAGGGCGCAGGCGCTGGAGTCGGCTGCATGCGCCTCGTGACCTGGAACATCCACGGCGGCCACGGGACCGACGGCCGGAACGATCTCGGCCGCGTCGCCATCCTGCTCGAGGAGATGCGCTGCGACGTGGCCGCGCTCCAGGAGGTCGGCGACCCGCACCGGGCCGACCGCGGCAACGAGACCGCCGATCACGCCGCCTGGCTCGGCCGCCGACTCGGCTGGTACGTCGCGTACGGGCCGAATCTGGTGCTCGCCGGCCGGCCCTACGGGAACGCCATCCTCTCTCGCTTCCCGATCGCGCACGCCCACAACTACGACCTTTCCGTACCCCACCGGGAGCCGCGCGGATGCCTTCGGGCCGACCTGTCGCTGCCCGACGGGGCCTCGCTCCATCTCTTCAACCTGCACCTCGGTCTGTCGGGCGGTGAACGGCGCCGGCAAGCGGCGATGTTGCTGTCCGCCGATCTGCTCCGCGACACCGCGCTCACCGCGCCGATGGTCGTCTGCGGAGATTTCAACATGTGGTCGCCGCTTCCAGGCCCGATCCTCCGGCTCCTGCGCTCGCACTTGCGCGACGCGGCGCTGGTCGCCGGCGCACGCCGGCCGACGTGGCCCTCCCGGCTCGCGATGCTGCGGCTCGATCGCGCCTACGTCGACGACGGCGTCGAAGTGCTGGGAAGTGGCGTGGTGAACGGTCGCCCCACCCGCGCTGCGAGCGACCACCTACCCCTCTGGGTCGATCTCCTTCCCAAGGGGGCAATCCGACCCCTAGCCGTGGGCAACCCGGGTGCCTAGCTTCCGCTCACCATCGCCACGGACCCGGATCCCTTTCCCGTGCGATGGCCGGAGGTACCCCAACATGGCAATCGAATCCCAGGGCTCGAATGGCCAGGGCACGGCTGGCGGAATCCTGAACAATATCAACGTCGAAGATGCGCAGCAGGTGATGGAGCAGACCCGCGCGGCGGTGGAGCAGGCGGTCGACACGGCCTCCGACTTCATCCGCGAGCGGCCGATCCTGTGCCTCGCCGGCGCGGTCGCTCTCGGCTACGTCATCGGCAAGATCGTCTCTCGATAAGGAGCAACGAAGTGGCCATCAATACCGAGTACCAGGGGCTGGGCACGGAGGGCGCGATGGGTCACGCGAAGAAAGCGGTCGAAGAGGCCCGCGCGTTCAAGGATGCATTCGCGAGCCAGGCGACGAATTTCTCGCAGTCGATCGATCTGCGCGGGCGCGTCCAGCGCAATCCGATCGCGATGGTCGCCGCGGCGGCGGGCGTCGGGTACATCCTCGGCGGCGGGCTCTTCTCGCCGTTCACGGCGCGGCTCGTGCGCTACGGCCTGAAGCTCGCGATCATCCCGCTGGTGAAGAGCCAGCTCGAAGCCATCGCCGGCGGCGTCGCTGCGCAGCCGGGCGAGGGAGCCGCCGGTTCGACGTTCTAGGGCCGGCCGGCCAAAGCACGCGTACGGGTTCGTGCGCAGATTGCGCGTTGGATGAAAGTTCGGGAACCGCGGCCGCGGGGGCCGCTTTTCTTCGGAAGCCGGAGGCGAGAATGATGGTCAAGGACATCCGCAAGCAGGGTCTCAAGGCCCTGAAGTATCTGCAGGACGCAACGAGCTCGGCGAGCGGATGCGGAAGAAGGCGGACGAGATGGGCGTCGGCGAGCAGTTCTCGTCGGGCCGGTCCCAGATGCCGGTGACGTAAAGAGAAGACAACTCGGTTCGAACGAAGCGCGGGACGCACCTGTGTGGCAGGGGCGTCCCGCTCTTGCTTCGGGGAGGGGTTTCGGAACGGAAAGGGAAAGGGAACGGACAGGGATAGGGAGAAGGATAGGGAAACGGTATGCGCGTCAGCCTTACCTTAGGCCCTTGCCCTCGCCCTGAACGTTCCCTTTCCCTTTCCGTTCCCTTGCCGAGTTTCCCTAAAAGAGCGAGCCGTGGATCGTCAGAATC
>JAIVGS010000124.1 GCA_020201435.1 Myxococcales bacterium
GTACCAGAAGGCGGCGGACATGCGGCGGGAGGCCGGCGACAAGGCCGAATCAGCCGCCTGGGACCTGGCGCACGCGGTCGAGTGCTACGCGGCGGCGGGCCAGTTCGAGGACGCCATCCGGGTCCGCGACCGGCTCTCGACCAGGTATCCAGATGAAAAGACTGCTTTTTCTGCCGCGGCCCGGGCCACCCGCGAGGTCGATGGCACCAAGGCGAAGTCGGAACCGGCAGCGCCGGAGCCCGCCAAGTTCTAGCCCTCCGTCGGGCATTCGTCGGTTTGCGCGGGCCCCCGGCTGCCGCGTACGCTGTCGCCTCGACAAGTCGAGGACATGATGGCCGCGCCGCAGGTGCGCCTTCGTGTCCCAAAGGGCGCGCCGGGAGGTAACGTGCTGTCGGGCAAGAATCCGCTTCTGATCGCTCTCGCGCTCGGCGTCCTGGCGTTCGTCGTCGCGTGGTCGGCGATGAAGGCCAAGGAGCGGCGGGTCAAGGACACGTGGCAGACGGTCAACATCCTCTGCGCCAAGGTCGACATCCCGGAGGGCACCGAGCTCGACGCGGAGATGATCGCGGTCAAGGAGATGCCGACGCAGTTCGTCACCGAGTCGTTCATCAAGGTCGACGACGACGGCTCGCTCAAGCAGGACAGCCCGGTCGGCCAGCGGGTGATGGTGCCGCTCAAGGCCGGCGACCCGATCCTGGTCAGCCACTTCGAGTCCGCGCGCGAGGCCGATTTCTCGACGATGATCAACCCGAAGGGGCGGGCGGTCACCATCGACGTGCAGGAGAAGAGCGCGGTCGGGTTGTGGGTCCGGCCGAACGATCACGTCGACGTGGTCGGGACCTTCCGGGACAACGAGACCCAGGCGACCAAGACGGTGACGCTCCTGCAGAACGTCGTCGTGCTCGCGACCGGCCGCATCACCGCCAACACCACTTACGTCGCCGATGAAGACAAGAAATTTCAAACAGTTACGCTCCTGGTCCTGCCGGAAGAGGCAGAGATCCTGACGTTGGCTCAAGAGCTCGGAACGCTCACCCTGCTGCTGCGCAACCCCGACGACCTCGACTACGAAGAAAAGCGGCTGGTCGTCGACCAGAAGACCCTGATGACCGGCGAGCGCGCCGGCGAGCTGCAGCAGAAGCGCTACAAGACGATCCAGATCATCCGCGGAAACAAGAGCACGACCAACGAAAGCACCGGCGTCGCGGCGAAGTCGGAGTAAACGATGGCGGCGTCCCTCGTCGGTCTGTTCGGCGGCACGGCGATCTTCTTCCTCGCCTTCCTCGCGCTGGACGTGCTGCAGAAGGCGTTCGAGCAGTACAAGCTGCGCTACGTCACCAAGTCGATGAACGACTTGAGCGACATGTTCCTGTTCATCGAGCCGGGGCAGATCGTCGTCCTCAACATGGCGGCGCTGCTGATTTTCGCCGGCATCGGGTACTGGCTGGGCGGGTCGTTCTTCGGCGCGATCGCGGCGGCCCTCGGGTTCTTCGCTCCTGCCGGCGCCGTCCGGTACTACCGCGTACGGCGCATCCGACTTTTCAATACCCAGCTGACAGAGGCGCTGCAGCAGCTGGCGAACGCCTTGCGCGCCGGTCTCACGTTCCAGCAGGCGATGGAGCAGATCGGGCGCGAGTCGTCCGCGCCCCTGCGCCAGGAGTTCGGTCTCTTCACCAAAGAGGTGAAGCTCGGCGTCCCGCTCGAGGAAGCGCTGGTCAACATGGCCAACCGGGTCGGCTCCGAAGACCTCGAGCTGGTCGCGACCTCGACCAACATCGCGCGCCAACTCGGCGGAAACATGGCGGAAATGTTCGAGACCATCGCCGCCACCATCCGCGAGCGGTTCCGGCTCGAAGGGAAGATCCAGGCGCTGACGAGCCAGGGCAAGCTGCAGGGCTGGATCGTGGCCTCGCTGCCGCTCTGGATCGGCCTCTTCCTGAATTGGTATCGGCCGGATCTCATGGACCCGATGTTCGACGGCCCCTTCGGCTACATCCTGGTCAGCGCGATCCTCCTGCTCGAGACGACCGGCTTTCTCCTCATCCGGCGCATCGTGGCGATCGACGTATGAGCGACCTCCTGCCGGAAGCCTTGCAGGTTCTGGCCGCGCTGTTCGCGGCCGGATTCGCCGTCGCGCTCGCGCTGGCGGGGTACCAGTTCTACCTGAAGCTGTACCAGCGCTACCTGGCGCAGCTCGGCGAGCAGAACGCGCTCGTCGTCGCGGGCCTCGCGCCGCCGGGGCCGTCCTCGCTCGGCATCCTGCGCGGAACGATCGTCCAGTTCCTCGCGGTGATGAACGAGCGCTGGGTTTCCGAGAGGCGCCTGACGCAGATCGAGAACCAGGTCCGGCGGGCAGGGAAGCCGAACGACCTGAAATCGACCGAGATCGTCGCCTTCATGGAGCTTTCGGCGGTGGCCTTCCTCGGCATCGGCGTCCTGTGCGCGTTCTGGCTCGACTTCAGCGTCTTCTACGCCTTGATCTTCGCCGCGTTCGGCGCGACCTACCCGCTGATCTGGCTGCGCGACAAGGTCCGCGCGCGCCACTTCGCCATCACTCGCGCGCTGCCGTACAACCTCGATCTCCTTACGCTTTCCGTCGAAGCCGGGCTCGACTTCGCGGCGGCTCTCGGAAAGGTCGTCGAGAAGGGCCGCAAGGGGCCGCTGTCGGACGAGCTCGCGACCACGCTGAAAGAGCTGAAGCTCGGCAAGACCCGGGAGGAGGCGCTGCGCAACCTCGCGGCGCGCGTGGAGCTCCAGACCCTGACCTCGTTCGTGCACGCGCTGATCCAGGCCGACAAGATGGGCACGCCGCTGGGCAAGATCCTCCGCATCCTCTCCACGCAGATGCGGATCGAACGGACGCAGCGGGCCGAGAAGCTGGCCAACGAGGCGCCGGTCAAGCTGCTCCTGCCGCTGATCGGCTTCATCTTCCCGACCATCTTCATCATGCTGTTCGGGCCGATCGCGTACCAGGTGTTCTTCGGCGGGAATTTTTGAGCGATGGCCTTCGTGCTCACCATCGCCGAGGGCAAGGGCCGCGGCCAGAAGTTCAAGTTCGAGATCGACAACGTCACCATCGGGCGCGGCGCGGAGAACGACGTGGTCCTGAACGACGCCGGCGTCTCGCGGATGCACGCTCGCATCGAGCGGCAGGGTGTGGCGTGGATGCTGCTCGACAATGGGTCGGCCAACGGGACCGAGCTGAACGGGGCCGTGCTCCAGAAGCCGATGTCGCTGCGCGCCGGCGACCGGATCGGCGTGGGGCCGGTGACGTTCGAGTTCTTCTCGGAGTCGGACGAGACGCGGATCACGTCGCCGGCGCCGAAACGGGAGGTGGAAACCCGCGTCTCGGCGATGCCGGCGCCCCCCAGGGCCATCGAGCCGAAGGCCGGCGCCGTGGAACAGCTGCCGGCGTGGGTGAAGATCGCCGCGGCCGGCGGGGCGGCGTTGATCCTCGTCGGCGTCGCACGGACGGCGGTCCAGAGCCGTGCGCAGCGGGGTCTCGCCTGCCCCGACACCGTCGCGGTCGACGACGACACCGCCTCGTTCACCTTCGGCCACCTCGAGGCCGACGTCGACTGCGGCGACAAGGTCGTCTTCGGCTTCAACGTCCCGCAGCAGACGCGGGTTCTCTTCCACTACCAGCCGATGCGGATTTCGACGCCCAGCGAGCTGGAGCTGCGCGTCAACGGCAAGCACCTGGCCTGGGCGCCGGTGGTGGGAGCGCGGGGCGAGCCGCAAGTGGTGACGATTCCTCAGGAATCGCTCTCGGCCGACGGGCGCAACTTCGTCACCTTCAGCGAGAATCAGCGCGACAAGGATTGGGCCGTCGCAAAAGTGCGAGTCGAGATGCTGGCGATCACGCCCGGCGATCTGCTCGCCGCCAGGCAGGCCTACGACCGCGGCCGGCGGAAGCTCGAGGAAAAGCGGATCGCGCCGCGGAACCTCTACGACGCGTGGAAGGCGTTCGCCGACGCGCGAAGGCAGATGGAAGGCCTGCCGCAGAAGCCCGCGCTCTATGCCGAGGTCGCGCAGCTGATCAAGGACTGCGAGCGCGACCTCGACCGCGAGTGCGGCAAGCTGCTCTTCAGCGCCGCGCGTTTCACCCGCTACGGCCAGGACGACAAGGCGCAGCAGACGTACCGCGAAGTTCTGCTGCACTTTCCCGGCGAGGACCCGACCGGATGCCGCAAGAAGGCGCAGGAGAACATCGTCTCGGCGCAGACGGCGGCCGCTTCCGAGTAAGATGAACTCCTGATGCCGGCCGCAAAACCACCGTCGCGAAAGCCGGTTCCGAAGGTGGAGACCACCGATCCGGGTGGCCCGCCTCCGGTCGAGGCCGGCTCCGGCGATGCGACCCTCGTGTACGACAAGAACAAGGCCCGGCCTCGCGGCGTCGACTCGCCGCGCCTGGTGATCATCGCCGGCCCGCGCAAGGGGACGGAGCATCCGCTGACCGAGCCGCTCACGACCATCGGGCGCGGCTCCGACAACGTCCTCGTCATTCCCGACATCTCGGTGTCGCGGCTGCACTCACGGCTGGAAAAGCAGGGCGAGCGGTGGATCGTGCTCGACCAGGGCTCGGGTAACGGCACCCGCGTGAACGGCAAGTCGATCGAGCGGTATCCGTTGCAGCACGGCGATGAGATCGAGATGGGCGACACCAGGGTCCAGTTCGTGGAGCCCGGAGGCGTCGTCGTCAAGGGCTCGAAATTACAGGCGAAATTCAGCGAGGAAGTCACCGGCAACAAGACGCCGCCGCCGGCCGTCTCCTGGAAGAAGCGGGCTCCGCTGTACGGGGCGGTCGTCGTCGCGCTGGTCATCCTCCTCGCTGCCGGGCTGATCAAGAAGCGGCGGCAGGACGCGGCCGACGCGGAAGCAGCGGCGCAGGGCGCGGAGAGCCGCGAGTTCGCGCAGAAGCGCTTCCAGGAGGGCGTCGCGCTCCTCAAGCAGGGCAAGTGGGTGGAAGCGCGCGACAAGCTCAAGATCGCCGCCGAGCTCGACGGGCAGGATCCGGAGATCGCGCGGTATCTCGAATCGGCGCAGAGCGAGGCGCCGCGCGCGCAGCAGCTTGCGCAGGCGAAGGCGGCGCTGGCGCGAAGGGATTACGCGGGTGCGCGGGCCGCGCTCGCGGGGGTGCCCGAGGATTCGGCGCTCGCCGAGAGCGCGCACGAAGTCTCGCGGCAGATCAAGGAGGCGATCGACGCCGCCGTCCGCGACGCGAAAGCGCGGGTCGAGTCGGGCGACTCGAGCGCCGCGCAGGATCTGCTCGATCCGGTCCTCCTCGCCGAGCCGTCGCGGCCGGACGTGACGGCGGTGAAGGACGCGATCGCGGCGCAGAAGCGGCCGCAGGCGCCCGTGGTCGAGCGGCGGCGGACGCCGGCGCCCGTCGCGCAGCCGCCGTCGGAAATGGAGAGCGTGCTCGAGGCGTATCTGGCCGGCGACATCGGCGCGGCGATCGGCCGCGCTCGGGTCTCGATCAGTCCGCGCGCCGAGCGGATGCTGCAGGATCTCGAGATCTTCGACGCGTCGTACAAGGACGGCCTCGCGAAGAAGCAGGCCGGCAGGACGGCCGAGGCGGTGCGCGCCCTCGAGCAGGCGGCCGCGGCCGATCGCGCGATCGGCGGCGGGAAGGACGGCCGGCTGGGCCGCGAGGTGCGCAAGGCGCTCTCGGCGCTGCACTACCAGATCGGCGCCGCGCAGACGGGAGGCGACGACAGCCTCCCGCAGGCGGCCGCCCACCTGCGGGCGGCGGTGCAGGACGACCCCTCCAACGACGCGGCGGTCGCGCAGCTCCGGCAGATCGCCGACCGGTGCAAGGAGATCTACCTGCGCGGGTACGTGGCGAAGGACAGCGACGCCGAAGCGGCCCGCAAGGCTTTCAAGCTCGTGATCGAGACCCTGCCGGCTTCCGACGAAACCGCGCAAAAAGCCAAGCGCTGGCTCGACAAACTCGACGGCAAAGTGTCAAAGGAAGAGTAGAAGCAAATCTCACCGCGAAGGCGCGAAGACGCGAAAGGGTTGGGTCGGGAGGATAGGCGGCGATGATTGCACAGCCCAAAAACTTCGCGCCTTCGCGCCTTCGCGGTGCGCTTTTGTAGTTGAGCCATGCCTGAACGACTGCCGCCAAAGCCGGCCACGACTGCCGGGCAGTTCGATCTGTTCGGGAGGCGTGGGGTCGCGCAAGGGCCCCGGATTTACTCGGTTTCCGAGCTGACCCGCGAGATCAAGGGCGTCCTCGAGGGACGCTTTTTGTCGGTCCTCGTGAAAGGCGAGGTCTCGAACGTCTCGACCTCCGGGGCGGGTCACGTCTACTTCACCTTGAAGGACGAGGGTGCGACCCTCGATGCGGTCCTCTTCCGGACCGAGGCGCGGCGGCTCAGGTTCCAGGTCAAGAACGGCCAGTCGCTGGTCGCGCGCGGGCACCTCGACGTCTACGAGCCCAAGGGCGAGTACAAGCTGGTCTGCGACAGCGTCGAGCCGCTCGGCGCCGGCGCGCTCCAGATCGCCTTCGAGCAGCTCAAGGAGCGGCTCGAAAAAGAGGGCCTCTTCGCCCGCGAGCGCAAGCGGCGGCTGCCGTTTCTGCCGCGGCGGATCGCGATGGTGACCAGCCCGACCGGCGCCGCGGTCCACGACTTCCTGCGCGTGCTCCACCGGCGCTTTCCGAACCTGCCGGTCCTGATCGTCCCCGCGCGGGTGCAGGGCGACAACGCCGCGCAGGAGATCGCCCGCGGCATCGTCCGCGCCGCCAAGCAGCCCCGCGTCGACGTCGTGGTCGTCGCCCGCGGCGGCGGCAGCCTCGAGGACCTCTGGGCGTTCAACGAGGAGGTCGTCGCCCGCGCGCTGTGCGGCTGCCCGGTGACGACGGTGAGCGCGGTCGGCCACGAGGTCGACGTGACCATCGCCGACTATTGC
>JAIVGS010000125.1 GCA_020201435.1 Myxococcales bacterium
GTTTTCTGCGAAACGCGCGCGAGAGCTGCCGGCGGACGTTGGGGGTCACGCGACGAGTTCAGAAATGGCGAGCCACGGCGATCAGGGCGGGAAGCACAAGCGATTTCTGCATGTCTGAGGAGCGGACCCCCAACGTCCGCCGGCAGCGGGTGCTGAATCTAGCTGAATCTATGTGTCCCAATCTATGTGTCCCAAGCTCTGTGTCACGCTTTCTTGAGCGGAAGGCCGAGCGCCTTCCATTGGTCGATGCCGCCCTGGAGGCTGACGGCGTTTCGGCCCTGCGCGCGAAGCCAGTTCGCGACGTTGAAGGAGCGCATGCCGCGCTTGCAGACGGCGACCACTTCCCGCTCGGGTGGGATCTCTGCGAGCCTCGAGGGGAGTTGATCCATCGGGATCAGGACCGAACCTTCGATCGCGCCGTCGGCGGCGATCTCCGGTGGATTGCGAACGTCCAGCACGATCGGCGGCGTCGCCGAACCGAGCTTCTTCTGGACGGATTTCGCGTCGATTTCAGTCATCGCGTCCTCGCCTGCCGAATGTAGCGATCGAGGTCCTCGCGGTCGATCAGCGAGAGGATCTCGAGGGTATTCCCTTCTCCGCGGCGGTAGATCAGCCGGACGTCGGTAGCGATACGGATACGGTAGTAGCCAGGCAGCCCCTCTAGCGCCAGCGCGCGCAAGGATCCGTGACGCCAATCACGTGCCAGCAAAGAGACTTTGTCGAAGGCGGCCCGCTGCATCCGGCGGTCCCAGCGCTGGATCGAGTCGTAGAACTCGCGGGTGAAGATCGGGATCAGGAACGTCGAGGCTTCCTCGGCGCTCGGCAGGACATCCTCCTCGACTGCGGCCGGCGGCGGCGCGGCGGGCGCGGGCCTCTGCGCGGATTTCAGGTCGTCGCGGAGCCGGTCGCGGTCCTCGACGGCAGCTCGCAGCCGTTCGCTCAGCGATCGGTTCTCGTCGGCGAGCCGGCGCGCGTCCGAGAGCGCCCTGCCCTCGCCGGCCGCGGTCAAACGCGCGACCTCTGCCGAGGCTCGCGTCAGCTCGCCGCGGACCTGCCCCAACTCCTCGCGCACTTCCGCCAGCGTCCTCTCGCGCGCCACCGTTTCCGAGCGCGACTGCGCGAGCTGCTCGCGCAGCGAATCGCGCTCTTTCGCGGCGCGCTCGGCCTCTTTCAGCGCCTCCTCGGTCTTCTTGCGCAGCTCCTGCACGTCGGCCGAGAGCTGCGGCTTGCGCGGCTTCTCGGCACGCGCGGGGGCGTCGAGGAGCTCGATGCCGAGGGCGACGATCGACGGCGTCAGCTCGCGCAGCTTCTCGTCGTCGTCGATCAGCGATCGCCACGCCAGCCGCGCGATGTGCTGCAGCGGGTCCCCGGTGAACAGCTCGAGCACGTCGCGGAACTGATCCTCGGTCATCGGCTTGCCCTCGAGGATCGGATTGCGCAGCGCCTCGCGGGTGGCGTTCTCGACGAGCTGCTGCGCGTCTTTCGCCTCGCGCACCTCGTCGGCGAGCATCCGCGCGACCTGGTCCGGCGGCATCGCCTCGATCCGGTAACCGGGGCTGTAGAGCCGCAGCTCGCCGCACAGCTCGAGCAAGCGCTTGTCGCTGAAGCACAGCTCGAGGAACTCGCCGAGGCCGCGCGCGTCCATCCTGAGCAGCGGCAGCGGCGCCGTCGAGATCGGGATCTCCTCCTCCGGAGGCGGCGGCGCCGGTTTTGGCTGCTTGTCCTTCTTCCCCATCGCGCGGCGCAACAGACCGCGTATTCTTCCGCCATGCAAGCGCTGGTGACGGGGGCGGCGAAGCGGATCGGGCGCGCCATCGCGCTCGAGTTGAAGCATCGCGGAGCGCGGGTCGCCATGCACTACCGGAACACGCCGCCGCAGGACGCCGAGATCGTCGTGCAGGGGGATCAGGCGCTGGAGCCGGAGCGGATCGTGCGCGAGGCGATCGAGAAACTCGGCGGTCTCGATCTGCTGGTGTGCAACGCGGCAGAGTTCGAAAAAGCGCCGGCAGCCGAGCTTTCGCCCGAGCGCTTCGAAGCCATGCTGGCGGCGAACCTGACCGGCCCGTTCCGGCTGATGCAGGCGGCCTATCCGCACCTGAAGGCCGCCCACGGGAGCATCGTCACGCTGCTCGATGTCTGTGGAACATCACAGGTTTGGAAGGGTTACGCGCACTACGCGGCGTCGAAAGCGGGCCTCGCGGCGCTGACGCGACTCCTCGCGCTGGAATGGGCGCCGGAAGTCCGCGTCAACGGCGTCGCTCCCGGGGCCATCGACACCGGGGACGAAAGGCTCCTGAAACGGATCCCGCTCGGCCGCATCGGAACCGCGCAAGACGTTGCGCGCGCGGTCGTTTTTCTCGCGGAGCAGCCGTTCATCACCGGTCAGATCCTGACGGTGGACGGCGGCCGCACGGTGAATCCCTAGAAAAATCCGTGCATCCAAGACTATACTGATGCCCATGGAAACCCAGACCACGACCGCCGAAGCGAAGACCTCGACGCAGCCGCCCACGCCCGTCCGCCTGACCGACAAGGCGGCCGCGATGGTGAAAGAGACCATCGAGCGTGAAAATCTGACCGGCTCCGGCCTGCGCGTCGCGGTGGTCGGCGGGGGGTGCTCGGGCTTCCAGTACAGCCTCGACATCGAAAAGGAAGAGCGCCCCGGCGACCTGGTCTTCGAGGCCAGCGGCGTGAAGTGCTTCGTCGACCCGATGAGCTCGATGTACCTGCTCGGCGTCGAGATCGATTACGTCGAGGGCCAGTTCGGCCAGAGCGGATTCGCTTTCAAGAACCCGAACGCCAAGCATACGTGCGGCTGCGGGTCCAGCTTCTCCGCGTAAAGAGCAGCCGCTCGATCGTTGGAATCGGACCGCTGAGTCATCACCGTCTCCTCACCTACCAAGGAGGAGACCACGTGAAGATCATTCTCAGCACGGCGCTTGCGCTCGCCCTTTCAGCATTCGGCGCGCGCGCGCAGACGACCACGAACGACGACAGCAAGAACACCGCCGCGAACCCCTCGAGCAGCACCAGCTCGACCGGCGAGGACAAGGGCACGGCCGGCATCTCGAACTCGCAGAGCGGCAGCACCAGCGCGCTCCCCAGCACCTCGACCAACAGCGGCGCGGTCAACGCCCCTGCCGACAGCTCGGCCACGGGCACCTCGACGACCGGCGCGGCGGGCGACAGCACGGGCAGCAGCGTCAAGTCGGACAGCTCGATCAGCGGCAGCTCCGACGCCAACTCGACCCGGAGCACGTCGACGGTGAAGAAGCACAAGAAGCACCGCTCGCCGCAGGGTCGCAGCGACACCAGCAAGATGCACAAGCGGTCCTCGACCGATCAGAGCAGCAGCTCGAGCCTGCCCTCGAGCAGCGATTCGAGCAGCAGCAGCATGACGCAGCCCTCGTCGAGCGGCGACACCAGCACCTCGACCTCGAACAGCGGCAGCGTCAGCTCGCCGTCTTCGTCGGACAAGGCTCTGCCGTCTTCCTCCGACAAGTCGCTGCCGTCTTCATCCGACAAGTCCCTGCCGTCTTCGGGCAGCAGCGACACCAGCGGCAGCGTCCAGCGTCCAGCGGCGCCGAGCACCACGACGCCCGACACCGGCAGCACGACGGGCAGCGCGGCCTCGAAGCCTGGCGACGTGAGCGGCCAGCCGACCGACACGCAGAAGCCCGTCGACACCTCGAAGCCGATCGACCAGTCGGGCTCCGACCAGTCGACCAACCCGCCGGACAAGAAGTAGCAGCGCAGGCATACGGCCGGGCGTACCGATACGGGGACATGATGGCCGCGCAAGCGCCATCCTGTCCCCCTTTCGCAGCGGTGCTTACTTTTCCCCTATCCGCCGGCCCGCCGGCCGGCTTCCGAAGGGGGCACGATGAAGGCGATCATTGCTGCACTGGCCTTGGGTCTGGCGTTGCCGGCGTTCGCGAACCGCGGAGATACGAACAAGGACATCAAGGACACGGCGAACGACGCGGTCGACAGCACGAAGGACGCGCTGCACACCGACAGCGGCACCTCGAAGACCAAGCGCCACGCAAAGAAGTCCGCGCGCGACGCGAAGCACAAGGCCCGCCACACGCGCAACCAGGTCAAAGACAAGCTCGGTATCAAATAGGAACGGCTTCAACCGGCGATTTTTAGACGAGGCCGATGGTTGACGGCATGCTGCGGGGATGGCGAGAGCCCCGCAGCCGGCGGATTCGGGGATCGACCCGATCAATGCGCCGACCGACCTGCTCGGCGACCTGTACCACGTGCTTCTGCGAGCGCCCTGGTGGGTCACGCTGCTCGCGATCGCGGCGCTGTTCCTGTCGGTCAACATCCTGTTTGCACTCGTTTTTCTGACCACCGGCGGGATCGCCGGCGCGCGCGCCGGCTCGTTTTCCGACGCGTTCTTCTTCAGCGTGCAGACGGCGGGGACGATCGGCTACGGCGCGATGTACCCGGTCACGCGCGCGGCCAACTTCGCGGTCACGCTGGAGTCGATCGCCGCGCTCGTGGTGGTGGCGGTCGCGACCGGGCTCGTCTTTTCCAAGTTCTCGATTCCGGTGGCGAAGCTCGAGTTCGCCCGCTGCGCCGTGATCTATCGACGCGAGGGCGTCCCGACGCTCGCGATCCGGCTCGCCAACACGCGCGGCAACTTCATCGTCGAAGCCCAGGTGCATGTCACCTTGACGCGCGCCGAAGTCAGCCGCGAGGGCGTGCCCACCTACCGCATGCACGACCTGCAGCTCACGCGCGTCTGGTCGCCGGCGCTCGGACGCAGCTGGCAGGTGCTGCATCCGATCGGCCCCGACAGCCCGCTGCGTGGCGCGACCGAAGAATCGTTGCGCGGCGAGGACCTGGAGATCATGGTCTCGGTCAGCGGACTGGACGGCACGTCGTCCCAGAACATCCAGGGTAACTGGCGGTATTTACCCGAGAATCTCAAGTTCGGCTTCCGCTACGCCGACATGCTCTCGCCCAAGCCGGACGGCCGGGTCCAGCTCGACTTCGCCAAACTGCACGACATCACGCCGGCCGAGCTGTGACGAGGCCGGAATCGAGCAGGGCGTGGAGGATGTCGTCGACGCTGCGGTAGGACAACGACAGCGGATCCTGGTGCGCATAACGCAGGACGCCTTTTTCGTCGACGATGAACACCGACCGCTTGGCGCTGCCGAGCAGGCCGCGGACGCCGTACTGCGCGGCCACCCTTCCCCCCTCGTCGGCGAGGAGCGGAAAGCTCAGCGCATAGCTCTTCGCCATCCGCTCGTGCAATTCCAGCGTGTCGGTCGAGATCGCCCACAGGACCGCGCCGGTCGACACCAGGCGCTCGCGCTGGTCTTCGTAGTGCTGCAGCTGGCGCAGGCAAACGGGCGTGAAATCCCCGGGATAGAACGCTAGAACCACGACCTTGCCACGCTGGTCGGCGAGGTGGTACGCGCCGGGCGGAACGCCGTTGAGCGTGAAGTCGGGCGCGGTTTCGCCGGGCTGCAGGCGCATGGGCGGAATGTAATCGAAACGAGGGCCTCGCGCATGGACGCCGTGATCATCGATGCAGTGCGTACGCCGGTCGGCAAGCTGCGCGGAGGGTTGTCGCAGGTTCGGCCGGACGACCTCGCGGCGTTCGCGATCGAGCAGCTCTTGAAGCGAGTGCCGGTGACCTCGCGGGAGATCGACGAGGTCTTCTTCGGCTGCGCCAACCAGGCCGGCGAAGACAACCGCAACGTGGCGCGAATGGCGCTCCTGCTCGCGGGCCTGCCGGAGAGCGTGCCGGGCGTGACGCTGAACCGCCTGTGCGCGAGCGGGCTCGAGGCGGCGGTGCAAGCGTCGCGCGCGATTCGACTCGGCGAGATGGACCTCTGCATCGCCGGCGGGGTCGAGAGCATGACGCGGGCGCCGTGGGCGGTGGCGAAGCCGCCGGACGGGTTCGTCAGCGGATCGATGCAGACGTACGACACGTCGCTCGGGTGGCGGTTTCCCAATCCGCGGCTGGCGGCGCGGTTTCCGCTCGAGAGCATGGGCGAGACGGCGGAGAACGTGGCGGACAGGTACCGCATTCCGCGCGCTCGACAGGACGAGTTCGCGCTGCGGTCGCACCAGCGGGCGGTGAAAGCTGAGCTCGCGTCCGAGCTGGTCCCGGTCGGCGAGATGGTCCGCGACGAGGGGCCGCGGACCGATACGTCGTTGGAAAAGCTGGCGAAATTGAAGCCCGCGTTCCGCGAGGGTGGCAGCGTGACCGCGGGGAATTCTTCGTCGCTGAACGACGGGGCCGCGGCGCTTTTGATCGCCTCGGCGCGGAAAGCGTCCGACCTCGGCGTGAAGCCGCTGGCACGCATCGTCGCGGCCGCGTCGGCGGGCGTCGACCCGCGTTACATGGGGATGGGCCCGGTCCCCGCCACGCAGAGGGCGCTGTCGAAAGCGGGGTTGTCGCTGAAGCAGATCGACCTCGTCGAGCTGAACGAGGCGTTCGCGGCGCAGTCGTTGGCGGTGATCGATGAGCTGGGCGTCGACGCGGAGCGCGTCAACGTCGACGGCGGGGCGATCGCGATCGGGCATCCGCTGGGGATGAGCGGGGCGCGGATTCTCGGGCATCTCGCGCATACGCTGCGGCGGCGGGGCGGACGCTACGGGCTTGCGACGCTGTGCGTCGGGGTCGGGCAGGGGGTCTCGGTGATCGTCGAGACGGTCGCTTAAAACGAGAACGAGAAGGAGAAGGAGAAGGAAAGGAAAAGGAAAAGGAGAAGGAGGAGGAGGAGCAGGAGGAGGATCTCGTTTTCCCTCTTCGTTTTCCCTATTCGTTTCGTTTTCCTTTCCTTTTCCTTTTCCCTTTCCCTTTCGCTTTCCTCTTCGTCCTCCCCCCCGCTTTCGCTGTACACTTCAC
>JAIVGS010000207.1 GCA_020201435.1 Myxococcales bacterium
CTCCTCGACCGTACCGATTCACTCGCGCAGGACCTGGGCGGCTGGCTCCTCGAGCGGCACACCGGTGTGCGCCGCGGCGCCGAGCGACACGACCTGCTTCACCTGCTCTGGTCGCCCCGCTGCTCGAGCGCATTTCCCCGCGGCGAGCTCCTCCGGACCGTCCGCCGCTGGGCAGAGATGCTCCGCCTCGACGTCGCCGCCGGCGGCTCCGTCAAGCTCGACGAGGACGACCGCCCGCTCAAATGGCCCGGCGCGCTCGCCGAGCCGCTCGACCCGCCCTTCGAAGTCGGCCTCGCTTTCCTCGCCGAGGAAGGGCCGCGCGCTGTCGGCCACCTCCTCGGTGCGCTCGGCGTCGCGCAGCTCCGGGCCCGCCCGCCCTCCGATGCGCCGCCGGAGGACCTCTGGCTCGGCGATCCCGCCCTCGTCCACGCCTCGTGGGCGCTGCTGGAGGGCCTCGCCCGCGACTCGTCGTTCCTCGAGCGCTGCGCCAGGGCCGAGCTGTCGCGCGACGACGAGCGCGCGATCGCCATCTCCGGCGTCATCGACGCCCGCATCGCCGCTGCGCGCGCGCTCGCTTCTCGACAGGCGCACGAGCTCGGTCTGGGCGCTCGCGCCGCTGCCGCTCACCGCGAGCTCTTCACCCGCGCGACCGGCGCGGACCTGCCCGCCGGTCTCGCGCTCGCGGACCTCGACCCCTTCGGCGACGCGGAGCTCGCGGGCCGTGCGCTGGCGGCGCAAGTGCGGCTGTACCTGCGCGACCGATACGACGAAGACTGGTGGCGCAATCCTCGCGCGGCGGCCTCGCTCGCCGCGCTCTGGAACCGCGGCGGCCGTCCCAACTCTGCGGATTTGTGGGCGGAAATGGGCGCTCCGGCGGGCATCGACGGGCTGGTGGGCGAGCTTTTGGAATCCTGCCGGTAAGGGGTACCGGCGCCGGTGTCACTCGCTCAGGAATCTTTACCGGTTCCGCCGCGGGTGGGTGTTTGCAATCAATCGACAATTCAATGGGTTGTGGCTTTGGCGAGGCACTTGCTGATCAATGCGTTGGTGCATCGGCGCAACAGCTATCGTCCGGTTCAGGACACCGGCTGGCTCGTGCGCTACCGGTTTGCCTCGGTGGTCGACCTCTACCGCCATCTCCGTCTCGGGCAGGGCTTTTTCGTGCCGCAGCCGATCCCCGGCGAGCCGATCTCGCGCGCGATCGTCGAGATCACCTTTCCCGAGGGCGGCGACAAGCTGCTTCTGCACGGCAACGTGCGGGTCCGATCGCCAGAGGGCGCGTGGCTCGACGTGCCGTCGGCGCGCACGACCGCTCGGTGGATGGCCGGTCCCGCCGGCCCGCGGCGCGAGCAGGTCCGGATGGCCTGCGACCTGTTCGTCGAGGTTCGGCCCCGAGGGACCGAGCCGTGGCTCTGCCGCGGCCTCGACGTCGGCGCCGGCGGCCTGCGCCTCGCGGCCGGCTCGATGGAGCTGGGAGTCGCCGGTGACGAGATCGACCTGACGATGCTGTCACCCGACCCGCAGGTGGCGCCAGTGCGGGCGACCGCGCGCCTGGCGTGGGCCGGAGTGCGCGAAGCGGGGCTGCAGATCGTCTCGACAACGCCGGAGATGAGGGACCTCTTGCGCGCAGTGGAGGAGCGGTGGGCGGCGGTGCGGGAGATCGATCACGACGCCGCATGTCCCTGCTCGCGGCCGCCGATGCAGCAGGCCGGTTAGTCGATCCGCGCCAGCGGCCATCGCCAGCCGTAGAGCCGGCTGTAATGCCACCACTCCTTCGGATTCACGCGAAACCCCGCGGCGTACATCGCCGCCTCGAGCGCGTCCCGGTGCGATTTGGCCGGACCGTCCGGCAGCGGCGCATCGGCCGCGGCCGCGGGGCCGAATTCGTCGAATCTGGTCGGCACCGCGACCGGGGCCCCCTCGAGATCGGCGAGTCCGAGATCGACCGCGACCCCGCGCTGGTGCAGGCTGCCGCGCGCGGGGTCCGCGACCGAACCGGCATGCGGATACGCCTTCCACAGCGCCTGCTGCATCCGCGCCGACCTCGAGCAGTCGCGTGCGATCAACCGGAGCCCCTGCCGCCGCAGCGCCCGCGCCGCGCGGGCCAGGCGCCCGGCCACGCTGCGCCGCAGGAGACAGCGCGCATCCGGCGGCAGCAGGGCCCGGCCCGCGACGTTGTCCGCCGTCGCATACGCGAGCTGCACGATCAAACCGGGGACGATCGGCGCGGCATCGACCAGCGGGTCTTCCGCGTCGGCCACGGGCGGCAGGTGCTGCGGCCCGTACGTCTGCGCCGCGACGAGCAGCGCGATCAGCACGCTACTTGAGGCGTCGCAGCGCGCGGATGATCTTGTCCTTCTCCTTCGTCCGAACGGTCGGCTTGGTCGGACTCGAAGCCGGCGCCGTCCGCGCGGCGAGCTTCTGCTTCAGCTCGATCTCGAGCGCGAGCAGCTCCGCCCGCGCCTCGGCGTTCTCCTGCCCGCGCCGCGGCAACGACTCGCCCCTACTTACGCCCACCCCCGAGCGCATCCGCAGCGCCTTTTCCTCTCGCGCGCTGAGCTGTCTGGCGGCAGTGCGCAGCAGCTCGCGCACCTCGGTGCTGGTGATGGTCGAAGAGGACTTGTTGCTCATGTCAGGGTCACCTCTCCCGGGTCGTCGCGGCCTCGCCATGCAGACTACCCTCCCTTCCGATCAGATCAAATTTTCTTCCAGAATCCGCTATTTCGGCTTTCCGGCGGGCTTCGCCGGCTTGTCCGGCGACGCCTTGTCGGGAGTTTCCGCACCCGTCTCGTCCTCGTCCTCGGTCTCTTCCGGCTCTTCGACCGCCGGGGCCGCGCCCGGCTCCTTGCCGAGGAAGCGCAGCGGATCCTTGACGGCATGCGGCACGCTCGGCTCCGGCTCGGCCGGCGGGGACTTGATGCCCGGGTCCTTTCCCACCGCGGTCGTCACCAGGACGGTATGCAGCTCCAATTCCGCGGCCGGTCCGGCCTTCGACGCGGATGGCACCTTGAAGTCGCCCTCCAGATCGCAGGCCAGCGGGACGCCCGTTTCGGCGTCGACGACCAGCGTGCCCGAGACTTCGGTCGGCTCTTCTTTCTCCCACAGCTCGAGCCGCCGGGCGGTGTCGGGATCCGGCTTGCCGTCGGGATAAACAACCGGAGGCAGATCGCTTTTTTCCTTCTGCGCCGCGCGAGCGCCGAAGCCGGTCACCGTGTAGCGCACCACCCGCCGGCCCTCGGCGGCCGTCTCGCCGGCCATCTTCAGCTTCAACCCGCGGGCGAGTCGATCGAAGGTCGCCAGCCCCGACAGCGCCTGCTCGCGGACGCGCTGCACGTCGGTCCGATCGGTGCGGCGCTTGTGAAAGGGCCCGTACAGGCTCTTGACGAACACTTCCCCACCTTTCCACACCAGCTCGAGCCCTTGGTTGTGGTCGTTCACCAGCTTGACCGAGAAGTCGCCGCCGGTCGCCTGCTGGAGCGTGGTCTCCTCCGAGAGCGACACTTCCGACCCGCCGTCCGGCAGCCCGGGACCGCGAAACCAGGCGAACTGCACCCGCTGCTGCCCCCGGTGCGACCCGAGCCGCTGCTCGATCTCCGACTGCGTCATGTGCAGCACCCGCTGGGCGAGCGCGGGATCGGCGTCGAGCGTGCGCGCGTCGATCGGCTGGCGGGCCTCGGCGGCCGCCCCCACCGGCTGCCCGGACGAGAAGATCCGCGCGCGCGCCGCCTCGTCTTCGGTGCGCTTGCAGGCACAAACGACCAACAGGATGAGCGCGAGCCGCCGCATGGAAAACGCTTTGTATTACCGAAACAGCGCGCGCGCGATGATTACCGACGCGGTCAGGCCGGTGAAGTCGGCCATCAGTCCGGCGGCCAGCGCATGCCGGTAGCGGACGATGCCGACCGATCCGCAGTAGACGCTGAGCACGTAGAACGTGGTCTCCGTCGATCCCTGCAGGATCGACCCCAGCTTGCCGGCGTACGAATCCGGCCCCAGCCCCGGGGTGGCGAAGATGTTGCCGAGGAGCCCGAGCGACCCCGACCCGGAGAACGGACGCACCACCGCCATCGGAAGCACCTCGGCCGGCAGCCCGAGCGGCCCGGTGATCGGCGAGAGGACCTTGGCCAGCGCATCCATCGCGCCGGCGCCGCGGAACGCTCCGACCGCCGCCAGGATCGCGACCAGAAACGGGATGATGCGAACGGCGACGTTGAACCCTTCCTTCGCGCCCTCGACGAAGGCCTCGTACACTTTCACCCCGCGCACCCAGCCGTAGAGGGGAATGCCGACCAGCAGCAAGAGGACGATCCAGGTCGACGCGATTTCGATCGCTGGCCTCACCTCCACACCCGTTCGAGAAGCTTCGCCGAGATGATCGCGACCGTGAGCGCGCAGCAGGTCGACCCCAGCGTCGGCAACAGGATCCCGGCTGGATCGTTCGAGTGCGCCGAGGCCCGCAGGGCGATCACCGTGGTCGGCACCAGCTGCAGCGAGGCGGTGTTGATGGCGAGAAACAATACTTGCGCATTGGTGGCCGTACCCGGCGTCGGGTTCAACTTGTCGAGCTCTTCCATCGCCTTGATCCCGAACGGCGTCGCGGCGTTGCCGAGACCCAGCATGTTCGCGGCAATGTTGAGTAACATCGCGGAGATAGCCGGGTGGCCGTCGGGCACGCCGGGAAACAGCGGCCGGAAGACGGGCCGCACCGCGCGGGCCAGCTTGTCGACCAGGCCGGCCTTCTCCGCGATGCGCAACAGGCCGAGCCACAGCGCCATGACGCCGATCAGCCCGATGGCGAGGGTCACTCCCTGCGCCGCGCCGTCGAACGCGCCCTGGCCGACCGCCTTCACGTCGCCCTTGACCGCCCCCGCGATCGCGGCCGCGACGAACAACAGGACGAAGACGATATTCATGGCGCACATTCAAGGCCGGCGCGGCCGGAATGCAAGTTTCAGCGCCTTGACCCAACTGGTACCGCATGTTACTCGCGCCGCCTCCATGCTCCGTCCGTTCCGTCTCGCCGCCGCTCTCTGCGTCACCACGGCGACCGCGCTCGCCCAGGCCGCGCCGCCCCCCGCGCCGAAGAAGGAGGAGAAAGCGCCGGCGGAGACGCCGCCGCCGCCGAAGACGGCGGTTCCGCCCTTCGACTCCGAGGAATTCCGCCGCCAGGTGATGGAGGAAGTCCGCAAGGAGCTGCAGAAAGCCAAGGACGAGGTGAAGCAGGAGACGGCCTGGGTCGAGCAGGATTCGCAGGCCCGGGTGCAGGACAGCGAGGCGGTCGAGGCGCTCAAGCAGCGCGTCAACCTGTTCCAGCCGCACGGCTACCTGCGCATGCGGGGTGAGTTCTTCAACGACATGAACCTCGGGCGCGGGGCCGACCTGTCGAATCACTATCTCTTTCCCGGTCCGTTCATCGGCACCGGCGGCAACAACAGCCAGTCGGACGCGAACTTCCGCTTCCGCTTCGAGCCGACGCTGGAAGTGAGCGAGGACCTCTCGATCTACTTCCAGGCCGACATCCTCGACAACGTCCTGCTCGGGTCGGACCCGGTCTCCGATCAGTACCTCGACCCCTTCACCCCGCTCTCCGTCCTCGCCAACCGCCGCGGGGCGGGCGTGGTCAACGTGAAGCGCGTCTGGGGCCGGGTCAACACCCAGCTCGGCGAGTTCCTCTTCGGACGCATGGGCTACCACTGGGGTCTCGGGATCCTCCACAACGACGGCAATTGCCTCGACTGCGATTACGGCGACACCTACGACCGGATCGCGTTCGCGCCCCGCGAGTTCAAGGGCCACCACCTCTCGGTGATGCTCGACCTGCTCGACAAGGGCCAGACCACCACCGGCGACAAGGGCGAGCTCGGCCGCACCGTCGACCTCGACACGCTCGACGACGGGTACCGGGTGGGGTTGGAGATCACCCGCGTCGACACGCCGGAAGAGGTCAAGCGCAAGCTCGACGCGAATCAGTGGGTCCTCAACTACGGGTTGCTCCTCGACTACCGCACGCAGCCGTGGGACACGCCGGTGGCGACCACCGTCGCCGGCAGCGAGCGCTCGAGGGTGGTCCGGCGCGCCGCGAAGCTCTACCAGCCCGACGTCTTCGTCTCGCTCAAGCGAAAGAAGTGGCGGCTCGACGCCGAGCTGGCCGGCACCTTCGGCAGCGTCGGCACCCACCAGTCGGTCGAGTTCGAGACGCTGGCGCTCGATCCGGCGGTCGCGACCGAGCTCACCAGGCCGGTCACCTTCACCCAGTTCGGCGGCGCGCTGCAGACCGACGTCGCCCTCGGCGGGGCCGACGCGCTCCTGCTCGGATTCGAGTACGGCGCTGCTTCCGGCGACCGCGGCGCGTACGGCTTCGGCGCCCGCCCGTGGCGCTCGGGCAGCGGCAACAAGCAGCCCACCGCGCCCGGCGAGAACCCGTTCCAGGCGGCGGGCCGCGGCGACATCGACGGCGGCCACCTCGACTTCAGCTCGACCGATCGTCCCCACGACCGGATCAACAACTTCACCTTCAACCGGGCCTTCAACGTCGACATGATCCTCTTCCGCAACCTGGTCACGGCGGTGACGTCGGCGTGGTACGCGAAGCCGTCCCTGCGCTGGCGGCCGACAGGGCGGAAGAGCGGCGGCGGCGACGACACCGGGTTCGAGCTGCTCCTCTCGGCGATGTATTCGCAGGCGTGGTTCGACGAGAACACGCCCGGGCTCGCCAAGCCGCTCGGCCTCGAGTTCAACGCCGGCATCACCTACGACACCTCGGACAAGTTCCACGCGGGCGTCGCCTACGGCCTGTTGATTCCGTTCAACGGCCTGCGCAACGTGACTTCCGGCGCCAGCCCGTCGGTCGCGCACGCAGCGCGCTTCATTCTCGCCATTCCGTTCTAATGCGGCGGGTCTTCAGGGCGCTGATCGTCCTGGCGACCTCGACGCTGGTGGTCTGCGGCGTGAAAGGGCCGCCGCGTCCGCCGTCGCCCGAAGCCGCCGATGCAGGACCGCCGGACGCTGGGGCCGCGCGGTGAACCACTTCCAGCGCAAGCGCGGCCAGCTCTACTGCGAGGACGTCCCGCTCGCCGAGCTCGCCGGCGAAGTCGGAACGCCGGCATACGTCTATTCGCAGGCGACGCTCCTGCGCCACGCGCGCGTCTTTCGGTCGGCGCTCCGCGGGCTCGACTTCCTCGCTTGCTTCGCGGTCAAATCCGCCCCGAATCTCGCGCTGTTGCGTCTCCTCGCCGGCGAGGGGTACGGGTTCGACATCGTCTCCGGCGGCGAGCTGTTCCGGGCGATCGAGGCCGGCGGCGATCCGCGGCGGATCGTCTTCTCCGGCGTCGGCAAGCGCGCCGACGAGATCGCCGCCGCGCTCGACGCGCGCATCCTCCAGTTCAACTGCGAGAGCGAGGAGGAGCTCGCTCAGCTCTCGCGGGTGGCGGTCGGGAAGAAGGCGATCGCGCCGGTCGCGCTGCGCGTCAATCCCGACGTCGACGCTCGCACACATCCCTACATCGCGACCGCGCTCGCGTCGTCCAAGTTCGGCGTGCCGGCGGGGCGGGTGCGCAAGGCGTACCGGCTGGCGGCGTCGCTTCCGGGCCTGCACGTCGAGGGCGTGGCGTGCCACATCGGCTCGCAGATCGCCAGCATCCGGCCCTTCGTCGAGGCGGCCGCCAAGATGCGCGAGCTGGTCGTGCGGCTGCGGGCCGACGGCCACGACATCCAGCGGCTCGACATGGGCGGAGGCCTCGGCGTGCCGTACGGGGACGGCCCGGAGCCGGCGTCGCCGCAGCAGTACGGCGAAGCCCTGGTGCGCGCCCTGAAAGGCCTGCCGGTCAAGGTGCTGCTCGAGCCTGGACGCCTCCTGGTGGCCAACGCGGGCGTCCTGCTCACCCGCGTGCTGTTGACCAAAGAGGGACACCGCGGGCGCAAGTTCGTCGTCGTCGACGCCGGGATGAACGACCTGCTGCGGCCGGCGCTGTACGACGCGCACCACGAGATCGAAGCGGTCGCCCGGCCACGGCGCGGGGGCGCGATCGTCGACGTGGTCGGTCCGGTCTGCGAGAGCTCCGACGTGCTGGCGAAGCGCCGCCGCCTTCCCCCGCTCTCGGCCGGCGATCTCGTCGTCCTGCGCACGGCCGGCGCCTACGGGATGGCGATGGCCTCGCAGTACAACGCCCGCCCGCGCCCGGCCGAAGTCCTCGTCGAAGGCCGCTCCTGGCGCATCATCCGCTCCCGCGAGACCTACAAGGACTTGATCCGCGGCGAAACGACCTAGAAGCAAAATCTCACCGCGAAGGCGCGAAGACGCGAAGGGTTGGATCTGGCAACTGTCGCGGCTCCGCACGAGCCCGTAATCTTTGTGCCTTCGCGCCTTCGCGGTGCGCAGTTGATTTTAAAAGCGCAACCTGTAACCCAGCGCGATTGCGAGCATGCTTCCCGCGGATGAGGGGCCGGTGGAGATGAAGTCGACGCGGGAGAAGGTGTAGCGGAGCTCGCCGAAGGCCGCTCCCGGGCCGAGGACATAGTCGGCCCCGGCCATCACCTGGAAGCCGATCCGCGTCTCGGTCTCGATGTACTGGCTGCCGAAGGCGTTGGTCGCCGTCCGATGCCAGTACACTCCGGGGCCCAGGCCGCCGTACGGCGTGAGCCGCGGAATCGCGTTTTCGACCCGGTAGATGGCCGAGAGGAGGACTCCGACTTCGGAATTGCCGAGGTTGTAGTCGCCCGGGTTCGAGAGGCGCGGATCGGTCACCGTCCCGGACGCCTTCGGCCGCACCCAGTCGACCTCGAGCGCGACCGCGAGGTGATCGTCGAAACCCGGCGTGACGTAGCCGGCCTCGATCCCGACGAAGACCGCACCCGACAGCCGCGAAGTCGGCTCGTAGAGCCCGACCTTGGGCGCGACCATGAACCGCGGCGCGGCCGTCGCGGCGAGAGGAAAGAGCACGATGAACGCGAGCGTCTTCATCAGTACGGAATCCGATCGACCGACGACAGGACGGTGGTGCTGGTCGTCGAGGCGAGGCCACCGGCCGAATAGACGAACCCGCCGTACAGCGTCGCGCCCGGCAGGAAGCGGGCAGTGAAACTCGTCGTTTCGAGGCGCAAATTTCCGGTGAAGCTGGCCGCGCTCAGGCACGGCGAACCGTTGCAGACGTCGCCGCTGCGGAACAGGATCGGGTTGCCCGAGATCGCGCTCGCGCCGAAGCCGAAGAGGCGATCGCTGGCGAGCTCCGACCAGCCGCCATACCGGCCGAAGTTGAAGCCGGGATCGAGGGCGTTCGTCGTGTTCTGGTTGTAGGTCGCATCCGAGAACGTGAGCGCGCCCTGCGACGCGCCGCCGGCGATGGCGTGGGCGACCTCGATCGCGCCGGTGGTCGTCGTCAGCACGGTCGCGCCCTGGACGCCGCCCTCGATCAGCAGCCATCCTTCGCCCGCCGCGACGCGGTCCGGAGCGGTCGCGTTGCTCGCCAGCGACACGGCGTTCTGCTTGCGCGCGTGGCCGATCGGGCCGCTCGCGAACGGGCCCAGCGCGTTGACCGAGATCTGGCTGCTCTCGTAGCCAGTCGCCGCCGGGACCTCGCCGCCGGTCGCGTTGCAGGCCGCGCCGGTACAGCCGCCGGCGACGTACAGGCGATCGCCGGCGATCCGCGCGCCGAACTGGCCGCGCGCGACGCTGAGCGACGGCATCGCCACCCAGGCGCCGAGCGCGCCCGAAGGCGGCGGCGTGAGGCCCGCAGGCGTGAGCGAGCCGGCGTCGGTGAACGTCTCGTTCGTCCCGGCGCAGCTCGCGACTGCCGGGGCGGGTTCGGCGAGGAGCCGCTCGGTTCCGGAGGCGGCGTTGGCCGAGAGGGTGCGGTAGACGCGATATTTCACCGCGCCGGGAACGCATCGCCAGCTCAACACGGCGCTGCTCGCGCCGGTCCCGGTGACCGACTCTTCGTCGGACGCGAGCGTCTCGCCGCCCGGGTTCACCGCGTCGGCCGCAGCCAGCACCGCAGAAACCCGGTAGTACCAGGTGCCGGGTGCGAGAGATCCGGCGGCGGCGGGCGCGATCGGCGATACGATCACCGGGGCGTCGGAGGCCTTGAGCACCTGCGCGCGTTCGACGGTCGCGATCGCCGCGCCGCTCGAGTCGATGCCGCCGATCACGAAGACATAGCCGGTGTCGCCCGGCACCTGCACCGAGACGGCGCTGGAGCCGTGGCGGGCCGAGCGGAGCGCGGTCCCGAGGACCTGGAACGCGGCGAGCGAGCCGAACGGCGTGATCGAGGACATCTCGATCGACGCGAGCGTGTTGGTGCCCGCCTGGCCCATCGGTCCGTCGATGCCGCCGAGCGCATAGACGGAATGATTTCCGGCGTCATCGGCGGCCTGCACGAATGGAAAGTCGGCCCGCGCGGTGATCAGCGTCGCGCCCGCCGCCTGCGCGTTCGACGGCGCCGCCGCCGGCGCGGTCATCACCAGGCCGGAGAAATCGCCGAACGCCGGGTCGGCCGTGTTCTGCACGCGGATGACGTAGAACCCGACGGCGAGCGCGAAGCCGCCGGCGGCCGGGACCTGCTTTCCAGTCGGGTCGTACTCGACGCAACCGGCTTGCGCAACCGCCTGAACTTTCGCGTGAATTACCGACGTCGTGCGCGAATTGATCGGCAGGTCGCAGGCGCGGACGTTCGCCCCCGCAGGAAAAACGATCTGCGGCTTGGAGGCAGGCTCGAAGTTCGCTCCGCTCGTCCCGCCTGAGGTGATCGTCAGATCGGCCGTGCCGCCGGTATCGATCGTCGCCGGGTTGATCGAAGCGATCACGGGCGGCTCGACCACCGTGAACCCCTCCGGGCCGGTGATCGAACCGATCGCGCCGCCCGGGTCCTGGATGTCGACGGTGTACGGCCCTCCCGGCGCGATCCCGCTCGCGCAGGTGCCGGTCGCATCGGTCGCGGAAAGTCCCGAGCAGGTCGGCACCACCGCGGTGATCGTGTTCGCGTCGACGAACGCCACCCGCCGCAGCGGGATCGGCACCGCCGCCGCGCTCCCCTTGATCGGCGCGGTGATCGTGACCGCCGGCGCCTGCCCGGTGAACGGCTTGCCCGGCATGGCGTGGATGGTGATCGACTGGTTCTTCTGCTGCGACCCGAACTTCGGGCTCATCGTCGCCATGCCCAGGTTCGGGCAGCTGCCGGAGACGCTCACGTCGGTCACGCCCAGGCCGCGCGGGCCAGCGCCATACGGCGCCGCGCAGCCGGCCGGATCGGCGACCTCGACCGTGTAGAGCGCGCCGGTCAGGCCGGCGGGAAACGTGTTCTTGCCGATGGTCGCCGCGATCTCGTTCGGCGCGACCAGCGTCACCGCCGAGTCCGGCACCGGCACTGCCGCGCCCCCGCCGCGCGGCACGAACGAGATCGCCGGCCGCTGCGCGGGCCGGAAGTTGCCGCCGAGGATCACCAGCCTGGTCGGCCTGTCGTTGCAGATCAGCGGCGAGACCGCGACGAGCACAGGCGGCGGGATCGCCTGGATCGCGTTCGCCAGCGTCGAGGAGGCGCCGTTCAAATTGGTCACCGTCAGCGAGTAGTTGCCCGGCGCCAGCTCGTGGCCGTCGGCCGCGCTGTCTTTCGTGCGCATCGCGAGCGGCATCCGCGTCTTGTCGGTGAAGCGGACGTACGCGCCCGGCAGCGTGTAGGTCTCGGGCCCGGTCAGCGTCACCCTCGGCATCGCCACGCCCGGATTCGAATGAAGCGTATCCGCCGGGAGCGGGGCGAAATTGTCGCCGATCGCGTCGACCAGCCAGCCGGCGGCGGGATCGCCCTGCCCGTTGCAGAGGAACGCCGGCGCCGCGGACTGATCCTGCTCGCCGATCGCGTTCGACACCTGCGGGGTCGGGCCGCTGATGCCCTTCGCGCAGGCGAGACAGATCGCGAAAATCAGGCTGCGAACAGGCATCTCCACCCCTCGCACGCTACCCGAGCAAGACCCGCCTCGCGAGTATTCGGTCAAGCGCTCGACGGCGCGGATGTGCGCGTTGCGGAGGCGGCTTCCCGACAGTAGAGTGCCCGGCCTCACAGGAGTGCAGCACATGGCGCAATTCCGCGGTTCGATGGTGGCGCTGGTCACCCCGTTTCGGGGCGGACAGGTCGACGAGCGGGCCCTGCGCGAGCTGGCGAAGTGGCAGATCGAGGAAGGAATCGACGGCCTCGTTCCGTGCGGCACGACCGGCGAGGGCGCGACGCTGACGCCGGAAGAGAGCGTCCGGGTGGTCCGGATCTGCGTGGAGGAAGCCAGGGGCAAGGTGCCGGTGATCGCCGGCGCCGGCAGCAACGACACCCGCCGCACGATCGAGAACGTGCAGCGCGCGCGGGAGGCCGGGGCCGACGCGGCGCTGGTCGTGACGCCCTACTACAACAAGCCGACGCCGGAAGGATTGTTCCGTCATTTCGAGGCTGTAGCAAAGCAGGGCGGCTTGCCGGTAGTGATGTACAACGTGCCGTCGCGGACCTCGGTGGACATGCTGGCCGACACGATCGCGCGCTGCGCGCGAGTGCCCGGCATCGTCGCGGTGAAGGAAGCGAGCGGCAACGTGGTGCGCGTCGCGGAGATTCTCTCGCTCGGCGTGCCGGCCGATTTTTCGATCCTCTCCGGCGACGACATGTTCACGCTGCCGACGCTGGCTTCCGGCGGGCAGGGCGTGATCAGCGTGGTCGGCAACATCGCCCCCCGCGATCTGGCCGGGCTCTACGACGCGTTCGCCGCCGGCGATCTCCGGAAGGCCCAGCAGGCGCAGATCAAGTTCGCGCCGCTGGTCAAGGCCATGTTCCTCGAGACGAATCCGCTGCCGGTCAAGTACGCCCTCTCGAAGATGGGCCGCATCGCGCACGAGCTGCGATTGCCGCTCGCACCGATCTCGGAGACCGCGGCTCCGAAAGTCGACGCCGCGCTCAAGGCCTACGGGGGCCTCGTTTGATCCGTGCCTGCGTCGCCGGCGTGGGCGGCAAGATGGGCTCGCGCATCCTGAACGCGCTCCGCGCCGAGGATGATTTCGTCGTCACCGGTGCCTTCGAGAAGCCGGAGAGCCCGCAGATCGGCCTCGACGCCGGCATCCTCTCCGGCGCCGGGCCTCTGGAAGTCACCATCGCCGCCAGCATCGAGAAGGCCCTCGAAAAGCCGGCCGACGTGGTGATCGACTTCACCGCGCCCGCAGCCTCGCTGCGCCACGCGGCGGTCTGTGCGCAAAAGGGCGTGGCTCTCGTCGTAGGTACGACAGGGTTCTCGGCGCAGGCCAAGGCCGAGCTCGCCGGCCACGCGCAGCGGATTGCGCTCCTGATGGCGCCCAACATGAGCGTCGGCGTGAACGTCCTCTTCCGGCTGGTGGCCGACGCGGCCCGCGCGCTCGGGCCCTCGTACGAGGTCGAGATCGCCGAGATCCACCACCGGGCGAAGAAAGACGCGCCGAGCGGGACCGCGCTGCGCCTCGCCGAAGTGGCTGCGGACGCGCTCGGTCTCGACGCCTCGCAGTCGGTCGTCTACGAGCGCCACGGCGACATCGGCGCCCGTAAAGCCGGCACCATCGGCGTCCAGACGATCCGCGGCGGCGACGTGGTCGGCGACCACACCGTCTGGTTTCTCGCGGACGGCGAGCGCCTCGAATTGACGCACCGGGCCTCGAGCCGCGACAACTTCGCCCGCGGCGCCGTCCGGGCCGCTCGCTGGGTGGTCGGCAAGAAGGCGGGCCTTTACGACATGCAGGACGTGCTGGGGTTCCGAAGATGATGCAGATCGCGCGTTTTCTCGGGCAGGACGGCGAGATCCTCGAAGGCGTGGTGCAGGGCGACGAGGTCGAGGAGATCTCCGGCCTCGACCCGATGCTCAAGGGCGGCCGGCGCGTCGGCGGGAAACGCAAGCTCGCGGACCTGCAGCTCATGCCCTGGGGAACCGGCCGCAAGATCGTCGCGGTCGGCAAGAACTACCTCGACCACGCCAAGGAGCTCGCGTCGGAAGTCCCGAAAGAGCCGCTGATCTTCATGAAGCCGACCAGCGGTCTGATCGGCCATGGCCAGGCGATCGTGCTGCCGCCCTCGACGGTCTCGAAGGAAGTGCACCACGAGGCCGAGCTCGCGGTCGTGATCGGCAAGCGGCTGCGAAAGGCGTCGGAAGCGGAGTGCGTCAAGGCGATCGCCGGCGTCACCTGTCTGAACGACGTCACCTGCCGCGACATCCAGCGCGCGGAGGGCCAGTGGACGCGGGCGAAAGGGTTCGACACGTTCTGCCCGGTCGGGCCGTGGGTCACCGTCGGCCTCGACTGGTCCGACTTGCGCGTGCAGTGCCGCGTCAACGGCGTCGTCAAGCAGAACGGCCGGTCGAAGGACCAGATCTTCCCGCTGCCGCGGCTGATCTCGTTCATCTGCGCGGGGATGACGCTGGAAGAGGGCGACATCGTCTCGACCGGCACGCCCGCCGGCGTCGGCCCGATCAAGGCCGGCGACGTCTGCGAGATCGAAGTCGACGGCGTCGGGACCTTGAGGAACGAGGTTCGCGCGGAGTGAAAGCGCCGCTCAATCCGCTGCTCGGCAAGCTCGCCGCGTATCTGCAGGAGAAGGCAAACCGGCAGCGCGAGGCCGCGGTGCGCTCGGGCAGGCCGGTCTACGACTTCGGCATCGGCGATCCGCGCGAGCCGACTCCGGAATTCATTCGCAAAGCGCTCCGCGATGCCGTTCCCGAGGTCTCGCAGTATCCCTCCATCTCGGGCACGCCGGCGGTGCGCAAGGCGGTCGCCGGCTACCTGCAGCGGCGATTTTCGCTGGCGCTCGACCCCGACACCGAGATCCTCCCCTGTGCCGGCGCGAAGGAAGCGCTCTTCCACCTGCCGCTGATGGCGCTCAATCCGGATCGGCCGCTGTGCTGGTATCCCGATCCCGCGTACCCGGTCTACGAGCGCGCGATCCTCTTCGCGCGCGGCACGCCGCGGACGTATTCGCTCGTCGCCCAGCGTGCGTTCCTGCCGGATCTGGATGCGATTTCGCCGGACGATTGGCGAAGGACGTCGATCTGGTTCGACTGCTATCCGCACAACCCGACGGGCGCGGGCGCGCCGCGATCGCACCACGAGAAGCTGCTTGCGATCGCCCGGGAGCACGGCTTCGTCGTCGTCTGCGACGAGCCGTACGTCGACCTCTACGTCGGCGCCCCGCCGCACAGCGCGCTGCAGATCGGCTCGCGGGAGAACCTCCTCGCCATCCACTCCTTGAGCAAGCGCAGCGGAATGACGGGATATCGCTCGGGTTTCATCGCCGGCGACCCGGCGCTGATCGCCGCCTTGCGGGAGGGCCGCGCGAACTTCGGCGTCGCTTCGCAGAGCTTCGTCCTCGCCGCCGCGATCGCCGCCTGGAACGACGACGCTCACGTCGAAGAGCGCCGCAAGGTCTTCGCCGACAAGCGTGCGGTCCTGCTCACTCATTTGAAAAAGCTGGGCCTTTCCGTGGGCGGCGACGGCGCGTTCTATCTGTGGGTCCACGTTCCATCCGGCTTCACCAGCGAGTCCTACGCCGCGAAGCTCGCCGAAAAGAACATCCTCGTCGTCCCCGGCAACAGCTTCGGCCCTTCCGGCGAGGGTTTCATCCGTCTGGCGATGGTCCCCACTCTCGCCGACTGCAAGGCCGCGATCGAGGTGTGGCCGGACAAGACAACTGCGTAGCGCCTGAGCCGCCTTCGGCGGCCGGCGCTAATTCCGCACCAGCTTGCGCGTGACGCGGACGTCGAAGTCGCGGCCCGCGCGGTGGATGCGCAGCGTGACGATCGTCCCTTCCGGACCGCGGATCGCGGCGATCGCCGAATCCAGGCTTTTGACAGGCCCGCCGTCGATGGTCAGGATCCGATCGCCTTCGAGGAGCCCGGCATCGAAGGCGCCTCCATTCGGCACCACTCCTCGGACCATCAGCGCATCGGCTTCGACGCGAAGGACGGCGCCGATCCCGGTGAGCTCGAAGCTCGCGTCGGCCGCGGCGACCCGTGAGGTGAGCGCGATCGCGATCGGCGCCGGGTCACCGTCCAGCGGCAGATCGCCGAGCGAGACGAATCGCAGCACATAACCGCGCTTTTCGGCCTGCAGGCCGATCGCGTCCGGCGGCACGTGTTCGAGCGCGAACCGGCCGTCCGGGCCGGTTTCGGCCTCCGGCGAGAGCGGCGCCACCGGCAGGTCGGGACTTTCTCCGCGGCGGCCTTCGACGGTGAGCTTTACTCCCGCCAGTGGCTGGCGCGTGCCGTCGTCGGTCACGGTGCCGGTGACGCGCGCACCCGAGTGCAGAGCGAAGTCGGCCTCAACGCGGTCGTCGGCGAGGCGGACCGTCGTGTAGGTGGAACGCGCATACCCGGCCGCGAGCGCGCTCACCTCGTAGGATCCTGCCTCGAGTCCGTCGATCTCGTACGCGCCGGCCGGATCGACGAACGACGCCGGCGCGACCACGTCGGCCGCGAGGCCCTCCCTCCGCCAGATCGCGATTGCGAAAGCGGCGATCGGTGCGCCGGTTCGCGAGTCGAAAACGCGGCCGAAGAGAGTCCCTCGTGCCGTCGCCGCCGGACCGGCGTCGGGGGCTGCGCCTCCATCGGCGAGGTCGATCCGGCTGACGTTTCCGCGACGCAGACGCAGGACGATCCCGGTCACGTCTTTTCCGGGCGCGCTGGTGAACGACACCGGGCTATGGCCGAATTCGCGTTCGAAGGGGACGTACCCTTTCGCTTCGAGCGAGATCAATCGGTACGCGCCCACGGCTTTCGGCGCGAAATGGAATCCGCCGCCGACGCCGGTCGACGTCGAATACGCGCCGTCATCGTGTGAAAACGTCAGCTCCGCTCCGGCGATACCCTCGCCGGTCACCGAATCGACGACCATTCCATCGATCGCTCCGGGAGCGGCCGGCTGCGATGGCCGGATCGAAGCGGGCTTCGCGAGCTGGAGCGCCGGCGGTGGCATCGCTCTTCGCGCGACCACCGGCGCAGGAGCTACGCCCGATACCGGCGACGATGAGGCCGGCGACGGTGGCCGAGAAACCGGCGGCGGCGCGGCTTTCCTGAGCCACCACCAGACGCCGAGAAAGACGACCACGGCGACTGCGATCGCTGACCGCCTCCTCATGCGATTCTCGAGCGGAAGCGCAGCACGTGGATAGCCATGGCAGGTATGTTAGCTTGCGCCGCCGATGCGCGACCCGTCTGCACAGGAATTGCGGCTGCCGAACGCGAACGCCGGCGAGCTCGAAACCGCCATCCGGCAGGCGGCAGGGGATCGCGGGCTCCTCGCCGGCAGGCACGGCCAGGCGGTGCGCGAAGTCGTTCATCGGCTCGACCAGGGTACGCTGCGGGTCGCGGAAAAAGGCGCGCAGGGCTGGACCATCCACGGCTGGATCCAGCAGGCCATCAACCTCTATTTCGCGGTCGCGGTCAGCGAGCCGTACCGCGCCGGCGACGTCTCGTTCTTCGACAAGATCCCGCCCAAGACGCCGTCGGGCGACTTCCGCGTAGTTCCCCCCGGGGTCGTCCGCTACGGCGCGCACGTCGAAAAAGGCGCAATCATCATGCCGGGTTACGTGAACATCGGCGCTCGGGTCGGGAGCGGGACGCTGGTCGACACCTGGGCCACGGTCGGCTCGTGCGCGCAGGTCGGGCGCAACGTGCATCTGTCGGGCGGCGTCGGCCTGGGCGGCGTCCTCGAGCCGCCCGGAGCGCGGCCGGTGATCATCGAGGACGGAGCGTTCGTCGGCAGCCGCTGCGTGGTGGTCGAGGGCGTCCTCGTCGAGGAGGAAGCCGTCCTCGGCGCGGGCGTCGTCTTGACCAGCACCACGCCCATCTACGACGTCACCGGGTCGAGCGAAAAGCTGATCAAGGGCCACGTCCCTGCGCGCAGCGTGGTCATCCCCGGCATGCGCGCGCGCAAGTTCCCCGCCGGCGAGTACATGACCGCGTGCGCGCTGATCATCGGCACCCGCAAGGAAAGCACCGACAAGAAGACCTCGCTCAACTCGGCGCTGCGCGATTTCGGGGTCTCGGTCTAACCCGATGGACCTCGCCGCGCGCACGCTGCAGCTCTGTGAAATCAAGAGTCCGGTCGGCGACGAGGGCTCGATCGCCGCCTACGTCCAGGACGCGGTGCGCGGCGAGCGGATCGGCAACGCGGTCGTGGCCGGACGAGTGAACCCCGCGAAACCAGCCGTCATTCTGGCCGGCCATCTGGACACCGTGCCGCTCCAGGAAGGCGATTTTCCCGCCCGGCGCGAGAGCGGTCGCATCTACGGCCGCGGCGCCTCGGACATGAAGGGAGCGCTGGCGGTGATGATCGAGCTGTGGGACCGCCTCGACCGCGAGGAGCTGCCGGTCGAGCTGGTCGAGGTCTTCTACGATCGCGAGGAGGGTCCGGTCGCGGAGAACGGCCTCTTGCCGCTGCTGGAAAAAAGGCCGGACCTCCGCAAGGCCCGCCTCGCGCTCTGTCTCGAGCCGACCGACCTCGCCCTCCAACTCGGTTGCTGCGGCTCGATGCACGCTACGCTCACCTTCCGCGGCAAGAGCGCGCACTCGGCACGGCCGTGGCAGGGCGAGAACGCGATCCACAGGTGCGGGGCTCTCTTGACCCACCTGAAAGACCTGCCGCGCAAGGAAATCCGCATCGGCGAGCTGACGTTCTACGAAGTGATGAGCGTGACGCGCATCGAAGGGTTCACCGGCCGCAACGTCGTGCCCGCCAAGGCCGAGCTGAACGTCAACTACCGATTCGCGCCGGACCGGTCACTTCAGAGCGCGGAAGAGGAGATCGAGAAGCTCGCCCGGACGTTCGGTGCCGAATGCCGCGTGACCGACCGCGCGCCCTCGGGGCCGGTGATCGTCGACAACCCACTTTTGCAAGAATTTCGGGCACTTACGGCTGCACCGTTGGAGGCCAAGCAGGCCTGGACCGACGTCGCGCAGCTGGCGGCGCACGGCATTCCTGCGGCGAACTTCGGGCCCGGCGAGCAGGCCCAGGCGCACCAGAGGAACGAGAGCTGCGGCGAGGAGGCGCTGGAGAACGCGTATCGCCAGCTCGAGCGCTTCCTGAAAGAGGCGGCGACGTGATCGAGGCCTTCGTCGGGCTCGGGTCGAACCTCGGCGACCGGCTGGCGAACCTCGGCGCCGCCGTCGATCGGCTGGCGTGGGAGCCCGGCTTCCAGCTGCGCAAGGTTTCCCTCGCCTACGAGAGCGAGCCGATCGGCCCGCCCCAGCCGCACTATCTCAACGCGGTGGCGCACGTCGGCACGCTGCTCTCGCCGCGGGCCACGCTGCACCGGCTGCGCGCGATCGAGGAGCTGCTCGGCCGGGTCCGCCGCGAGCACTGGGGGTCGCGCGAGATCGACCTCGACCTGCTGCTGTTCGGCGACCGGATCGTGAAGGAGACGGGGCTGCAAGTGCCGCACCCGCTCCTCGGCGGCCGGGCGTTCGTGCTGGTGCCGCTGGCCGAGATCGCGCCCGAAGCCGTCCATCCCGAATCGAACGCTACCGCAGCGCAGTTGCTCGACCGCTTGAGCCCCGACGAGCGCGCGCAGGTGCGCCCTTACCGGCCGATCCGGCGTACCCTGCCGGAACCCGAGGCCGAGGACGGTACGGCCCGAGAATGAGACGCATTGCGCTGCTCGCCGTTCTGCTCGCCTGCAAACCCGCGCCGTCCGCTCCGCCGGATGCGGGAGTCGTCGACACCAGCGATTCGCGAGCCCTCCTCGCCGAGGTCGATCGGCTCAAGGACCAGCTCAAGGACAAGCCGAAGACGTTCGAAATCCTCAGTGCTCTCGGTAACTTGTATTACGACAACGGCCGCTACCTGGAAGCCGTCGACACCTTCCGGCAGGCCGAAGATCTCGCCGCTCCGGCAGAGGCGGAGGCCGACGCGCTCCGGAAGAGGGGCGTGAAGCCGGCGGCCGATCTCCCGTCCGAATGCCGCCGCAGCGGCGCCGAGTACGGGCTCGTCCAGATCGAGGAGGTGGCGAAGAAGCTCGACCCGCCCCGCCGGCTTCGCTGCCTCGACGCGGCGCTGGAGATGGCGCTCGCGGTCCGTTCGCGGCGGGGAAATTCGTTCTACCTGATCGGCAACCCCGAGGCTGCCCTCGCCGAGCACCGCAAGGTCCTCGAGCGCTCGCCGGATTATCCCGAGTCGCTCTTCTTCGTCGGCGCGATCCTCCTCGAGCAGCAGCAGATCGCCGAGGGAAAGAAGTACTGGCAGCGGCTGCTCAAAGTCGCTCCCGACAGCCCGCGGGCGCCGCTGGTGCGCGACACGCTTCCGAAGGCCGAAGAGGTCTTCAAACCGCGGGCCGCGGGACAGCTTCCGCCCGGCCATCCGCAGGTCGCGCAGAACGGGGAGAACCTGCCGCCGGGTCATCCGCCGATCGGCGGCAACCAGCCCGGCTCGCCGATGCAGCACAGCGACGAGCCCTCGCCGCAGGAAGTGCAGAACATGCAGGAGGCGGTGCAGAACACCGAGCGTACGCCGGATCTGGAAAAGGGCCTCGACGCGCTGCTCGCCGAGGGTGAACAGGACCTCGACCAGGGCAAGTACCAGGACGCGCGCGACACGCTGGTGCGGGTGATGCCGATGCGGCCCAACGACGCGCGGACGGCCGCCGCGATGGGCGGAGCGATGCGCGGGCTGGGCCGCGTCGAGATGGCCGAGCGGACGCTCTCGCACGCGCTGCAGCTCGATCCGAAGCAGCCGCGCGCTCTCTACGAGATGGGCAAGCTCAAGGCGCAGCAGGGCGACAGGGCCGCCGCGCTCGCGAGCTTCAAGGCGCTGCAGGCCGCCGACCCGAAATTCGCCAGAGGGCACGCGGTCGACGCCGAGATCGCGAAGTTGCGCTGAGCGACCGTCCTGCCGAGCGCGCGCGCCGAGAGATGCGCACTCTGCGTGCAGGAGGATGTCCATGGACGCGATTGCCCTGTTGACGCGCGATCACCGCGAGGTCGAGCAGCTCTTCAAGCAGTTCGACAAGCTGACCGAACGCGCGCAGAAGACGATGAAGAAGCTGGTGACGAAGATGATCCGCGAGCTCGCCATCCACTCGGCGGTCGAGGAGATGCTCTTCTACCCGGCGGTGCGGACCGCGGCGCTCAAGGCCGACACGCGCGCCGGCGAAGCCGCGTCCGACCTGGTGCTCGAGTCGCTCGAGGAGCACCACATCGTCAAGTGGACGCTCTCCGAGCTGGAGAAGATGGACCCCGAGGACGAGCGGTACTGCGCGAAGGTCGAAGTGCTGATGGAGAGCGTCCGGCACCACATCGAGGAGGAGGAGGGTGACCTCTTCCCCAAGGCGCGCAAGCTGCTCGGGCAGGAGATGCTCGACGAGCTCGGCAAGCGGATGGAGAAGGCGAAGAAGCTGGCGCCCACCCGCCCGCACCCGCGCGCACCCGACTCGCCTCCGGGCAACCTGGTGGCGGGCCTGATGGCCGCGATGATGGACCGCAGCAAGGACATGCTGCGGGGGTTGCTGCCGGGCCAGAAGGAAACGAACGCGTAAGTCTTCAAGCGCACCGGAGGCGCGGAGAGCGCGGAGGTTTTTGTAAAAGAAAATCTCCGCGAACCTCTGCGTCCTCCGCGCCTCCGCGGTGAGATTTTGATTTTCAGCTTTTGCGCTTGAACGACCACTCCACGGCGAATTCGGCGACCTGGGCGCCGTCGCGTTGGGTGCCGATCGAGCGGGCGGTGTAGACCACGGGTTCGCCGGTCTTCACCGCCTGGTCGATGGCGGCGCGCATCGCGGCGCCGTCGGAAAAGACGAAGCGCGCTTCCGACGTGGCCTTCTTGGTGAATTTCGCCGAGATTCCCGTCACCAGCGAGGAGACTTTCTCTCCGCTCTGCTCGATGAACCAGAGCGCCGGGGCGCCGGTCGACATCTCGGCGGCCATGGCTTGCGCGGCGAAGTACGTGGATCCAAAAGGGTTCTGCGTCTTCCAGCCGGCCGGCAGGGAGACTTCCGCGCCATGCTCGTCGAGCCGGCGGATCCGGAGTCCCGCGAACGCCGCCAGCGGCAGCTTGCTCCACAGCGCGGCGCGGATGCCGAGCGGGTTGGTGAAGACGGTCCGGAACACGTCGGCGCGGTTCACTTGAGCACCTCGTCCAGCGCGGCGTTGAGCGCCGCCGGGTCGTCGAGCATCAACCAGTGCGACACGCCCGGGATCGATGGCCGCCGTTGCACGCCCGGCA
>JAIVGS010000126.1 GCA_020201435.1 Myxococcales bacterium
ATACTCAAGGGGTCAAGGCCAGGGAAAGGGAACGGAAAGGGAACGGAAAGGGAAAGGCTGAGGGCGAGGTCTTGCGGTAGGGACAGGGAAACCAGTTCATCATGAACCCTCCCCCTCGAACCCTCTCCCTGACCGTTCCCTTTTCCTTTCCGTTCCGAAAACCGAAAACCGAAACCCTGAACGTTCCGTTCCGTTCCATTCCCTCCCCGATGAGTGTCCGCGCCGCCCCGCCTGCGGTATGACTAGCGCCCGCTATGCCTCTCGGAAAGAACTTCCGCCTTCCGCTCGATGTCAGACCCGTTCGGTACTCTGCGCACCTCGCTCCCGATCTCGCCAAAGGCGCGTTCGAGGGGCGGATGGAACTGGAGGTGCGCGTTGAAAAACCTCGCCGTGAAATCCACCTTCACGCGGTCGGGCTCGAGATCGGACGTGCGCGAGCGCGGCCCGCCGCGAAGGCGACGGTGACCGCCGATACCGAGAGCGAAACGGTCACGCTGGCTTTCGAGCAGGAGCTGGCGCCGGGGACGCACGTCCTCGACGTCGCATGGAGCGGCAAATTCAGCCCCGGCCTGCGAGGGCTCTATCGCGCGGGGCCGATGGCCGTGACGCAGTTCGAGGCGGCCGACGCACGGCGGCTCTTCCCGTGCTTCGACGAGCCCTTGTTCAAGGCGCGGTGGTCGATCCAGCTCGTCGGCCTGCCGGACGGCGTCGTTGCGCTCGGCAACGGGATGGTGACGCGCGATTCAAAGGAGCCCGACGGCGGGCGGACGGTGCAGTTCGCCGAGACGCCGCCGCTGTCGAGCTACCTGATCGCGCTCTGCATCGGCCCGATGGGCGCGTGTGCGTCCGAAAAGGTCCGGGGCTACGAGGTGCGCACCTGGGCGGTGCCGCAGAAGGCGCAGATGACGGCGTTCGGCCAGCAGGTGGCCGTCGCGGTGCTGCCGCTGCTGGAGGACTACTTCGGGCAGCCGTACGCCTACGGCAAGGTCGACCAGGTCGGCGTGCCCGACTTCGAGGCCGGCGCCATGGAGAACGCGGGCTGCATCACCTACCGCGAGGTGGCGCTGCTGCTCGACCCGAAGACCGCGCCTTTGAACATCCAGAAGCGCGTGGCGGAGGTGATCACCCACGAGCTCTCGCACCAGTGGTTCGGCAACCTGGTCACGATGGTTTGGTGGGACGATCTCTGGCTCAACGAGGCCTTCGCCACCTGGATGGCGTACAAGATCGTCGACAAGTGGCGCCCCGAGTGGCGCGTGTGGATGGACTTCGAGGTCGGCAAGACGTCCGCGCTGCACCTCGATGCGCTGAAGTCCTCGCACCCGATCCGCGCCGAGATCAAGAACGCGGAGGAAGCGGGCGAATCGTTCGACGCGATCACGTACGAAAAGGGCGGGGCGATCCTGCGCATGATCGAGAGCTACCTCGGCGAGGACGGCTTCCGCGAGGGCATCCGCCTCTACATGAAGAAGCACCGCGAGAAGAACGCGACCGCCGACGACCTGTGGGGCGCGCTCGCCGAGGCTTCCGGGCAGCCGATCCTCGAGCTGGCGAACGGCTGGATCCGCCAGACCGGGTACCCGCTCGTCACGATCAGCGAGCACCAGGGCAAGCTCAAGCTCTCGCAGCGACGCTTCTTTTCCGATCCCCAGGCGGCGCCGGAGCCGACCCAGTGGCTGGTGCCGGTCGTGCTGCGGCTCGGCAATCGCGAGCAGCGCGTGCTGCTCTCGCAGAAGGAAGAGACTGTCGAGCCCGCGGCGAAGTTCGACTGGGTCCTCGGCAACGTCGGTTCGCGCGGCTTCTACCGGACCGCGTACGACCCGGAGCTCTTGCGCCGGCTGATCGGAGCGCTCCCGGAGCTGCGCCCGGAAGAGCGGATGGGCCTCGTCTCCGACCAGTGGGCGCTGGTCCGCGCCGGCGGCTCGCGCGTCGACGGATTCCTCCATCTTCTCGCGGGGTTGCGCGAAGAAGAGGACCACGTCGTCCTCGACGAGGTGGTCGGCCGCCTCTCGTACCTCGAGCACCGCTGCGTCGCCGAGGCCGACCGCACGCCGTTCCAGACCTGGGTCCGCGGCCTCTTCGCCGGGGCCGGCGCCGACCTCGGCTGGGAACCGCGCCCCGGCGAGGGCGACGAACGCCGCCTGCGTCGCGCCGCCATCCAACGCGCGCTGGCGCTGGTCGCGCGCGATCCCGCGGCGATCTCCGCGGCCCACGAGCAGTACCAGCGTTATCTCGGCAAGCACGCGGTCGATCCCAACCTGCTCGACACGATCGTCGCCGCCGCCGCGCGGACCGCCGATGCCGCTCGCTTCGAAGAGCTCAAGTCCCGCGCCAAGTCCGAGCTCGATCCCGCCGCCAAGCGCCGCTACCTGCACGCGCTGGCGATGGTCGAGCATCACGAGCTGGTGCCAAGAGCGGTCGATCTGGCCTTGGACGACTTCGTGCCCATGCAGGATTTCGCCTCTTATCTCGGGACCTTGCTGGCCAACCGCGCCACCCGCGAGTCGGTCTGGAAGCTGATGCAGACCCGCTGGGACGCCGTCCGGAAGAAGGGCGACTCGCCGATGATCCTGCGCCGCATGGTCGAAGCCCTGGGCAGCCTGATCGAGCGTTCGGATTTGGTGGGGGTCGAAAAATTTCTCGCCGACCACGAGCTGACCGCCGCGAAACAGGCCGTGGCGCAAACCCTCGAGCGCCTCCGCATGGACGTTGCGCTCCGCGAGCGGCTGCTGCCCGAGATCGCAACCTGGCTCCGCGAGGGCGCGCGCTAGGTTTACTCCCGGGGCGGGACGCAGTACGTCAAACGGTGGCCTGCGACGAGGACAACGCCGCCCACTGTGCGCTGCCGCGCAGCGACTTGCGGGTTCGCAGCACGTCGAGGAGCGTCGTGATGTCGACCGGCTTGACCAGGTGCTGGTCGAAGCCGGCCTTCAGAACGGCCTCGCGGTCCTGCTGCTGTCCGTACCCCGTCAGCGCGACGAGGAACATGTCCGAGCGCTGCAGCCGCATGCGCACCTCGCGCGCCACGTCGTACCCGCTGATCTCCGGCAGCCCGATGTCCACCACCGCGACCGCCGGCCGCTGCTTCTCGATCAGGTCGAGCGCCTGCCTCCCGTCCGCCGCCGGCAACACCACGTACCCCGCGTCGGCGAGGATGTCGGAGAGCAGCATCCGGTTGTCTTCCTGATCCTCGACCAGCACGATCGACTCGCCGACGCCCCCCACCTGCGTGGCGTCGACTTGCGCCGGCCGCGCGGCCGTCTTCGCCAGCGGCAGCCGCACCACGAACTCGCTGCCCTGGCCGAGGCCCGCCGAGTACGCGCGGACGTCCCCGCCGTGTGCGCGCACGAACGAGCGCACCAGCGCGAGCCCGAGTCCCATCCCGCCGGTCCGCTTGCCGTTCTCCTCGTCGACCGCGCGCACGAACGGCTCGAAGATGCGCTCCAGCATGTGGGTCGCGATCCCGGTCCCGTCGTCGGCGACGCGCAGCACCGCCTCGGCCCCCTCGCGCGCCACCGACAGCCGGATCCGCCGCCCCGCCGGCGTGTACTTGATCGCGTTGGTCAGGAGGTTGACCTCGATCTGCTGCAGCCGGTCGGCGTCGCCGAACACCTCGACCGGGTCGGGCGCCAGCTCGGACGAGATCGCCACCTCGGCCACGTCCGCCATCGGCCGCACCCGCTCCAGCGCCGCCTCGACCGTGGTGCGCAGGTCGAGGTTCGTCCGCCGCAGCTCGATCTCGTCCTGCCGCATCCGCGAGACGTCGAGCAGGTCGTCGAGCAGCCGCGCCATGTGCCGGCACTGCCGCCCGATGGTCTGCAGCGCCCGATGGGTCCGTTCGGCGTTGCCATTGCCGTTGCCGCTCTTCTCCAGAAGCGCCGAGGCGTTGAGCAGCGCCGCCAGCGGATTGCGCAGCTCGTGCGAGAGCATGGCCATGAACTGGTCGCGCATCCGCAGCGCGCGCTGGACCTCGGCTTCGTCCCGCTTCTTCTGCGTGACGTCGCGAGAGATCGAGGACACGCCGGCGATCGCGTCGTGCTCGTCGTAGATCGGGGCGTGGCCGATCGAGACGTCGACCGGCGTCCCGTCCTTGCGCAAGTGCACGGTCTCGTAGGGCTGCAGCACCTCGCCGTGCTCGGCCTGCCTGAGCTTCGCCGCGGCTTCCGCGCGACGCTCCGTCGCGACCATGAAGAGGGCGTCGCGGCCCATCACCTCGTCGGCCGACCAGCCGTAGAGGCTCTCCGCGCCGCGGTTCCAGCCGGCGATCTTGCCGTACGCGTCCTTGGAGAAGATCGCGTCGCCGCTCGACTCGACGATCGCCGACAGCCGCCTGACGCTGGCTTCGCTGCGCTTCAGCTCCGAGACGTCGACCAGCAGCACGACCACGCCGGTCTTCGCCGTCCGGCTGCGGTGCGGCAGGATGCGCAGCAGGTAGATGATGCCGTCGCGGCTGGTGACCTCGCGCTGGATCGGCTGGTTGGTCTTGAGGACCTGCTGGACGTCGTTCTCCAGCCCGGGGTGCTGAATGGTCGGAGCGAAGCTGTCAAACCGCCGGCCGACGTCCTGCGGCAACAGCCGGAAGACGTGCGCCGCCTGGGCGGTATACTTCCGGATGCAGAGCGCCTCGTCGAGGAACAGCACGCCGACGTCGATGCCGTGCAGCAGGCCGTCGAGATCGTCCGTCAATTCGCCGAGTTGCGTGATCTTGCGCTGGTGCTCGACGTTGACGGTATAGAGCTCCTCGTTGACCGAGTGCAGCTCCTCGTTGGTCGACTGCAGCTCCTCGTTCGACGCGACCAGCTCTTCGTTGGTGGCCTGCAGCTCCTCGTTGGCGGTCTCGAGCTCTTCGATCGTCGCCTGCAGGCTCTCCTTGGTGAACCGCAGCTCGTTCTCGAGCGCCCGGACGTAGTCGCGCGAGACGGCGGGCGCGTCGAGCGAAGTGGGCTGCTCGGCGGGCGCCTCGAGCGGCCCTTTGGCCTCGAACGAGACCAGGAAGTGCGGGATCGCGTTCTGCGACGCCCCGAGCGGGTCGACCGTCAGCCGGTAGTCCTTGTTTCCTTCGGGCGTCCGCACCGGCACGCCCGAGAGCCGCACCGGCTTGCGCTCCTTGTGCGCGTGCTGCAGCGCGCCGAGGAGCGCCGGCTTGAGGCTCTCTTCCACCATGTCGAGGACGTTGTTGGACGGCCGCCCCGGCCGCACGTGCAGGAGCTGCTCGGCGCCGCCGAAGCTGTGGACGAGCTGGTACTGCTCGTCGATCAGGACGCTCGCCGGCATCACCTTGGCGAGGAGCTGATCGTAGATGCCGAGCACGTGCGGGCCGGGAACGGTCCGTCCGCTGGGGAAGAGCGGCCGCCCCGGCCCGCCGGGCGCCGGGATCGGCAGGCGGATGTCGGGCAGCCGCGCGTCGCGGCGCTTGCGGTAGATCCGCCAGTGGCCGTCGATGGTGTCGAACTCGTCGGCGACCTCGCCCGGCGTCTCGCTGGGGCCGAGCAGGAGCGTACTGCCCGTCTTCATCCCGAAGTGGAAGAGCGAGAGCGCCTTCTTCTGCGCCAGCGGCTGGAAGTAGATGAGCAGGTTGCGGCAGCTGATCAGGTCCAGCCGCGTGAACGGCGCGTCGGTGAGCAGGTTGTGGCGGGCGAAGACGATCAGCTGGCGCAGGTCCTTGGAGACCCGGTAGCGATGGTCGTCGCGGACGAAGTAGCGGTCGCGGCGCGCGCCGGTGACGTCGGAGAGGGCGTCCTCGTCGTAGAGGCCCGCGCTCGCGACGTCGAGTGAATGGCGGTGGACGTCGGTTGCGAAGATCTTGAGGTTCAAAGGCCGGCGGGCGACCTCGAGCTGCTCGTGGAAGAGGATGGCGATCGAGTACGCTTCCTCACCTGTCGCACATCCTGCCACCCAGACGCGGACCTCTTCGTTCGGCGGGGTCGCCGAGAGGATGGCGGGGATGACGTGCATCTCGAGCTGCTGGAAGGCCTCGACGTCGCGGAAGAAGCGGGTGACGCCGATCAGCAGGTCGCGGTAAAGCGCGTTCAGCTCTTCGGGGTCGCTGGCGACGAGCCGCGCGTAGGCCTCGATGTCGAGCTGGTTGGAGAGGCTGACGCGCCGTTCGATGCGCCGCGTCACGGTGGTCGGCTTGTAGTGCGCGAAGTCGATGCCGTACTCGGCGCGCAGGAGGCGGAGGATCTCCTCCATCGACGAGCCGGTCGGGAGGGTGTCGGCGTCGGGCTGGTCCCACGAGCGGGCCGGGTCGTTCAGGTAGCGCACGATCGCGCCCGGCATCTCGTCGGCTGGCAGGAACGCGTCGACGACGCCGGTCTGCTTGGCCGAGAGCGGCATGCCCTGGAAGCGCGCCACTTCCGGCACCTGGCAGAGGACCAGGCCGCCGGCGTCGTGGACCTCGCGGATGCCGCGGGAGCCGTCGCTGCCGGCGCCGGAGAGGACGATCGCGACCGCGCGTCGCCCCGCGTCGTGCGCGAGGGAGCGGAAGAAGTGATCGATCGGCAGGCTGAAGCCGCGGGTGTCGTCCTTGTCCGTCAAGAGCAGCCGGCCGCCGGCGACGATCATCTCCTTGCGCGGCGGGATCAGGTAGATCCGGTCGGGCTCGACCTGGATGCCGTCGGTCACTTTCAGGATCGGCATGCGCGTCTGCCGGCCGAGCAGCTCGTCCATCCGGCTCTCGAAGTCCGGCGAGAGGTGCTGGAGGACCACGAAGGCCATCCCGGTGTCGGACGGCATCGCCGCGAAGAACCGTTCGAGCGGCTCGAGACCGCCGGCGGACGCGCCGATGCCGACGATCAATTTCGGAGCGACTGCGGTT
>JAIVGS010000020.1 GCA_020201435.1 Myxococcales bacterium
ACGCTGTTCCCGCGCATGGTCGCTGCGCCCCTCGAGGAAAGCATCCTCGGCAAGGCGCGCGCCGCCGGGCTGGTGCGGGTTGCCGTGACCGACATCCGCGATTTTGCCGAAGGAAAACATCGAGTTACCGACGACGTCCCGTACGGCGGCGGCGCCGGGATGGTGATGAAGCCGGAGCCGCTGGTCGTCGCGATCGAAAAGGCCCGCGAACGAAACCGCAAAGCGCGGGTCATCCTCATGTCGCCGCAGGGCCGCCGGTTCGACCAGCGCGTCGCGCAGGAGCTGCCCGAGGACCTGATCCTCGTCTGCGGCCGCTACGAAGGCGTCGACGAGCGGGTGATGGAGTGGATCGACGACGAGATCTCGCTCGGCGATTTCGTCCTCACCGGCGGCGAGCTGGCCGCGCTGGCCATCGTCGACGCGAAGGCGCGGCTGGTCCCGGGTGTGCTCGGCAACGACATGAGCGCCGTCAGTGAGAGCTTCGCGGGCGAGGGCCTGCTCGAAGGGCCCCAATACACCAGGCCGCCGGAGTTCCGCGGCCGAAAAGTCCCCGAAATCCTCTTGTCGGGGGACCATGCGAAAATCGCCGCCTGGCGCCGCGAACAGGCGCTGCAGCGAACGCGGTCCCGCAGGCCCGATCTTTTAGGCGCCGGCGGCGCCCCGGCGGCGAGTGCCGCCGAGGCAGGGGGGACCCGTTCGCGGACAGGGTTCGCGGACGGGGGACGCCAAGTCCCCTTAAAAGGTAAAAACACTTGACGAAATTCGATTTCTAGGCGACCGGTAACGACTTCGCAGGAAGAGGGTACGACGATGCGTTCGAAGGCGATCGAGCTGGTGGAGCAGCGGAACGTCAAGCCGGAAACGCGGGGCCAGGTCCCCGAGTTCCGCGTCGGCGACACCGTGCGGGTGCATACGAAGATCAGCGAAGGAGACAAGGAGCGCATCCAGATCTTCGAGGGCGTGGTGATCCGCAAGAAGCGCGGCCAGGTGAACACCACGTTCACCGTGCGAAAGATGAGCTACGGCGTCGGCGTCGAGCGCATCTTCCCGCTCTACTCGCCGCGCATCGACAAGATCGAAGTGACGACCAGCGGCAAGGTGAAGCGCGCGCGGCTGTTCTACCTCCGCGAGCTGCAGGGCAAGGCGGCGCGCCTGCAGCACGAAGAGGGCGGCGCGCAATAGCCATCTCGGAGGGGGCCTCGTTTCGTGCAGCTCACCGAGCTGCTGTTCCAGAAGGTCAAGGACCTCCCCGGCCAGGGCCAGCTTTCCCTGAAGCCGGGCTACGTCGCGATCGTCTCGAAGGCGCCGACGCTGCGCGTGGCGGTGGTCGCCCCGATCTGCCCCGCGCCCGACGATCAGCGGCGGCTCGTCGACGGCTCGGGCCCGACCCGCGTCGGCGTCGGCCTGACCAGCGGCGACGGCAGCCCGTACCGGCTCTTGCGCGAGCTCGGCGGCAACCGGCAGCTGCTGCGCTACGACCCGGGAACCAAGAAGTACAGCCCGGTCACCGAGGACCAGCTGGAGATCGACTCCTTCCTCCGCGTCGAGTGCGGGATGCCGCCGAGCGACGCGTACACCGGTTTCTTCATCCTCGAAGTGAACGAGCTGCCTTCGCTGCGCGGCAAGGCCGCGGCGGCCGCGAGCGAGGCCTACGTCGACCAGCCCAAGGTCAAAGCGCTCAAGGAAGAGCTCGAAATCACCAAGAAATTCGAGGGCATGCAGGACCGGCTTTTCAAGGTCGCGCAACGGCTGCACGACCTCAACATCCTCGACGAGAAGGTGAAGAACGCCGAGGCCGACGTGGCCGCGGTCGACGCCGAGCTCGGACGATCGCCGTGGACGCCGGAGCAGATGAAAGAGCTGACCGCGAAAGCGACCCGCGCCAAGGAGGACTTGAAGAAGCGCGACGACGCGCTGAACGACATCGTCAAGAAGCGGCAGCGCGCCCAGCAGAACGTGCCGCCGCCGCCCGACCCGTTCATCAAGGATCCCTGGTTTTACGGCGGCATGCTCGGCGGCCGCGGCGCGACGCCGCCCGCGAGCGCCTCGAAAAGATCAAGCTCGAGCCCGACGTGTCGCGGCTCCCGGTCGAGATCCCGATGCTCGAAAAGGAGAAGGCCTCGCTGGAGGAACAGGTCCAGACCATGGGCTTCTCGCGGCCGGTCGGCGAGATCGAGGCCGACCTGAAGCACGCGATGGGCATCAGCGCGAGCCTCAAGTCGATCGCGCTGCCGGAAGGGGAGGTGCCGAAGTCGTACGTCGACCGGGCCGCCGAGCTGCTCAACCTGACCTCCGACGAGCTGTGGGCGCAGCTGCAGCCGCGGCTGGTCGCGTTCCTGACCGCGCTGACCGACAGGCGGGTGGTGACCGCGACGCGCGACGAGAAGGGCCTGCTCATGCTCGCGGCCCACGACGGCCGCAGCGGGCCGTACACCAGCCTGCCGCCGCCGCTGCGCGACCTCGTCTACGCCTCGCTGCGGCTCGCGCTGCTCGAGCGGGTCGGCGGGTACAAGCGGCTGCCGATCGTCGTCGACGACGCCTTCGGCATCTTCGAGACGGCCAAACGGGCCCTGGTCGCGAAGATGCTGAAAGGGATCTCGACGCAGACGCAGGTGATCCACCGCGTGGTCGAGCCGCCGCCGGCGGGCACCGCGGATCTGGTCCTGAATACATGACCTTACGGCAGAAACTTGGCGCGCTCGGCGAAGCGAAGGCCGCCGAGCTGCTGCGCAGCACCGGCTATCGAATCGTCGCCCAGAACCATCGCTGCCGGCGCGGCGAGGTCGATCTCATCGCCGAGCGCGGCGACCTGCTCGTCTTCGTCGAGGTTCGCACGCGAGCGACCTCGGCGTTCGGCGGACCGGAAGAGACGGTCGACGCGCGCAAGCAGCAGCGCGTCGTCACGGCCGCGCTCGACTACCTGGCTCATCGACGAGGCCCTCGACGCGGCATCCGCTTCGACGTAGTCGCGGTCATCGACGGCCCCCGCGGCGCCACTCTCCAGCACTTCGAAAACGCGTTCGATGCGCGTCACTTTTAGCGCCGAGGTCTCATGAATGCTGCGCATGGATTTTGGAGGGTCTACAACGACTGAAAGAGCAAAAAGAGCAAAAGCTCACCACGGAGGCACGGAGGGCACAGAGAACAGCTTTCTCCAAAACCTCCGTGCTCTCCGTGCCTCCGTGGTGTGATTTAGTTTTTTTCCCAGGGGGGAGCGAGCTCCACCCTCGCCGCAGGCGCCGGATCGAAGAGGTTCTCAGCAAGAGACAACGGGCAATTCGAGGAACCTGTGCCGCTTTATGTAGTCGCGACTCCGATCGGGAACCTGCGCGACCTGACCGAGCGCGCCCGCGAGGTGCTGGCGGCGTGCGACGCGGTCGTGGCGGAGGACACGCGGCATTCCGGGCAACTGTTGAAACACCTCGGCCTGCAGAAGCCGTTCATCTCGCTGCCGGCGTTCGACGAAGGAGCCCGGGTCGAGCCGATCGTCAAGCGGCTGCTGTCCGGCGCTTCCCTGGCGCTGGTGACCGACGCAGGCACTCCGGCGGTGAGCGACCCCGGCTCGCTGCTCGTGCGCGAAGCGATCGCCGCCGGCGTGCAGGTCATTCCGGTGCCGGGCGCGAGCGCGGTGATCGCGGCGGTCAGCGTGAGCGGTTTTTCCGAGGGCCGATTTCACTTCGCCGGCTTCTTGCCGCGAAAGGGTTCGGCGCGGGAGGAAATGCTAAATGAGATCAAGCACTTGCGATCGCAGCTCGCGCTCTACGAGTCGCCCCAGCGGCTGCGCGAGACGCTGCTCGAGCTGAAAGCGGCGCTCGGGGATCGTGCCGCGGTCGTCGCGCGCGAGCTGACCAAAGTCCACGAAGAGCTCGCCCGCGGAACGCTCTCAGAGCTCGCCGATCACTTTTCTCGAGAGGTCCGCGGCGAGATCGTCATCGTCGTCAGCGGCGCCGCCGAATCAGAGCCGGAAGATCCGCGCGAGCTCGAACAGGAAGTGCGGGAACGCCTGGCGCGCGGCGAGCGGCCGAAAGAGATCGCCGAAGCGCTCTCTGGACAGCATGCGAAGCGAACCGTCTATCAACTCGCGCTGCGCCTGAAGGCCGAGGCCTGAGGTCCGAGGCCTCTCAGAAATTGAGCGACAGGTTCCCGGCGACGCCCCAGATTAGGGACGGCGCCGCCCGCAGGCGGCGGCCGACCTGGTCGAGCCGGAAATCGTAGACCGGGTTCTGATCGGGCGCCGGCGACCCGCTTCCGCCCGAGATGGTGATCTTGCCGTCGTTGTTTTTGTCGTCGCCGATGTCTTCGTGGGTGAGAAAGTGCGCCGAGTCGACCGCGAGGGTGCCGTAGACCCGCAGGTGGAACCAGCGCGAGATCCGCCCGTAGATACCCGCTTGACCGCCGGTCGTGACGTACTCGTCGGCATACGTCAGCTTGCCGAGCGCGTCGGTGACCTGTGTGTAGTCGCGCCCCGGCCCGTGCCACCGGACGTCGCCGCGGATCTCGAACGACAGCTTCCGCTCGGCGATCACGTCCTCCGCCGCGACCAACTCGGCCCCGAGCGAAAAGAGTCCTTCCCACGGGGGCTTATAGCCCGTCTCCCCGGCCCAAAGTCCGGCGCAGTTGGCCGGCGCGACGTCGGAAAGCACCGCCGCATGGCAGTTGTCGAACGCGCCTTTCGCCGCGAACGGCGCCGTTCCGGCGAGGACGAGGTACGGCTCGAGCACCTTGTACCGCTTCGAAAACGCCGTCCAGAGCGTGAAGACATGGGCCTTGCGCGACTCCGGCGTCGCCGCCGGCCGCGTTCCCCCGAGCGCGCTCGCCGCGCCCCAGCTCGAGGGGCCGTCGAGCTTTCCGCCGGGCATCGGAAAGGTCCAGTCGAACCCGATCACCCACGTCGAGACCGGCTTGCCGGGCGGATACAGCTCGGGCTTGAGGCGCAGCTCGCGCTCCTCGTTGATCGGCCCCCAGGTGATCCCGACCGTGGGATCGAAGAAGCCGACGTGCTCGCTCTTGCCGGGGATCGGCAGGATCGGCTGCACCGCCGTGCACGAGCCCGCCGCGGCGCACCCCGACGGGCTGATGGTGTTGGTCGAGAGCGTCGACGTCGGCCCCGCCTGCGACCACTCCTGGACGTCGCGGACCGCGATCGGCGCCAGCGCGTGCAGCTCGAGGTCGTGCCACAGCCCGATCCCGAGCCGCAGGTCGACGGTGTCGAGGGTGCGGACGTGCTTGAGCTCCTCGGTCAGCCCCGCCCCCTGCTCGCGGGTGATCGTGGTCTGCGCCCGCATGTGGTTGTAGGTGGCATCGAGGTCCACCTCGAGCGTGTGCTTCTCGTCGGCGGCGTCGGCGACGTCGGTGACGTGGGCCGCGTGGACCGCAGGCGCGAGGAGTGCCACGGCTGCGGGGAGCCACGCGCGCATTGCCCGAACAGTAGCAGATGACGGGCGCGAGTCTAGGAAGCTGCGATCGAGGCGGCGATGCCGCGCACGTCGAGGTCGCGGCAGAGATCGCGCAGCGGCCGGTCGGCGCTTGTTTTCCACACCTGGTTGATCGCCGCGGGCGAGCCGTCGGCCACCTCGATCCGTGCGAGGTGCGCCTTGATCACGAGCAGGGCGGCAGCGCGCGCGAGGTCCTGGTGGAGAAAGAGCTCCTTGCTGAACAGGACCGCGCGGCAGAAGCGGTCTTCGAGCTCGGCCGCCTCGGGGTCGAGCTTGCGCGGCGGCCGGTTCGGCAGGCCGATCTTGGCCACCAGATCGTCGAGGCCCGGCTTCGGCGAAGGCGCGGTCTCGAACGCGCGGAAGACCGCGGCGGCGAATCCGCCCACCGGCCGCGCCAGCAGATCGGACTCGATCCGCTCGTACTCCTCCCAGGTGATCAGCCGGTCCGGCGACGCCCAGACCGAGGGCGGCACCAGGCCGATCGCGTCGTGCTCCGACAGCATGCGGCGCAGATCGTCGTGCTGCTCGACAACCGGCAAGCCTTTGGCTGCGGCCGGCGCCGAGGCGCACTCGCCGAGCCGCATCCCGACCGCGACGGCTGCCGGCGTCGCGCGAAAGACGTAGGGAAACATGCGACACATCAGCGGCTTGGTCATCGCGCCGAACCTGGCGTGGACCTCGCACAGGTTGTCGTCGCGCAGGAACTGGCAGCGGCTGCCTTCGCGCCGCAGGAAGGCGTCGGAGTACTCGCCGAGCGGCTGGTCATGCTCGTCGACGAAGAACGTCGACCGGTCGCGGCCGGTCCCGTTCCAGTCCGCCCTGCGGAGGCGCTCGACGTCGGCCGGCAGGAGCGGCCCGAGCTTCATCGTCTGGCAGCTCTGACCGCAGCAGGCGCAGGCGAACCTCGCGCCCGGCCGGGTGCGCACCTCGCGCGAGGGGAGGTCCTCGACGCGGACCCAGAAGAGCTGCCGCAGCCGCGGCTGCTGCTTCGGTGCGGGGGCATCTGCGTGGAGGCCGTTCTTTTCGAGAAATCCGCGGAGCTTGCCTTCGGCGAGATCGGCCGGCGTCGAGAAGAGCCGCCACCGTAGCGGATCATGAAACAGGAGCCCGCGCGGCACGCGCAGTGCCCGCACGCCCCGACGAACGTCGGAGATTTCCTCAATCACCGCGCGATCTTACCCCGAAGGAGATTCGGGGACACAGTACTTAACTCCGACGTACGGTCGTCGGACGGCGATCGGAGTTAAGTATTGTGTCCCCGAAACTCCGACTTTAGTCGTCTCCGCGGAGGCCGAACTCTTTCATCTTCATCTGCAGGCTCTTGCGGGAGATTTTGAGGAGCTTGGCCGTCCGGGTGACGTTGTTGCCGGTCACTTCCAGCCCCCGGACGATCAGGTCGCGTTCGATCGCCTGGACCTGCTCCTTGACGATCTCCTTCATCGGGCCGGGCGCGGCCGGCACCCCGGGCGGCGCGGGCGTCGAGTCGTCGGCCGGCCGCGGCTGGCGCAGCGACGGCGGCAAGTCGGCGGCGCGGATGACGGTGCCCTCGGCGAAGAGGATCGTCCGCTCGAGCACGTTCTCCAGCTCGCGGATGTTCCCCGGCCAGGTGTACGACGCGAGCGCGGCGAGCGCCTCGTCCTCGATCTTCTCGACGTTCTTCTTGAGCCGCGCGTTGTACTTCTGCCGGAAGTGCTCGACCAGAAGCGGAATGTCCTCCCGCCGCTCGCGCAGCGGCGGCAGGAAGACCGGCACCACGTTCAGACGATAGAACAGGTCCTCGCGGAACCGTCCCGCCGCGATCTCCCGGGTCAGATCGCGCGAGGTCGCCGCGATCAGCCGCACCTCGACGCGCGTCGTCTTCACACCGCCGACCCGCTCGAACTCGCTCTCCTGGATCGCGCGAAGCAACTTCACCTGCATCTCGATCGGGATCTCGCCGATCTCGTCGAGGAACAGCGTCCCGCCGTCGGCCAGCTCGAACCGCCCCGGCTTGCTCTGCACCGCGCCGGTGAAAGCGCCCTTCTCGAATCCGAACAACTCCGCTTCGACCAGCTCGCGCGGGATCGCGGCGCAGTTGATCTTGATGAACGGCCGCTCCTGGCGGGAGGACTTTTCGTGCAGCGCAGTCGCCACCAGCTCCTTGCCGGTGCCGCTTTCGCCCTGGATCAGGACGGTCGAGGGGGCGTCGGCCACCTTGGCGATGATCTGCTGCAGCTCGATCATCCGCTGCCCCTTGCCGACGATCTCGGTGCGGAGCGCGCCCTCGTCAGCCACCACGTTGCGGGCGTTCAGGTCGGACTGGCGCGCAGCTTTGGCGATGATCGCCTTCAGCTCGGCATGCTCGAACGGTTTGGTGACGAAATCGAAAGCGCCGGCCTTCATCGCTTCGACCGCGCTGTCGACCCGGCCGTGGGCCGTGACGACGATCACAGGGACGTCCGGATGACGCGCGACGACCTTCCGCAGCAGCGAAAGGCCGTCCATCTTCGGCATCACCAGGTCGGTCACGACCACGTCGGCGCCGTCGCGGTCGAGGGCGCCGAGGGCTTCCTCGCCGTCGGCGGCCACCTGGACCTCGTACCCCTCCCGCTGCAGCGTGGCCGCGAGGACCTTTCGGAGGCTCTGTTCGTCGTCGACGACGAGGACCCGGTCGGCCATGTGTGTGCGGGGGCTACCATGCTCGGCAAACTTTCCGCAACATGAAGCGCGTCCGACGTGTCATTAGACTTCGGCAAGGAGGCCGAGTGGCCCAACGAACGCTCATGATCTGCCTCGGGGCGATCCTCGCCTCTGCCTGCTCGCACGATTGCAAGACTGCGCGCGACTGCGACGCGAACCAGCGCTGCGTCAATTCGAGCTGCAAGAACTCCGACGAGTCACCCGGGCAGCTCGGCGACTCCTGCACCGCCACGGCGGAGTGCGGCAGCGGGCTGACTTGCGAGCCGGCCGGGAGCGGTTTTCCCGACGGTTTCTGCTCGGTTGGGTGCGCGACCAGCACCTGCTCCGCCGGCGTCTGCGCCGGCCTCGCCAGCGGCGCCGTCTGCGCGCCGGCGTGCACCGCCGACGCCAACTGCCGCACCGGGTACGGCTGCTGCACCGGCCTCGGCGGCGCCTGCGTCCCGCTCGGCGCCTGCCTGCCGGGGGCATGCCAGCGGACGATCGCGACCAGCGGCCTCCCGACGACACAGGTGATTCCGCTCGGGGTCCACAAGGTCGGCGACCTGGTTCCGTTCACCGTGCCGGCCGGCACCAGCAGCATGACCATCGTCCACCAGGCGCAGACCGCCCCGCTCGAAGTCGTGCTCAAGGGGAACAACGTCTGGCCGAACAACGCCGTGCCCGGCCAGCTCTTCATGCCCGACGGCGGCAAGGTCTACGACGACAACGATTCGGCGTTCTTCTCGCCGGAATCGTCGGACGGCGGGGTCGATTCGAGCGGCCTGTACGTGATGTACGGCCTCGATTCGCCCAGCACCGCGGCGTTCACGATCCCGAACACCACCGCCTCGCTGAACTCCGGCGTTCCCGCGGGCACCTGGAAATTCGTCGTCCACGACTGGGCTTACGACTGCTCGGCCTCGGGATCGGGCTGCCTCGACGGCGGCACCAACACCAGCACCTACGACGTCTCGGTGCTGCTCAAGCCGGCGCCGACCCCCAACCTCGACGTCGCCTTCTACATCGTCGGCGACGCCACCACGACCATCGGTCAGCCGTTCACCGCCGCCGTCGCGCAGGCCGGCGATCCGAGCGCGACGCGAATGTTGTCGACGCTCAAGAAGCTCTTTTCGGCGGCCGGCATCACCGTGCGGAACGTCAGCTGGTTCGACGTGAGCGCGGCCGACAAGACGCGGTTCGGCACCCACATCAGCGCCGACCACACCGGACCGTGCGACGAGCTGGACCAGATGTTCACCCTCTCCAGCGCGCATCCGGGAAACACCATCAACCTGTTCCTCGTGCAGTCGATCAGCGCGACGAACAACGGCGGCGGCCACGTGGTCGGCATCGACGGCACCATCCCCGGCCCTGCGTCGCTGAGCGGCACGGTCCACAGCGGGGCGGCGGTCTCGCTCGCGGACCTGTTCGCCAGCCCCACCGGCTGCGGCGGCGCGCCGGACGCGTTCAGCTGCGGCGCGGACGAAGTCGCCTTCATCGCCGCCCACGAGAGCGGCCACTTCCTCGGCCTCTTCCATCCGACCGAGGCGCAAGGCCTCGACTTCGACGGCCTGACCGATACGCCGAAGTGTCCGTGCGCGCTCTGTGCCGACCCGACCAAGCGGGCGAATTGCGATTCGCAGACGGCCAGCAACCCGATCTTCATGTCGGGCGATCGCTGCATCAGCACCACCGGCAGCTGCGGCGGCGGCGACAACCTCATGTTCTGGCAATTGAACAACTTCTCGGCCGGGACGGTCACACCCCAGCAGGCCGCGATCATGATGCGCAGCCCGGCGCTGCAATGAGGCAACCATGACCTCGCTTCTCGTCGCCGCCTTGCTCGCCATCCCGCCCTCGCCGCGCTCGCGCACGCCGCGGCCCGGAGCTTCCCAGCCGCAGCAGGAGCAGCTTTCCCCGGAGGAGGTCCGGCAGCGGGTGCGCGATTACCTCGGCGCGATCGACACGCCGATCACCGCCGAGCAGTGGCGTGCGCTCGGCCCCCAGGCTGCCGGCGAGCTGGAAGCCATCGCCACCGATCCGAAGGCGTTTCCGTCGCGGCGCGCCAAGGCCCTCGACGGGCTGACCGAGGCGGCGCCCGATCGCGCGGCGCGGCTGGTCGGGCCGATGGCGCGGGACGACAAGCAGCCCACCGCGGTCCGGGTCGCGGCGATGCAGGGAGCGGGGCGGGTGCTGGCGCCGGACGCCGCGGAGCGCGAGCTGAAGCCGGTGCTGCAGTCGGCGCGATCGTCGGGACTGCGCCGCGCCGCCGCCGACGTGCTTTCGCGCAACAAGGCCGGCTGCGCGGCGGTGCGGCAGCAGGCCTCGCGGGAGAGGGCGGAGCACCGCGCCGCGTGGAAGGACGTGCTCGACCGGTGCGCTGAGTGATTCCTGGCGACCTGGCCGATCGCGTCCGCGCTCTCGGACGCGACGCGCCGGGCGCGCTCGCCCTCTTCGACGCCGACGGCACGCTCTGGCGCGAGGACGTGGGCGAGGCTTTCTTGCGACACCTGGTCGCGCTCGGGTGGGTGCGGCTCGCCGACGGGAGCGATCCGTACGAGGAGTACGAGCGCGCGGTCGATCGCGACAAGGCGGCCGGATACGCATATGCGGCGCAGCTTCAGGCCGGCCTGCTCATCGGCCGGGTCGCGGCTGAGGCCGAGCAGTTCGCCCGCGGCTGGGTCCCCCCGAGAATCGTGACCGATACCAAGGAGTTACGTGATCTCGTCGAGCAGGCCGGGCTGACGCCCTTCGTCGTCTCGGCCAGCGCGCTGCCGATCGTGCTCGCGGCCGCGCCGCTGGCGGGTTTTCGGCGCGAGAACTGCCGCGGCATCGAAGTCCGCGTCGTCGACGGTCGCTTCACGCCCGAAGTGACCCAGCCGATCACCTACGCCGCCGGAAAGATCGCCGCGGCGGGCGGCCCGATCGCGTTGGCGTGCGGCGACTCGTTCACGGGCGATCTGGCGATGCTCGAGGCCGCCGACGTTGCGGTCGTGGTCGCGCCGGCGGGGGGATCGCCGTTGTCGTTCGAGGCGGAAAAGCGCGGGTGGGCCGTGCTCTCGCAGGAGAGCTAGGACGAGAAGGAAAACGAGAACGAGAAGGAAAACGAAAACGAAAACGAAAACGAGCACGAGCACGGGCACGGGCACGAGCCCCCGAAAACAGGCACCGGCACGGGCACGAGCCCCCGAAAACAGGCACGGGCACAGGCACGAGCCCCCGAAAACAGGCACGGGCACAGGCACGAGCCCCCGAAAACAGGCACGGGCACGGGCACGAGCCCCCGAAAACAGGCACGAGCACGGGCACGAGCCCCCGAAAACGAGCACGGGCACGGGCACGGTTTTCAGCTCTTGAGGGCGAGCGCCGGCACGGGCGAGGGCGTCTCCTCGACCTTCGGCTGCGGCCCCGTGGTCATCACCATCCCGAGCCGTCCGGCCGTCTCGAGCGCCGCGGCCGACGGGAAGCGAAGCACGAACTCGGTCCCCTCCCCGACGCGGCTCTGCACCTCGATGGTCCCGCCATGCCCCTTCACGATCCGCTGTGAAATCGCGAGCCCCAGCCCCGTCCCCTTGGTCTTGGTCGTGTAGAACGGGATGAAGATCCGATCGAGCGCGTCCTCGGGAATCCCCGCGCCGGTGTCGGCGAAGCGGACCTCGATCTGGTCCGCCGAATACCGCGGCGTGGTCTCGGAAAGCCCGAGCTCGACCGGCGCGTGCGGCCGCCGCGTGCGGACCGTCAGGCGCCCGCCGTCCGGCATCGCCTGCACGGCATTCAACGCCAGGTTGATGAACACCTGCTTGAGCTGCTCCGCGTCGGCGTTGATCGCCGGCAGGCCCGGCGTCAGGTCGAGCTCGACCGAGACGTTCTTCGGCATGTCGTTCTCGATCAGCTTCATCGTCTTCCACAGCACGTCGTTCAAATCGGTGCTCTGGAACTTGCCCGAGGCGGCGCTCGGGAACGGACGCGAGTAGGCGAGGAACTGCGCCACCACGCCGTCGAGCCGGTTCACTTCCTCGACGATGATGTTGAGGATCTCGGCGTCGCCCGTCTGCAGTCCGGCCGGGTCGAGGTACTGCGCCGCGCCCTTGATCGCGCCCAGCGGGTTACGGATCTCGTGCGCCAGGCCGGCGGCCATCTCGCCCAGGGCGGCCAGGCGATCGCGTTCCTTCATCTTCTCGTAAAGACGAGAGTTTTCGATGGTGATCGCGGCCTGGTCGCCGATCTCGAGCATCGCGGCCAGCTCGTCGGAAGCGAACGCTTCCGGCACCCGGTCGTCGAGAAGGCAGAGGAAACCGACGACGCGCTGCGAAGCGACCAGCGGAATCGTCACGCCCGCGCGCATCGCCGCCATCGCGGCGCCGATCTCGGAGAGGCGGGTCCGCTCTTCGGTCAGCGCGCTCGACTCGGTGTCGGTCTCGGGCAGAAGCTGCCGCAGCTCGGCGAGCCGCCGCTCGACCAGCTCGACCAGCTGCGCCTTCTGGCCGACCTGCGCGCTCTGGACCAGCGCCCGCACCGTCGCGGCGTCGATGTAGGGCGTTGGAGCAGGTCCGCGGTAGTCGAGGCGCCGGTACCCGAGCCCGTCGTCGGCGAGCAGATAGATCGACGCGTGCGTCACCCGCCGGGTCTCGTAGAAGCCGTCGAGCACCACCTGCCCGAGCTCCCGCACGTCGATGATGCCCGCCATCCGCTGTCGCAGCGCGGCCAGCGACTGCACGAACTCGAACCGCTCGGCGAAGAAGACCGCCAGCACCTTTTCCTCGACCTTGCTCTTCAGCGGCTCGAAGAGGATCAGGATGACGAACGACGCGACCATCGTGTTGAAGAAGAAGATCCCGAGGCTCTGGCTGCCGGTCCACCGGACCAGCACGCCGTAGATCAGCGCGAGCACGACGCCGACCGACGCGAGGACGACGATCTTGCCGAGCAGCTCGTTGAGATCGAGCAGCCGGTGGCGCTGGATCGTCTGCGAGAGGAAGTACAGGTAGATCGTCAACGCGACGTTCGCGAACGGAGGCGGCGGCCAGCCGGCGAGCCGGATCAGGAGCTCGCCGAACGTGAGCCCGACGCAGAGGGCTGCGCCGACCCAGAGGTAGAACAGACGGGCACGCTCCGTCCGTGACGCGGCGCGGCGCATGCGCGCGTAGAGCAGGCTGACCGCCGCGGTCAGCAGCACGAAGACAGCGCTCGCAGCCGTGATGCGCGCGGCCGCAATCATGCCCAGCGGCGAGAGCGCGACCGCGACGGTCGCCACGCCGGTGATCGCCGCCATCCGGCGGAGGCCGCCGGCGCGCCCGGCCGATTCGCCCTGGAATTCGACGATGAACCCGAGCACCGCCGCCGGAATGAAGCCCGCCGCCGCCAGCGTCAGCCGCATCGGCCATGGGTGGGACCCGAACAGCCCGTTGACGAAATCGCCGAGCTGGTAGGCGAGCAGGGCGACGTTCAGCAGCGCAAACGCGGTCCAGAGGCGCGTCCGCCCCTGCCGGAGCAGCATCGCGAGCGCCAGGGCGAGGCACACGACCGCGGCAAGCAGAGCGCTTTGTGTGCGTGCATCCACCGGACGAAGGCTAACACTTTCGCCGGCTTGTTCAGCATGGAATGCACGGCCTGCCGCCGCCGGTTTCGCCAGTGGTGGACTGGACGCACCGGCGGACGGGTGTCACATTCCACAGCGGACGAGCAAGCGAGCCCATGAACCGATCTTTCACTGCGTTGGTGGCCTGTGCGGCGCTGTGCGTCGCGTGGAACCCTGCGCAATGGGCGTTGCGGCCGGCCGAACCGGACGAACCCGATTCGCCGATCCTCGGACCCGCGATCGGGGATGCGAAGCTCGAGCCGTATTTCACCACCGCCGCGCTCCGGTCGGCGCTCAGCGAATACACCGCCGGCCGCGGCGAAAACGCTTTGAAATTTTTGCCTGCGCATCCGCGCGAGGCGTCCGTCCGTTGGCTCAAGGCGCTGGCGCTCAAGGCCGCCGACCAGCCGCGCCCCGCCCGGACTCTCTTCGAGGGTCTCGCCGCCGCCGGGGGCGCGCTCGCAGACCGCGCGCTGCACCTGGCTGCGCTCTGTGCCATCGACATGGGCGACGGCCCGGGCGCGGAGCGGCTGCTCGGGCAGGTGTCGCTGCGCTACGTCGACGCCGACCAGGTCGTCCTCGAGCGCGCGCGCCAGAACATGCAGATGCGCGTGGCCGGCCCGGCGACCGCGCGGAAGGTGGAAGAAATCCTGCAGCCGATCTTCGACGGCATCATCCGCGGCGACGTCGCCGCCGCGCATCTGCTCGCCGGCGACACCCAGCTCGCCGCCGGCGCGAAGGAGAGAGCCCGCGAGCACTATCGGGCGGCCTGGGTCGACCATCCGGTCTCGCCGGCTGCCGACAGCGCGCGCCAGCGGGAGCGGCAGCTCGGCCCGGGCACGCCGGTGCCGCCGGAGAAGCTCGTCAAGCGGGCCGAGATGCTGCTCGAGGTCCATCGCAATCGCGACGCGCTCGATCAGCTGGGGCGGATCCCGGTCCAGTCGCTCTGTCTGGGTGGCTGTCCCGGCGACCGGACGCCGGCCGGTTTTCTCAAGGCGGCCCTCGCGGCCGTAGGAGCGTTTCCCGACGAGCACGTGCCGACGCCCGAGGACGTGGCGCGCAATCCGGTCCAGCCGGCCGACGCGCTGGCGTGCCGCGTCAAGCTCGACGAGGCCCGTGCGCTGCGGAAGGAGCGCGAGTACGGCAAGGCGCGCAACGCGCTCGCGCCGGTGGTGCTGCGCTGCGCCGACCCCGACGTGCGCGCGCGCGCGCTGTACCTCCTCGCCACTCTCGAGGGCATCGCCGGCAAACCCGACGCCGGTCCCCTGTGGGAGGCGCTCGCCCACAAATACCCACAGTCGTCGCTCTCCGACGACGCGCTCTTCAACCAGTCGCTCGCGGAGCGGCGCGCCGGAAACCGCGAGGGCGAGCGCGCGCTCCTGCGCGACCTGATCGACAACCATCTCGACAGCGATCTGCGAACCGAGGCCATCTTCCGGCTGTTCTGGTCGTACTGGACCGAGAGCAAGGGCCGTCAGGGGCTGGCGCTGCTCGATCAGCTCGCCGCCCATCCCGACCCCGACGGGGCCGAGCAGGAGCGGGCGCGGTACTGGCGGGCGCGCGTGCTGCTCGAGCCGCAGCCCGGCGAGAGCGGTCTGGCGCGAGCGGCGGCTCGCGAAGCGGCGCGGGCCGACCTGACCTGGCTGGTGCAGGAGCGGCCGCTCACGTACCACGGTCTCCTCGCGCGCGGCCGGATCGCCGAGGTCGATCCGGCGCTGGCGCAGAAGATCGAGGAAGAGCAGGACAAGCTGCTCGCGACCGAGCTGCGATCGCACAAGGCGCTGCACGCCGGCGCCCTCGCCCGCGATCCGCATCTCGCCGCGGGGATCGAATTGCTGCGGCTCGGCCTGAAGCTCGAGGCATCGCGGGAGCTCTCCGCGGTCGAGCGAGGTCCGGCGCGGGCGGCGGTCGATTCGCAGCTCGGCCAGGAACCCTTGATGCTGCTCGCGGATCTCTATGCGCGGGCGGGGGATTTCCGGAATGCCCACGCGCTGGTGCGGACCGATCTGCGGTGGCTCTTGCGGCGGCCGGCCGACTCGCTCGCGCTGCGGGCGGCGGCGCTCGCGTATCCGCTCGCGTTCCGCGATCAGATCGCGCACGTCGCCAAGTCCGCGTCGATTCCGCCCGATCTGCTTCAGGCGCTGATGCGCGAAGAAAGTGCCCTGGATCCGCGGGCTTTGTCGCCGACCGGCGCGCTCGGGCTGACCCAGGTGATGCCGGCGACCGCGCGGATGCTGGCGCGTCGCCTGCACCTGCGCGGGTACCAGACGGCGTCGCTCTACGATCCGGAGACGAACATCCGCATCGGCGGCGCCTACCTCGGCGAGCTTTACGCGCGCTTCCAGCATCCGGCGCTCGCGCTGGCGTCGTACAACGCCGGCCCGACCGCGGTCGCCGGCTGGATGAAAGCGCGCGGCGGCCTGCCGCTCGACGCGTTCGTCGAGGAGATCCCGCTCGACGAAACCCGCGGCTACGTCAAGCGCTGCCTCCGCTCCTTCGCGGCCTACCAGTTCCTCTACTCGAACGGCCGCCTGCCGTCTCTCGGCCAGACCCTCGCGGCGCGCTAGAAAGATCGCACTGACAAGGCGCGAAGGCGCGAAGGCGCAAAGAAAAAAATCTTTTTTTTATTCCTTCGCGCCTTCGCGGTGCGCTGTTGCTTTTGCCGTTACTGTGCCTCAGCCGCCTGCAGGACCCGCAGGGCGTTTTCGCCCAACACTTTGCGGATGTTCGCGTCGGACCAGCCGCGCTGACGTAAAAGCGCTGTAATCGCGGGTAGTTTCGAGACGTCCTCGAGGCCGTTCGGCATCATCGGGGCGCCGTCGAAGTCGCTGCCGAGGCAGACGTGGTCGTAGCCGGCGACTTTCGCGATGTGCTCGATGTGGTCGATCAATTCCGACAACGGCACGTCCGGCAGCTCCTCCTTCCGGTAGAGCTCGACCTTCTCCGAGTTCCGCATCGCCTTCGTCTTCTGGAGCAGCGACTGCGTCGCGCGCCGGAACTTCGTGTCGAGATAGGTGCGCGAGAAATCGACGCACACCGCCCCGCCGTTGCGCGCGATCGCCTCGAGCATCCGGTCGCTCGCGTTGCGCGGATGATCCGAGAGAGCGCGCGCCCCCGAGCTCGAGAGCAGGATCGGCTTCTTCGCCAGCCGGAGGACGTCCCAGAAGAGCCGCTCGGAGCCGTGGGAGAGGTCCGGCACGATGCCCAGCCGCTCCATCTCGGGGATCGCTTTCCTGCCGAAGTCGGTCAGGCCTTCCTGCTGCTCCTGCGCGGTCGAGCCGCCGATCGGGCTCGAGGACGACCAGGACAGCGTCATGTACCGCACGCCCCGATCGGCGAACGCCTTCAAGTGCGCGAGCTGCTCGTCGTCGGTGCCGGGCAGGAGCATGTGGCCGCCGCCGACGCCGATCAGCATCGAGATCACGCCCTTGCCCGCGTTCTCCTGGACCTCTCCGGCGTTGCGCGCGAAGGCGATCCGGCCGCCCGAGTTGCGCGCGGTCTTCTGGAGCAGATCGATCTGCTTCATGGCCGTGCTGAAAAACTGAGTTAAATCAACAGAGTCCGGGTGTACGAAGACGTTGAAGACCTCCGCGTCGAGGCCGCCTTGCTTCATCCGCGGAAGGTCCTCGGCGCGATCGGAGTGCGGCGCGAGCAGGTCGTAGCTCTCGTAGAACATCGCCTCGGTGATGCTCGAATGCATGTCGACGACGACCGCGTCGTCGTGGAGCCTTCGGTCTTCCGGCGTCACGACGGCCGGTCTCGCCGACGAGCAGGCCGCGGCGAGCAGCAGCGGGCCGAGCTTTCGCATGAGGGTCAGCTTTGCAGAGATTTGGCGGCGAAGGAAATGACGTTTAGTGTGGCCGGTGTGAACGAGCGGCTGCGCAGCCTGCCTTCGGTGGACGAGGTGCTCGCTCGCCCCGCGGTGCGCGCGCTGGCGGAGCAGGTCGGGCGCGCGGCGACGAAAGCGGCGGTGCGCGCGGCGATCGCGGAGGCCCGCGCGCGGTTGCAGGACGGCCTCGGCGAGGCCGCGATCTCCGACGAACGTGTGTTGGCGCTCGGCGCCGCGGAGGCTGCGCCACATTTGCGGCGGGTGATCAACGCGACCGGCGTCGTGCTGCACACCAATCTCGGCCGTGCTCAGCTCCATCCCGAGGCAGTCGAGCGCGTGGTCCAGATCGCCTCCGGCTATTCGAATCTGGAGATCGATCTGCAGACCGGACGTCGCGGCCATCGCAGCGCGCACGTCGAGCCGCTTTTGTGCGAGCTCTTCGGGGCCGAGGCGGCGCACGTGGTCAACAACTGCGCCGGCGCGACGCTGCTGGCGTTGTCGGCCGTCTCCAAGGCGGCGATCGTCAGCCGCGGAGAGCTGGTCGAGATCGGTGGTGGATTTCGGGTCCCCGAGATCCTCGCCCAGTCGGGGTGCAGGCTGATCGAGGTCGGAACCACGAATCGCACGCGCCTGTCCGACTACGCCGCCGCTCTCGATCTCGAAAAGGCCGACATCCTCCGCGTCCACCGGTCGAACTTCGCGCTGGTCGGGTTCACCGAGATGCCGGCGGTGGCGGAGCTCTCCCACCTGGCACATGGACGAAATGTACGATTCGTCCACGACCTCGGGAGCGGAGCGCTGGACCCCGGCCTCGGCGAGTGGACCGCGGCGCACAGCCTGCGCGACGGGGCCGACCTGGTCCTGATCAGCGGGGACAAGCTCCTCGGCGGCCCGCAGGCCGGCATTCTGCTCGGGCGAAAAGAGCTGGTCGAGAAGTGCCGCAGGCACCCGCTGAGCCGCGCGCTCCGCGCCGACCGCATGCTGCTCGCCGCCCTCGAGGCGACGCTGCGGCTCTATCGCGATGGCCGCGGAGGCGAGATCCCGGCGATCGCCGCGATCGGGTCGCCCGCGGAGGAGCAGCGTCAGAAAGCGACGAAGCTCGCCCTCAAGCTGGCCGAAAACGCCATCACCGCGGCGGTCGTCGAGACCGAGGGCCAGGTGGGCGGCGGCTCGCTGCCGATGCGCAAGCTGCCGGGCGCGGGCGTGGCGCTGCCGGGCGAGCCGGCGGCCTTGCTGGCGGCGCTCCGCGAGGGCGACCCGGCGGTGATCGCGCTTGTCCGCGAGGGAAGAGCGGTGCTGGACGTGCGGTGTGTGAACGACCTTTCCCAGCTCGCCGCGGCCGTGGTCCAGGCGGCCGCTCGTGCAGTCAGCCTGGAAGGCGCTAAACTACAAGACGAAGGGAAGGAGGAGTGAGTGCTGTCGACGAGCGTCCTGGTCCTCAACCGCCTCTACCAGCCCGTCCACGTCACATCCGTGCGGCGGGCGCTGATCCTTTTGTATCGCGGGGCCGCGAAAGCGGTCGACGAGCAGTACCAGACGTTCGACTTCGAGAGCTGGGCTGACCTGGCTGCCGCGGTCCACGAAGAGTCGATCGGCACCACGCGCAAGCGCATCCGGGTGCCGCGGGTGATCCTTCTACAGGCTTACGACCACCTGCCGCGGGCGCGGGTCCGCTTCAGCCGCTTGAACATCTACGCGCGCGACCGGAACACCTGCCAGTACTGCGGCCGGAAGCCTCCGCGCGCCGAGCTCAACCTCGACCACGTCGTGCCGCGCAGCCGGGGCGGCGTCACGTCGTGGGAGAACGTCGTCTGCTCGTGCGTGGGCTGCAACCTGCGCAAGGGCGGGAGGACGCCGGAAGAGGCGCACATGAGGTTGACGCGGCACCCGTCGCGGCCGCGCTGGACGCCGTTCTTCCGCGGCCCGCCGCGCAGCGGTGCGTTCTACCAGCAGTGGCTGCCGTTCCTAACGCTCTCCGACATGGCGTACTGGAACACCGAACTGGCCGACTAAAGCGCCGAAAGGTAGACTCTTTTCATGCCCGCGCTGATCGACACCCCCGAGGCCGCCAACCGCCTCGCCCGCGCCATCGCTTCCGATCTCTCGCTCTACAACGAGGCGAAGATCAAGGAAGGGATCGAGAACGACACGTTCTTCACCGTGCTGACCGAAGAGATCGCCGAGGGGCGCGCGCATTACGAGAGCCGCGTCGACAAGAAGCTCGTCGAGAGCACGAACTTCTTCGATCGGGCGCTCGTCGACGTGATCCTGGCGCGCAAGGGGCACATCAAGTCGAAGATCTGGTGAGCCCGCGCGGGCGACCGTCGCGAAAGCAGCGGGCGCGCAGCGTGAGCGCGATCGCCGAGGAGCGGGAGTTCGTCGTCGAACGCGCCGGCGAGCGGCTCGACAAGATCGTCGCCGCGCAATATCCGGAGTTTTCGCGGGCGCGCGTGCAGCAGTTGATCGAAGCGGGGTGCGTGGACGTCGACGGGCGCACGGCCGTCTCCGCGTCGAGGCCCGCGGCCGGCGCGCGCGTGGTCTTGCGCGTCCCCGAGGTGCGGGCGGCGCGCGTCGAGCCGGTGAAGCTGGATCTACCTGTTTTATTTGAGGATTCCGCGCTGCTCGTGATCGACAAACCGGCTGGGCTCGCCGTCCATCCCGGAGCGGGCGGCGAGGGCGAGACCGTGGTGCACGGTCTGTTGCACCAGGTGACCGACCTGCGCGGAGTCGGGGGTGAGCTTCGTCCGGGGATCGTGCATCGGCTCGACAAGGACACTTCGGGATGCCTGGTGGTGGCGAAGACCGAGCCGGCGCTGCGCGCGCTGCAGGCGCAATTCAAGGCGCGCACGGTCGAGAAGCGGTATCGCGCCCTCGTCCACGGCGCGCCTGCGGACAGCGGCGAGCTCGACACGCTGATCGCGCGGCATCACACCGATCGAAAGCGCTTTTCCACCCGGGTCCGTGAAGGCCGGCGCGCGGTGACGAGGTTCATCGTGCTCTCGCGGTCGCCGGATGCGGCGTGGCTCGACGTCGAGCTGCTGACCGGCCGCACCCATCAGATCCGGGCTCATTTCGCCGACCAGGGCTGGCCGCTCTTCTGCGACGCGCTCTACGGCGGCACGCGCCGCGAGGGGCCCTCCGCGCCCGAGGCCGTCCGCGAAGCCGCCGCTGCCCTCGGCCGCCAGGGCCTGCACGCGTTTCGTCTCGCGTTCGACCACCCCGAGACGGGCGAGCGCATCGCTTGCGAAGCGTCGATTCCCGTCGATCTCGCGAACGCCCTCGCTATCCTCGGCCTGTGAAGCTGCTCGAGCGCGCACGGATCCTCCTGAACCTGCCCGGCGGGCCGCCGGACGAGCTGGCGAAGAACGAGATCGCGAAAGCCGCGCGCGCAATCGAAAAGCTGCACCAGGGTCTGGTCGGCGATCGCGCGCTGGCGAAGCCGCAGACGTACCGCGGTGAGATGCTCGGCGCGTACCTGCTCTGGTGGTGGCCGCAGACATACGTGAAGGTGCAGGCGGCGCTGCGGATGGCGCCGATGCCGGAACAGCCGCGGATCCTCGACGTCGGCTCGGGGCCGGCGCCGGCGGCGATCGCGGCGCTCGATCTGCTCGGTGGCGATGCGACGTGCTTCGATGTTTCGGAAGAAGCGCTCGCCGAGGCGCGGGCGCTCGGGATCACGAAGACGACCCGGGAGCTGCCGGCCGGCGACTTCGATCTCACGCTCGCCGCCAACGTGCTCTCCGAGCTGGACGATCCGCTCGCGCTGGTGCGCAAGCTGTCCGGCACGATCGTGATCGTCGAGCCGGCGCTCAAGGAGACCAGCCGCGCGCTGCTCGAGTTGCGCGATCGGGTCGTCGCCGAGAGGTCGGTGCTCGCGCCGTGTCTGACGCAGAAACCGTGTCCCGCGCTCGCCTCGCCCAAGGACTGGTGCACCGCCGCCGTTCGATGGACGCCGCCGCGGTTTTTCCGCCAGCTCGCGCAGGCGACGGGCATTCACGCCGAGGAGATGATCTCGTTCTCACCGTTGATACTTTCCCGTGAAAAACCGGGCATTTCGGCGAGCGACTTGTGGCGGGTCGTCGGCGTTCCTCCGCCCGAAAGAGGCAAGCGACGGGTGTGGCTCTGCAACGACGAGGGCCGCGTTCCGGCGGTCCGTCTCGACAAGCAGGCGACGGCCGAAAACGCGATGTTCGAAGAGCTCGACCGCGGAGACCTCGTCCAGCTGCGCGGCCTCGAGCGGCGCGGCGACGGTCTTCGCGTCGGTCCGCAGTCGCGCGTAGACCGCCGCTGAACAAAGCCGCTCGCGGTCGGATGCGAACCAGGCCGCCAGGTGCTCTCGAAGCGCCATGGACGAGCTGAAGACCGGCCGTCGCGAGGTGCTCACGATCGCCGTCGGAACGGTGGTCCTCCAGGCCTGCGCCGGGGCGAAGACGCGCGAACAGCCGCCGCGACGCCGGCCGGAGAGGGTCTGATGGACCTGACCTTCACCGTCAACGGCGAGCAACGGAAGCTCCGGATCGAGCCGCGGGTCACGCTTCTCGACGCGCTGAGCGAAGAGAATCCGCACGCTTCCGATCACACCCGATAAACTGCTGCAGGTGCGGATCGTCGTCATCTGCGGCCCGACCGCGTCGGGAAAGACGGCGCTCGCGGTCGAGCTCGCGGAACGGCTCGGCGCGGAGATCGTCTCGGCCGACTCGCAGCAGTGCTATCGCGGGCTCGACGCCGGCACGGCGAAGCCGACGGCGGCCGAGCAGGCGCGTGCGCGGCACCATCTTCTCGACGTGGAAGATCCGGAGGAGCAACTCGACGCGGCGCGCTTCGTCGAGCTCGCCGACGCGGCCATCGAAGAGATCGCGAGGCGGGGCAAGCGCGTCATCGTCGCGGGCGGGACCGGACTCTGGATTCGGGCGTTGATCCGCGGACTTGTCGACGCCCCCGGCGCATCGCCGGCGCTGCGCGCCGAGTTCCGACAAAGGCCGGTGTCGGACCTCCATGCGAGGCTGCAGGAGGTGGACCAGGAGGCCGCCCGGCGCATCCTTCCCGGCGACCGCGTGAGGATCGAGCGGGCGCTGGAGGTGCATGCGCTGAGCGGCCGGCCGCTGAGCGAGCTGCAACGCGAGCACGGCTTCGCCGAAGCCCGCTACGACGCGCTCACGTTCTTTCTCGATCCGCCGCGTTCGCTGCTCCACGAACGGATCGAAAGGCGCACCCGTGACCTCTTCGCGAGCGGCGCGCTGCGACGAGAGACCGAGTGGGTCCTGCAGCGCAACGCGACCAAGGCTTTGAAAATCATCGGCTACGGCGAAATGGCCGAGGCGCTGCGCACCGGCGACTTCGAGGCCGCGGAGTGGAAAGTGAACGCCCGGACCCGCCAGTACGCCAAACGGCAGCGGTCGTGGTTCGCGAAAGAAACGAAGGGCATCTGGCCGATCGACCCCGCCGCCCTTTCCGAACCGGCCCGCCGGTGGTACGAGGGCGACTGAAGATGAAGGGATCGCAAGCCACCTACGCGCTCGATTTCGAAAAGCCGCTGCTCGAGCTGGAGCAGAAGCTCGCCGAGCTGAAACGCCACGCCGCCACCGGCACCGCCGCCGGCGCCGCCGACACGCTCGACGGAGAGATCCGCCGTCTCGAGCGGCGCTGCGCCAAGCTGCAGGAGGAGATCTTCCACGATCTCTCGCGCTGGCAGGTGGTCCAGCTCTCGCGGCATCCCAACCGGCCCTACATGCTCGACTACGTCCAGCGGATGTTCACCGACTGGACTGAGCTGCACGGCGACCGCAGCTTCGCCGACGACCAGGCGCTGATCGGGGGCCTCGCGCGATTCGACGGCGAGCCGGTGATGATCGTCGGCCAGCAGAAGGGTCGATCGACGAAAGAGAATATATTGAGAAGCTTCGGCATGCCCCGCCCCGAGGGCTACCGGAAGGCGCTGCGGCTGATGAAGCTCGCCGAGCGTTTCGACCGGCCCGTGATCGCCTTCATCGACACGCCCGGGGCGTACCCCGGGATCGACGCCGAAGAGCGGGGTCAGGCGGAGGCGATTGCGGTTTGCCTCGAGGAGATGGCGGCGCTGCAAGTGCCCGTGATTTCAGTCGTCATCGGCGAGGGCGGGTCGGGCGGCGCGCTCGCGATCGGCGTCTGCAACCGGCTCCTGATGCTGCAGTACAGCTGGTACTCGGTGATCTCGCCGGAGTCGTGCGCGGCCATCCTCTACCGGGACGCGAGCAAGGGCGAGCGCGCGGCCGAGGCCCTCAAGCTCACTGCGCGCGACGCGTACGAGCTCGGCATCGTCGACGAGCTGGTCGAGGAGGCTCCCGGCGGCGCACACCGCGATCCCGACCTGACGGCGCAGAACCTCGGCGTCGTCCTGCGCAGG
>JAIVGS010000127.1 GCA_020201435.1 Myxococcales bacterium
GCTCGGCACTCTGCGGATGATTGGTGCCGTCGTAGTCGACCAGATACGGCGGGTCGGGCGCGCAGATGGCCGCTCGCTCGTCGCGAAACAATTCCTTCACGTGCTGCGCGTTCGTCGCGTCGCCGCACATGACCTTGTGGGGACCGAGCCGGTAGATTTCGCCGAGTATCGACTGGGGCTTCTCCGGCAACGTTAGATCGACTGGCGGCTCGGCATGATCGCGCTTGCGGGCGACGTTCAGGTCCGCCAGCAGGCGATCGATGTCGGTTTCGACAAAGCCCGTACCAACCAGGTCACCAGCGTCGTTCAGTGATTGAAGAAGCTGCGCCAAGCTCTCGTCGTCCCACCCACCGAGTTCGACGTGCCGGTTCGAGGCGACCAGATAAGCTTCCGCCTCGGCATCGTTCTTCGACGACCAGCCCCGAACGACGGGCACCAGCCAATCATTCTCCGCCTGCCGAACGCCAGGAGGCGCTGCCGTACCCGCCTCTCGCATCTTCAACAGCGACTCGCGCCGCCCATGGCCCGCCACGATCCGTTGGGTCCGCTCGTCGAGGATGATCGGCTCGACGTAGCCGAACCGACGGATGCTTACACCCAGCGGCTCCAGCGCGTGCCGTTTCGGGTTCCGCGGTGCCTCGCTCAATGTGCTGAGCGGCAGGTACTCGATTCTGTGATCGTACAAGGGTTCGTCCTTTCGAGGTTTGCCCGGCTGTGCCGGGGGAGCGGACACTCCGCTCCAACCTCAAGAGGCGAACTTCTTGGGACCAGCGTTTAGGTTTTCTTTCGCCGCTCGAACTTCTTCGCGATGGTCCTCGACATCACTCGGATCGTCACTCTTTTGAGCCCCATGCGTGCCGCAGCCTGTTTGCGGGAAAGACCTTGTCTCAGTAGATCGAGGAGCTCGCCTTCACGACGGGACAACTTGAGCCGCGGTCTCGGGAATGGCTCGATGCGTCGAACCAGCGGAAGGACGACAGATTCGGCGCTGATGGAGATTTCGGCTGCCGCAGCTGTGCGTCTCTTGCGTTCGACCTTGTCCTGGATTTTTTCGCGCCGCTCACCGTTCGCTAGCCGGGTTGAGCGACGTCTTCCGCCCCGCACCAAGGTCCAGGCCGCCGCGCCGAGAAACCGCTCGAAGTCAGTCAGGCGTAGCTCGTTGACCGGCACGATCTTCTTCTTCCTGCCGTCTGAACCTTTCACCCACTTCGCGCCGATTCGTACGACGTCGTCCTTGTGTGCCCGTTTGAGAGCACCGACGAGCGCGAGTAAGTGGCCGCTTTGAATCCGGTCGAATTCGGCCAGTCGATCGATCTCGAGCGAATCAATCCTGGGATCGCAAATTCCCAGCATCAAAGCCACGCGACGCAGCGCTCGCCGTATCGTGGGGTCATGCAACCTCCGCTCGAAGTTGGGCTTTCCCGCCGCTTCAACCAGGACCGCCACGTCATGGCGGCAAAAGAAGCTGAAGATCGCGAACGGTCGAACGAATTCGGAAAGTTCGTGCAGCATCGTTCGAACTGCCGGGGGATGCTGACGTTGTTCCTGCGCGATAGGCTCGACGATTCGCCGGAACCATTCGGTCAGTCCTGTCGCTACGAATTCAACTTGTTTTCCGATGTAGACAGCACAAGTGGTCAGCGCCGGCTCGTGGCGGTCGAGCCACCGACGAACTCCCTCGCCAGCGCCTTCGAGTGGGTGCTCGGTGTCCTTGGAGACGAGTCGAAGGTGGAAGCTCGGCTTCGGCTGTACAGGCTGGAGCAGACGTTCGAAGGCGCATCCTAGGTCCGAAAGAAAGCTTCGAATTTCTGCCTCATGGTCTTTGATCCACCCGGTTACGACCCTTCGCAGCGCTTCTTTCGCTTCCGACGAGCCCAGAAGAAGCTGGGATTTCGGCGGTGGATCCGCGGGTTCTTCACCCTTGGCAAGGCGTGCCAAGACCCGCAACTCGGGCCAGAGCGGTCGGTCGACGACCCCCTCGCCGATTCCGGTGATGAGGGGCTCGAATTGAGGCGCCTCAGGACAGCCCAGCCAGACATCCTCGATGGAGGCGACGGACTGGTTTCCCTTAGAGCGCTTCCGAGAGGAGCTGCTCTGCCGCGAGGTCGCATATTCCGCAGCCCTCTCCCCAATCGCTGGCGGTTCCTGCTCGGCCTCGCTTCGCTTCATCCAGATCACCTCCGACCATGCCGCAATGCGGCATGCGACGACTTCTTGCGTTTAGGTGGCGCTAGATCCGAGATGACTGAAGTGGGCCGCAAGTGCAAGGGGGGCTATTTTGCGACTGACCCTCAGAGGGAAGCAGGCCCGCGTCTTGTCGCAAAATTAGTCGTTCTGAGTCTGAGAACGCGCGATGATGGAGGCTGGTTCGGGACCAGGGGGTCGCAGGTTCAAATCCTGTCTCCCCGACTCATCGGGAGCCGCGATTTCCGTCATGGAAGTCGCGGCTATCGTCGTTCGCGATCGCGCGCCGCGGCCACGACCGCGATCGCCGTCGGCGACATCGCGGCGGGAACAGCGACCATGACCGCGGGTCGCAGCAGCACGCGCGCGCACGCGTCGAGGGTTGCCACGCGCGTAGACGCGGCGGGCGCGAGGAGGCTCCCGCGCCCGCCGCCGTTCTTCACTGCAGCACCGTCTGGTTCTGTGCGGCGTTGACGTACGACTGCACGTCCTCCTCGAGGAGCAGCCGTTGCTGCACGAGCGCCTCCGCTGCCGCCTGCACCTTGCTCACGTACCCGGCCTTGCTCGAGTAACGCGCCTCGAGCGAAGGGCGCGGATCGCCGGCCGCTGCGCGGTCTGCCTCGGTCTTCGCGAACCAGATGCTCGATCCGTTCGACCCGCAGCTCTCGCCCGGAGTATGGCCGGCGGCGCGCGAGTTCCAGCTGGTGAAGGTCCCGAGCGGCACCACGATCTCGGGGACGCGCACGCCGGCCCGCTCGTTGCCGTCGGCATCGGTCTTGGAGACCATGACCTTGTACTCTTTCGAAAGGTCGACCTCGGGCACCCCGCCCGAGTAGCTCGTGACGTACAGCTCGTTGATTAGATTGCCGGGCCAGGTGTAGCTCGATCCGAGCGAGCTCAGGTCCGGGAAGCCCACCGCCGCGGCGTCCTCGGCCGGAGCGAGGGTTCCCGCGGCGTTCGAGGGATAGGCGGACGGCGGGGGCGGCGTGTTGTTCGCGACCCAATCCTCGAGAACCGGCACCAGCGCGCGGTCGATGGTGCTCTCGACCACCACGCTCGTCGTGTTCCGGCACGTGGTCGGGCTGGAGGGGCGATCGAGGCCGGCGCCGCCGCCGTGGTTCGTGCCCGGCACGACGTAGATCCGCACGTTTTCGGGCAACTTGAGGTCGTGCCCGCGACCGTCGGTCGAGACGAGCGTCCCGCGGCCGCCGAAATATTCGAACCCGCCGTCGAGCTGCACGATCTTCGGGCAGGTCTCGCTCTCGCGGCAGCGGCGGAGGATGCCGTCGACCCGGCCGGACACCGGATCGCGAATGACGTTGTATGCGAACGGGAACTGGTCGCCGGGCTGGAAGTGGTCTTCGTGCTCCTTGGACCAGCGGAATGGCTGCGACCAGCGGTAGTTCGTGTACGTCTTCCGCGATGCAGGGATGATCGGGAACATGCCGTTGAACACCGTGTGCTCGCGGCCGCCGGCGTGCCGGCCGCGCGCGTCGTCGTTGAAGCCCTGCCAGAGGAAGTCGCGGGTGAACCGGCCCGACTGCGAGATGCCTTCCAGGATGGTGACGCTGAAGTTCGCGTCGTCGTCGTCGCAATCCCCGTGTCTGCACGTCGCAGCGATGTCAGCGACCGGATTCGCCGCGCTCTTGTCGTGGTTCAGGAAGGTGATCAGGTCGCGGACCGAGGCGAAGCCGATCGCCATCGGCTTCGGGTTCGTCGCCGTGTAGACGAAGGTGAAGATCGAGCCGAGGTCCGCGCCGGTGGGGGGCGTGAGCTGGACCTGCGCGCCGCCGTTCACGTACGACCAGTTCGCGTCCGGCACCGGGTTCGCGGGACCGTCGAAGCGCATCCCGTCCGCGGTCTTCCAGGTGCTGCGCCAGTTGAAGGTGACGCTCGACTTGTCGAGGGTCGCGGCCGGATAGGTCAGGGTGAGCGTGGCGGGTCCCAACGTGGTCAGGCTGCGCCCGTTCGACGCATCGAGCGAGTCGAGGATGAACTCCTCGCGCGTCTGTCCGGTGATCGCGGAGCCGTCCGGGTTGGTGGCGACCGGGAAGTCGGTACCGAGCGGCTTCGAGTCGCCCGCGCCCGTCACCGGCAGGTTGCCCTGCCAGCCGCTCCACACGATCGTGTAGCCCATCCGCAGCAGGAGCGCGTTGCCCGCCGAGCTGCCCGGCGTGAGTGAGCCCGCTCCACCGTTGAAGGTGCCGAGCGCGAGCTTGTTGCCGCGGTTGACGACGTCATAGAAGAGCACGCGCTTGGCGTGCGCCGCGGACTTCGGACGGAGGATGACGACGTCGGTGCGGTATCCGACCAGGCCGTTCGCGTCGCGCGTGGCGAGCGCGAGGTCGACGATGCCGGCGTTCGCTGGGTGCGTCGGGTCGAGCTTCCCATGCGCGATCGCGACCACCACTTCGTACGGCCCGACGTCGCCGAACGACTGGCCGCCGTACGCGTCGTAAGTGTTGACGATCTGCAGGCTGTCGATGAAGCCGGCGCGAGGCGGGCTCGCGAACGTGGCCGCGGGGCAGAGGAACAGCAGGAACGCCACCGCACGAGGAGACAGGTGCATCCACTCGAAGGTTTCGCGTGCGTCGGCCGGCGCCACGTTGGTGAGCTGCTCGTCGCTGAACCTTCTATCCGCTTCGCGTGAATCGGGCGCCCATTTCGACATGTGTTCCCCCTGCAGTGAGTGAGCAACAGTTTGAGAGTGTTCGATTGGGCTGATACCCCTGTGCCGAAAGATGAGTCAATGCGCGGCAGGTCATTTCACTCGTCGCGGTTGCGTCGCCGCTCGGCGTTCGTAGAGCGGCCCCGTCCGATCGGGACGGGGCCGCTCTGTCAGAATGCGTTTTCGAAGGCGGATCGCACGCCCCCGGCTACTGCCGAATACTTCTCAGTGCTCACGCGATGCGAACGGATGCACCAACGACGTCAACGGGATGGCAGTGCCCATCGCCAGATATCCGGCGCGATTCGGATGCACGTGGTCGCCGGCGCCGCCGGTGCTGGTGTTCGGAATGTACTGGGCCTTCATCGCTCCGGTCTGCGGATCCGTCGTCACCCCGTAAAAGTCGACGACCGTGTCGAAAAGCCCGCTCGACTTGATGTAGTCGTTCAGTGCGATCCGCTCGGCCGCCGCCGCCGCGGTGCCGCCATTTCCGGCCGCACCAACTTCGCTGGTGATCGTCGTACCCACTACTTTGATCCCAGGGATGCTCGCCCGCAGCTTCTGGGTCACCGTCTGCATGCCCGCTTCGATGGAGGCTGCATCGGTTCCGCCGGAAACGTCGTTGGTGCCCTCGTGCCAGATCAGCGCGCTTACGCCCGAGAGACTCAGCACGTCCCGGGAAAGACGCTCGACCGCCGAGGGGCCGCCGGCCACCGGATGCGTCGGGTCGTAGACGGCGGGTCCGACGATCTGATTGCCGCCGATGCCCTCGTTCACGACCACCACGCGATCGCCGTATGCGGCGTGCAGGCGGCGAGCGAGCACATTGGGCCAACGGTCGTCGCCGTTGATGGTGGAGCTCGTCCCGTCGGTGATCGAATCTCCCAGGGCGACGACGACCTGGGTCCCGCGCGGCGCCATCACGTCGAGCGCGTCGATGAAATACCAGGACGTCGTGCTCGTCGGAAATGCGGCGTCGTCCTCAGCCTGCCCGACTGAGCCGGCGCCCGGATCGGTGACGTACGAGGTCGTCATCGCCTTGGCGTGCCAGGTCATCGGTCCGGTGTCGCCGGCGACGTGAAAGCTGATCGCGAGCTTGCGTCCGGTCAGATAGGCGCTGCCCTCGTCGTCGTCCTGAACGAAGTGCAGCGAAAACGCATCGCTCCATCGGGTCTCGCCGGGCTGCAGCGTAAGGCTCGCGCCGTGGTTGAACGTGATCGGACGATTGGTGCCGTCCTCGATCGTCGCGCCGGTCTTCTGCAGGCCCACGAAAGCGCCATCGAAGGTCACCGGCTGGTTGCCGACCAGGTTCGTGAAGCGCACTCGCATCTGCGACGACCACAGATCGGGGCGGACGATCAGACGGAAGGTCTGATCATTGGCCGTGTTGGCAGGAAAGGCAAAGCTCAGAACTGGCTGGGCGACAGCAGCTCCGCTCGGAAACGGGCCCTGCGGCGAAGCCGCCCAGGAAGTGACCCACACCCGCGACCGGTCATCCGCCCGCGCGCTGGTCATCGCAAGAGCAAAAACGAGGAACGGGGCGAGCCCGAGCAGAGCGGAACTGCGGCGACGCGAGCGCCGCCCGTGCAGGCAAACATCGAAGAAACTCATCACTGGATCTCCTTGAAGTGTTGCGATTGGAAGACTGGACGCGGGATCAAATCGGTTCGCACGAATAGGTGCGCGTCGCGGGTTGTGTCAAGCAGCGAAGCGACAACGACAAAGCACCGCGCGAGCGACTTCGGAATCGGCAGTAGCGTTCCACCCTGCTTTCTCCCGGCCGACCTTACGAGCGCCCGTCTGCGACAGTTCAGCGCAGCATGAGACAGCGCCGAGAAGCAGCCCAAGCCCCGTCGAATGAAGGGCAGGCAGGGCCAATCGATGGGAAAAAGCGGTCGCTCGCACGTAAGCGC
>JAIVGS010000299.1 GCA_020201435.1 Myxococcales bacterium
ATCCCAGGTCGACGCTGCCGACTATCGGCGCGTCCGGCGCGATCGCCGGCGTCCTCGGCGCCTACCTGATCTCGTTCCCGCGCTCACGCGTCCTGACGTTGATCCCGATCATCATCTTCCCGTGGTTCGTCGAGATTCCCGCGGTCATCTACCTCGCGTTCTGGTTCATCCTGCAATTGCTGGAGGGCGTCGGCCAGCTCGGCGCGCCGGCGCAGGTGGGTGGCGTCGCGGTCTGGGCGCACATCGGCGGCTTCATCGCCGGCGTCGTGCTGGTCAAGATCATGGAACCCGCGCGCCGCGGTCCGCCCGCGCCGGTGCGCGATCTCTACTGAGGGAACCCGACCATCTTTTTCTGCTCGGGGTCCCACAGCTTGAGGCGGAAGTTGGCCGCGATCTCGGCCGGCGTGAGCCGCGTCGCCGGCGGGTTCTGCAGCTCGGGGATCGCCGCCATCGCTTCCGGCAGGCGATAGAACGGGATCGTCGGATTCAGGTGATGCACGTGGTGATACCCGATGTTGCCGGTGAGCCAGCCCAGCACCGGCCCCGTCGGCATATAGCTCGACGATCGCAGCGCGGCGTAGTCGTACGCCCACTCCTCGCGCCTCTGGATGTACAGGCCTTCGAAGTTGTGCTGCGCGTAGAAGAGGTACGCGCCGCTCGCCATCGCGACCGCGAGCGGCAGGAAGAAGCCGAAGAAGAACGTCGCCGCGCCGAACTTCCACACGATCACGGCGGTCAGCGCCCAGTTGACCAGCAGCGCGAGCAGCGAATCCCACCGCTTCCTCGGCGATCGAAGAAACGACATCAGGCACATGTCGAGCATGAACGCGGTGAAGTAGGCGAACAGCACGGTGAGCGGATGGCGCACGATCCGGTAGTGACGGCGCTGCGCCGGCGTGGCCTCCGCCCACTGCCCGAGCGTCATGGTGGCGAAGGAGCCGATATTGGAGCCGACGAGCTGGGCGGTGTGCGCGTGATGGTAGTTGTGGGTCTCTTTCCAGACCCTCGGCGGAGTCATCACGAAGACGCCGACCGGATAGAGGACGAAGCGCGCCAGCTTCGAGCCGCGCAGGAGCGCCCCGTGCATGTAGTCGTGGTAGAGGATGAACTCGCGCACGGTGACGAAGCCCGCGAGCACGGCGATCGCGAGGCGCACGGGCCAGACGATCGGCTGCCACGCCAGCGCGTACAGCGCGATCATGACGAGCGTGGTGGAGAGCACATACCACCAGCTGCGCACACGCGACTCGGGCGTGAACGATTTGGTCGCTTCGATGAGATCGCGGCCAGAACGCACCAATTTCCCCCTTCTGACGGGCGTGCACCCTACCAGAGTTACAGCTTGACGTCGTGCACCATGACCCATTACACGGGGCGCGGATGAACTTCGTGGTTCCGGCACTGAACGCCCTTGCAGGCGTCCGCGAGCGGGGGTTTACCTTCACCGGTACCGGGGACGACCGGTTCGTTTCCTTCGACGACCTGCGTGCTCTGACGCGGAAGCGGGCGGCGCATTACCAGGCGCTCGGTTTGAAGCGGGGCGACCGGGTTGCGATCGTCGAGCCGTCGGGCGAGCAGTTCATCCCCGCGTTTCTGGGCGCGATGTGGATCGGTCTGATCCCGGTCCCGCTGTATCCGCCCCTGTCGCTCGGCAAGCTCGATGCGTTCATGGATGCGCTGGTGACCATCCTCAACGTCGCGAGGCCACGCGCTCTCGTCACCAGCGAGCGGGTGGCGAAAGTGCTCTGGTCTGCGGTCGGGCGGATTCCCTCGATCGAGAGGGTGGTGACCACGGAGGAGCTGGCGGCGGATCCGGCCGGTGAGCTGCCGCCGGCAGCCGACCTGCGACCCGACGAGATCGCGTTTCTGCAGTTCACGTCCGGAAGCACGGCGCTCCCGAAGGGCGTGATGGTCACGCACGGAAGCCTCGCCGCGAACTGCAAGGCGATCGTCGTCGACGGTCTCCACGTATCGGTGAACGACAAGGCGGTGTCGTGGCTCCCGATGTACCACGACATGGGCCTGATCGGCCTCGTGATTGCGCCGATTTGCTATGGAATTTCCACCATTTATATTCCGACCCTGAGCTTCATCAAGAACGCGACCAGCTGGCTGGAGGCGATCCACAAGCACCGCGGCACGATGTCGTTCGCGCCGAACTTTGCGTACGCGCTGGTGACCAAGCGCGCGAAGCCGGAGCAGATCGCGCGCTGGGACCTGTCGCAGATGCGCGTCTTCGGGTGCGGCGCGGAGCCGATCAATCCGGACACGATGCGCGCGTTCGTGGAGAAATTCGCGCCGGCCGGCCTCAAGCCGACCGCGCTGCTCCCTGCGTACGGAATGGCCGAGGCGACGCTGGCGATCGCGTTCCTCGCGCTCGACGAACCGCTCCGCACCGATCGGATCGACGCCTCGCGGTATCACGCCGACCACAAGGCGGCGCCCGGCGGTTCGCTCGAGATCGTCGACTGCGGACGCACCTTTCCCGGTCATGAGATCTCGATCCAGGACGACGACGGCAGGCTGCTTCCCGATCGCCACGTCGGCGAGATCTGCTGGCGCGGCCCGAGCGTCGCCGCCGGCTACTGGGAAAATCCCGAGGCCACGCGCGAGACGTTCCGCGGCGGCTGGCTGCACACCGGCGATCTCGGATACCTGGTCGACGGCGAGGTCTACGTTTCCGGACGCATCAAGGACATCCTGATCGTCAACGGGCGCAACTACTATCCGCAGCGGCTGGAGTGGCTGGTGGACGAGATCCCGGGCGTGCGCAAGGGATCGGCGGTCGTCTTCACCCGGCCGGGCGCGGCGTCGGAGGAGATCGTGGTCGCCGCGGAGACGCGCACCGACGATCCTTCCGCCTTGCGCGCGACGATCGTTTCACGGGTGAACGAAGAGTTTCAGCTCGCCGTGAGCGACGTCGCGCTGGTTCCGCCGGGTGCGCTGCCGAAGACCTCGTCGGGCAAGCTGCAGCGGCGCAAGACGCGCGATCAGTACCTGCGCGGCACGCTCGGCAAGGAAGGCCGCGGCGGGAACGCGCGGCTCGCGGTCGCGAAACATTTCGCGCTGTCGCTGGTCGGGCGCGCGCAGCACCAGGCGCGCGTCCTGTTCAAGCGGCTCGGGGGGATCTCCTGATGGGATCGACGAAGGCGGACATCGCCGTCTCGTACGACGTTTCGAACGAGTTCTTCCGGCTCTGGCTCGACGAGAGCATGTCGTACACCTGCGGCATCTTCGACGACTCAGACAAGCGGGCCGAGATGCCGCCGCCGGGACATCCTGGTGAGCGATCGCTGGAGGAAGCGCAGCGCGAGAAGCACCGCATTCTCGCGGGATTCGCGCATCTCGATCGATCCAAGTCCTTTCTCGACATCGGCTGCGGCTGGGGCGCGAACCTCGAGTACCAGGCGACGGTCACCGGCGTGAAGCACGCGCACGGGATCACGTTGTCGGAAGCGCAGGCAGCGGAGATCCGCCGGCGCGGGCTGCCGAACGTCACCGCCGAAGTGTGCAGCTATCTCGACTACAAGCCGTCGCAGAAGTTCGACTCGATCATCTCCATCTGCATGATGGAGCACATCGTCTCGCCGCAGGAAGCGCGCGAGGGAAAGTCGATCCCCGCGTATCGAAACTATTTCCGCCTCGCGCACGAGTGGACGAAGCCGGGCGCGTACTTCGGGCTGCAGACGATCCTGCGCAACTTCGTGCCCCGCGATCGGCAGGACGTGAAGGACGTCGGCTGGGTCACGTACGAGATCTTCCCGGGCGGGATCACGCCGCGGCTCGAGGAGATCATCGCCGCCGTCAATCCTTACTGGGAAGTGCTCGAAGTGAAGACTCGGCGCCTCGACTACATGAAGACGACCTGGCATTGGCGCGATCGCCTGCGGCGCAACGAGGCGAAGATCCGTGCCCAGTGGGGCGACAAGGTCTACGAGGATTACGACCGGTATCTCTCGACGTGCGTGCGCGGATTCGAGAAGCATTACCAGTCGCTGGCGCAGTATTCATTGAAGAGGATTGACTAGCCCATGACGCAGCCGATCGATGTCGTCGAGATGTTCAAGCAGGCCGCCTTCGAGGTCGACAACCGCCGCCTGCCGGAGCTGAAGGCGGAGACGGTGATCGCCACGTTGGGGATGGATTCGGTCGCGGTGATGGAGCTGGTCTCGTATTTCGAGGAGAAGCTCGGCGTGCGCATCCCGGACGAGGAGCTGTCGCGAATCCGGACGGTGAAGGATCTGCGCGACGCGATCGCGAAGCTGCTGCCCGATCGGCAGTTCGCGGCGTAGCTCTAAGTCGCTGCCGCGGGGTGGTTCTTCGGGTGCGCCTTGTCGAAGGCCGGCAGCTTCATGCACGCATCATAGACGCGCTGGATCCGCGGGAATGGCGAGAGATCGAGCTTCACCCGGCCGGCGTTGACGACCTGCGGAACGAGGAACACGTCGGCCAGGGTCGGCGAGCGGCCGTGGCAGAAATCGGCCATCTCCGGGATCATCGTCTCGAGCGCGATGAAGCCCTCGCGAATCCAGTGCGCCTGCCACGCGTCGCGCGCGGCGTCGTCGGCGTGAAGCTCGTGCGAGAGGTACCGCAGCACGCGGAGGTTGTTCAGCGGATGGACGTCGCACGCGACGAGCTGCGCCATCGCCCGCACGCGGCCGCGCTCGGCGGGCGCAAACGGCAGCAGCGGCGGCTCCGGGCGCGTCTCCTCGAGCCACTCGCAGATCGCCATCGATTCGAAGAGCTGCATCCCGCGCTCCTCGATCGCCGGCACGGATCGCAGCGGGTTGACGCGGCCGTACTCGTCGGTCAGGTGCTGCCTGGCGCGCAGGTCGAGGACCACCGACTCGTACGCGAAGCCCTTCAGGTTCAACGCGATCCGGACCCGGAACGACGCCGACGACTGCACGCTCTCGTACAGCTTCATAGCCACCCCTGCGCGCGGTACCACTTCACCGCTTCCTCCACTCCCTGCCCCCACTGCACTTTCGGCTTCCACCCGAGATCGCGGCGAGCGCCCTCGCCCGAACAGACCCAATGACGCTGCGCCAGCTCGTTGGCCTTGTCGAGCGTGAGCATCTGCGCGGTCCCGGAAACCGCGGCCCAGGCCTGGGTGGCCGCCGCGGCGACTTTCACTACCGGGAGCGGCAGCGCGAATCGAATCCACGCCCGCCGGCCGAGCGCTCGCTCGACCTCTTCCGCGAGCGCGCGCTGCGTGTAGACCGCGCCGTCGTCGACGAAATACGTCCGCCCGCTCGGCCCGTCCGAATCCACCGCGCGCACGATCGCGCCGGCGCAATCGGCGGCGTACACCACGCTCAACGTGTTCTCGCCGCTCCCGATCATCGGCAGGACGCGGTTCTTCACCGACGTGAAAAACGCGAGGGTCTCGCGATCGCGAGGCCCGTAGATCATCGGCGGCCGAATCACCGTCACCGGCATGCGATCGGCGGCCGCGAGGACCACCCGCTCCGCCTCGAGCTTGCTGCGGCCGTACTGGGTGACCGGTCGCGGCTCGGCATTCTCCTGCACCGGCGTCCCGTCCGCGCTCGGACCAACGGCGGCCAGCGACGAAACGTAGACGAAACGTTTCAGCCCGCCCCGCGCCAGCGCGGCGTCGATCAAGTTGCGCGTCCCCTGCGTGTTGACCTCGAAAAAATCCGAAGGCTTTCGCGCCTTGACGATCCCCGCCACGTGGACGATTGCATCCACGCCGTCGACCGCAGGAACCAGCGATTCGCGGTTCTCGATCGCCCCCGGGGCATACTCGATCCGAGGCAATCGCCCCAGGACGCCCTTGTCGCTCCTGGGCCGCACCAGCGCGCGCACGACGTGCCCCTCGGCCGCAAGCTGCTCGGCTACGTAGGATCCCAAAAACCCTGAACCACCGGTCAGGAGCACCTTCATCGCGCGTCATATAACGCATGTGGCCGCATTCTTGCGTAGGAAGTCTTTTCTCCTGCGCGGAACGGTCCTTGACGTGCAGCATCAAAGGCCTTATTCGGTGCCCGGCCGGACCGTACGGAGGCACGTTGGACATTGCGATCGTCGGCCTGGGCTGCCGGTTCCCAAGCGCCCGGGACCCGCTCGGATATTGGGAGCTGATTCGCAACGGCACCGTGACGTTCCGGCCCATCCCCGGCTCGCGCTGGGACCATTCGTTGTTCTACGACGAAACCACGCGGGTTCCGGACAAGGCGTACATCGACAAGGGCGCTTATCTCGAGGACGACGAGATCCTGCGCTTCGCGTCGCTGCACTTCGGGATCGCGCCGCGGCGGATCCAGGTGACCGATCCGCAGCACCGGATCCTGCTCGACGCGGTCCGCGGCGCGCTGCAGGACGGCGGATTCGAAAAGCGGCCGTTCGACCGCAGCCGTACCGGCGTCTTCATCGGCGCGAGCGCAAACGAGCACAAGGAGATCCTGCTCTCGCGCCTCCGCGCGATGCAGCTGTTCGACGGCGCCTTCGGACGCAAGTTGGCCGAGTCCGACGCCATCCGCGACGCGCTGATCGAGCACGTCGTGCCGATCCGCGCGTTTTCGATCGCGGGAAACCTGCTCAACATGGCGGCGGCGATCGTCGCGCAGACGTTCGATCTCGGCGGGCCGGCGCTCTCGATCGATGCCGCCTGTTCGTCGGCGCTGGTCGCGACGCAGCAGGCGATCGTTAACCTGCGCGCGGGACAGATCGATCTCGCTCTCGCCGGCGGTGTGTACCTGAATCTGCTGCCCGACAACCT
>JAIVGS010000128.1 GCA_020201435.1 Myxococcales bacterium
GACCTCTTCCTGCTCACCTCGAAACCCGTCCTCTACGTCGCAAACGTCGACGAAGCGCAGCTTCATCATCTCGCCGGCGAGCCCCTGGTGGCGAAAATACGCCGGATCGCGGAGAGCGAAGGCGCGCGCTCGATCGCGATCTGCAGCAAGGTCGAAGCGGAGATCCAGCAGCTCCCGCCGGAGGAGCGGGGTGAGTTCCTCGCCCACGTCGGCCTCACCGAGCCCGGCCTGAACAAGCTCGTCCGCGAGGGATTCGCGCTGCTCGGCCTGCAGAGCTATTTCACTGGCGGTGAAGACGAGTGCCGCGCCTGGGTGGTGAAGAAAGGCTCCAAGGCCCCGCAGGCGGCCGGGGTCATCCACACCGACTTCGAGCGCGGATTCATCAAGGCCGAGGTCATTCGCTGGGACGAGCTCCTCAAGCACGGCTCGGAAGCCGCCGCCAAGGCGAAAGGCGCGATGCGCGTCGAAGGCAAGGAGTACGTCGTCCAGGACGGCGACGTCATGCACTTTCTATTCAATGTCTGAGGGGGTAGGCCCCCTTCCACCAAGCGCACACCCGTTGGTACAGTTTTTCCCCCATGCCGAGCGTTCCCGCCGCGATGTGGTACGTCATGGTCGGCGACATCGAGACCGGCCCGCTGACCCGCGTCGACGTCGGCGTCGAGGCCGCCTCGGGGGGGATCACCGGCGAGACGCTGGTCTGGCGCCAGGGGATGTCCGACTGGGTTCCGGGCGCGAAGGTGCCCGAGCTCGCGCAACTCTTCCTTCGTCCGCCCAAGTCGCCGCGAGGGCGCCCGCCGCCGCCCAAGCCGAAGGAGCAGCAGAAGGGCATGGGGGTGTCGGACTTCGACACCGCGCATTTCCGCCTCGCCGATCTCGCGACCCAGAAAGAGCTCGAAGGCGACTCCGGCCTGAAGCGGGATCTCGAGTTCGACACCGCCCATTTCCGTCTGGCCGACCTGGGTCAGGCGGCCCCGAAGGCGACCAAGGGCGGCGATCGGGTCGCGGTGCCGAAGCGGATCCTGCCCAAGGGTCCGCAGGCGCAGGGGCCGCTCGAGCTCGACGTGCCGCAGCCGAAGGCGCCCGCGAAGGCGAGGTCAGCCATCAAGCAAGCCTCGACGGCGGCGGTGAAGAGCTCCGAGCCGCCGCCGGCGGTGAAATCGGTTCGCGCGGCGGCCGCGCCGAAGCCGGCCGCGCCGGCGAAGCCTCAGCCCTCTCGAGCGGCCGGTGCGGCGCCGCCGCCGGTCGCCGAAGAGCCGTTCGACCCGAATCGCACTTCGGTCGATTTCCGGACTCTCGGCGCGCTGGTCAACAAGCAGCAGGCGGCGCAGTCGCTGTTCGAGAAAGAGGTCGTGCCCGACGCGCCCGAGGTCGAGCCGGAGCAGCCGCAACCCGACCCGCACGCGGCTGAGCTCTCGAAGTGGGCCGCGCAGCAGCTCAAGGAAGACGAGAAGTCGCACCCCGACCTCGCGGCGCGGCTCAAGGCGAAGGCCCTGGCCAAGCCGCCGCCTCCACTGCCGACGGACGAGGTGAAGGCGCCGTCGATGTGGCTCTACGTCGGCATCGCGGGCGGCATCCTCGCCGCTCTCGCCTTCGTGGCCTTTTTGCTCTGGGACTAATCGGCAAGTCTTCAATCCACCGCGGAGGCGCGGAGAGCGCGGAGTTTCGCGGAGATTGTTTTCTAAAAAACCTCCGCGTCCTCCGTGCCTCCGCGGTGCGCTTGAAGCTTTGCTTAGAAGCTGCCGGGTAGTTCGAGCTTCTGGACCACGTTGCCGCCCTTGTCGATCACCTGGAGCTCGACCGTGCGGCGGCCGCGCGGGCCCGAGACGCGGCCGATCGCGGTCAGCTGGGGATCGTTGGCGACCTGGAAGTTCGGCACGGTGTCGAGCGCGGAGCGGGTCTCGTCAGCAAGCAGCTTGGCGAGCTCCGGCTGCGTTCCCGGGCCCGGCTCGAGCGACTCGAGGTTGATCTTGAGCGGCAGCGCGTTGAGCGAGTCGCCTTTGGTGATCGCGGCGCCCGGCTCGCGTTTGGCCTTTCCGCTGCAGCCGCCGGTCGAGATGCTCTTGAGCAGGAAAAACCCCTTCTTCGTCTCCTGCTCGGTGACCTCGTCCTTGCCGTCGATCTCGAAGAACTGCCCGACGAACGGCTGCGTCCCGGAGAACCGGCACGACACGCTGCCGTCGGGAAGCGCCTCGACGACTTGTCCGACCAGCTTGGGGAAACGCATCGCGAGCGAGCGGGCGAGCGCTTTCGCCCCGTCCTTCACCTGGCCGACGTCGAAGTCGCCGATCACCTCGTTCGACGCCTGCTGGTTCGACGACGCCGCTCCCGGCCCGAGGAGCTTGTCGGTCATCTTCCGCGCCAGCTGCTTCGCTCCGCCTTCGATCTGCTCCTCGGAACCGACCTTGAGGTTCTCGGCGTACGCGACCTGCGCGGTCGACGAATCGAGCGCCCGCAGCGAAAGGATCAGGCTGCGGCCCTTGGTCCCGACCGATCCGACCGCGATCCACCGCGCACCGACGAGCTGCGCCAGCTTGACCTGCACCTCGTCGCTCATCACGCCCGACTGCGACAACGCCTGCTCTTTCATCACCTTCGCCAGCTGCTGCCGCTCGACCACCCGCACCCGGCCGTCGGCGACGAGCTGCGCGGTGAGCGCGTCGTTCATCTCCGAGGCCTCGTCCGCGGTCGCATTCCCGCGCGCGTCCACCGACGCGATGGCCACGGTCGGGGTCGGCGCCTGGGCCAGAGCGGGCAGGGCCAGGGTGAGAGAAAGTGCGAGAAAGACGCGCATGCTCGGAGCCCCCGGAGGAAGGAACCTTCCTGCTACCGTGGACCCCGCCATCGACGCAAGCGGCCACGATGCCGCTGAGAAGTTGACCCTACGCAACCGGCGATGCTACCGATCGATTTCTCTTCTCTCGGGGAAATTCGACCATGAAGAACTCACTCGCTCTTGCTGCGCTCGCTTGCGCTGCCTGTGGAACCGTCGCCGTTCGCGTGCCGGTGATGAAGCCGGCCGAGATCAACATGGCGCCGTACAACTCGGTCGCCATCGGCGGCATGACCGGCAACAATGACCGCCGGATGACCGACGCCCTCGAAGAGGCCCTGGTCAACACCCAGCGCTTCACGGTGGTCGACCGCCAGCACATGGACAAGGTGCTGCGCGAGCTGCAGCTCTCGTCGACCGACCTGGCCGACCCGAACGCTGCCGCCAGGCTCGGCAAGGTCGTCACCGCGGGCGCCTTGATCTTCGGCGACGTGGGCGACCAGTACCGCGAGCAGCCCAGCGAGTCGCACTACAAGGACGACAAGAACGTCCAGCACACCTGGCACGTGCTCAAGGGCGAGGTGAACGTCCGCGCGACCTTCAAGATCGTCGACGTCTCGACCGGCAAGCTGATCATCGCCAAGACCTACGAGGAGCACCGCGAGGACACCAACCGCGGCCTCGACAAGCGGCCGGACCCGATCGATCGCGGATCGCTCGAGCGGCAGGCGCGGCAGGCGGTGATCGAGCGCTTCATGAAGGCGATCGTCCCGCACCAGGAGTACATGTACGCGAACTTCCAGAAGGACGGCGACATCCCGCAGCTCGAGGGCGGCATCGGCTGGGCGGAGCGGGGCGACTGGAAGAAGGCCCAGGACGCGTTCAACACCGCCGCGCAGGACGCGGAGAAGAACGTGAAGCTCAAGGCCGCGCAGATCGCCAAGGCGTACTGGAACCTCGGGCTCTCGTACGAGTACGCCGGCGACTACGACAAGGCCGACGCGATGATCAACAAGGCCTACACGATGTCCAACGACAAGGACATGCTGGGCGAGCTCGACAACATCAAGCGGCTGCAGGCTGACGCCGCGAAGCTCGCCGAGCAGAGCGCGGCCTCGGCGGCGGGGGGCAAATGACGGCCACCGGCTACCGGCTACCGGCCACCGGGATCGCGCTCCTCGCGTTCCTGTTCGCTTGCGGGCCGGAGAAGCCTGCTGCCGTCAAGACGGCATCCTCGCCGAAGCCGCCGGCGTGGTTGACGAAGACGACCTCGGATTCGGCGACGCTCTATTTTTCGGGCGCGAAGGAAGGCGCCTCGTCGCTCGACGAAGGCAAGGAATCGGCGCTGGAAGCGGCCCGCAGCCAGGCCGCGCAGTACATCGGCGTCGAGATCAGCGCCGAGCACTCCGACGTGATGTCGACGGAAGAGGCGGAGAACAAGGCGAAGGACACGGTCAAGAGCCGCGCCAACGCGATGGTCCGCTCGGCCGAGATGGCCGACGTCTATTACGAGAAGACCTCGCGCGACGTCGGCGGCGGGAACACCTACGACCGCTTCGACGTCTGGGTCCTCATCCGCCTGCCGCGGGCCGAGATCGAGAAGGAGCGCGATCGGCAGAAGCAGGTAGCGCGCGAGACCGTGAAGGCCGCGCTCGGCCGGTATCGCGAGGCGCTCGCGCAGCAGCGTGCCGGCGACGAGCTGGCGGCGCTGATCCGGTTCCGCGACGTGCTCAGCCAGCTCAAGGGGCAGGGCCAGAACGTCGAAACCGGCGACAAGCAGATCGCGACCGCGGGCCAGCTCAAGCAGCTCGCCCAGGACGCCGCTGCCGCCACGCAGGCCAAGGTACGGCGCGCGATCGTCATCGCTCCCGACTGGGTGGCCGGCGCAGTGACGCAAGCCTTGTCGGCAAAGGGATTTACCGCCCAGACCCAGGAAGGCGCGAGCGAGCAGGCCGCGCTGGCGGCCGCGAAAGCGCAGGGCACACCGTGGGTAATTGTGGTACATGCGACCACAACCCCGGGGGGGCGGGTGTTCGCGCAAGTGGCCGCTTCGGCGGCTCTGGACGTCCGTGCTCTGGATGCCCGGAACGGCGCGGTGGTCGCGTCGACGCAGAAGCAGGCCAAGGGAGTGGGGCGCACTCCCGAGGCAGCCCAGCAGGCCGCGGCGAGCGAGGCGGGACTCGGCGCGGGAAACGACCTCGCGGCAGCGCTCGTCGCGAAAGAGAATTCGGGGCTCTGAAAAACTTTTGAAGTTACCGGAGGGAAAACCGTGAAGAAGATGCTTGGAATCGCAGTAGCGGCCGGGCTCATGGCCTGCGGAGGCAGCAAGGGCCCCGAGATGTCCAACCAGGTTCTGCACGCCAACGGCCCCGACTGGGTGAACCGCGGGTCGGGCGCGTTCGGCGGCGACAAGGGCAAGGTGTTCTACGGCGTCGGCATCGCCAGCGGCATCCGTAACGCCGCGATGCGCCGTTCGACGACCGACGCCCGGGCTCGCGCCGAGATCGCGAAGATCCTCGACACCTACGTCTCGGTCCTCAACAAGGACTACATGGCGTCGACGACCGCCGGCGACATGAGCGCCAGCTCCGAAGAGCAGCACGTCGAGCAGGCCCTCAAGACCTACTCGCAGATGGAGCTGTCGGGCGTGCAGATCATCGACCACTGGGTCGACACCGACGGCACCGAGTACGCGCTTGCGTCGCTCGACATGGAGACCTTCAAGGGCAACATGGACAAGATGAAGGAGCTCAACGCGAAGGTGAAGGAGCAGGTCCGCGCCAACGCGGACAAGGCCTTCGACGAGCTCAACGCCGAGGAAGCCAAGCACCAGAAGTAGCGGTTTCCTGGTGTAGAATTGCGCGGGCCGGTCCTCAAAAAGGGCCGGCCCGCAGCATTTCGGAGCCTCGCGAATGGCCAACTGCAAAAACTCACCACGGAGGCACGGAGAGCACGGAGGTTTGATTTTCCAAAAGAGAGCCTTTCTCCGTGCCCTCCGTGCCTCTGTGGTGTGCAGTTGTTTTTTGTTCGCGTGCGCGCATGCGCCGCCGCAACCGCCGGCGCCGAAGCTGAACCGGTGGGGAAAGCCGTTCAAGGAAGGCATCGTCATTCCTTCGTGGGTGGACAAGATCCCCGAGGCCAGCAAGGGCAAGCTGCTGGCGGTGGGCTTTTCGCCGCCGACGTTCTGGCCGCAGGACGCGATCAACGCCGCCGGCGAGGATGCGCGCGGCAAGCTCGCCCTGGCGATGACCTCGCACGTCGAGATCCTCGGGATGGACACGGCCACCGCGAACCGCCTCGGCGGCGCGCAGATCGACAAGGAAGCGACCGACGTGGTGATGCAGAACTCTCGCATCGAGGCGACCTGGATCGACGAGAACGGCGACCGCAGCGAGCCGGGCGGGGTGTGGGCGCTCGCCTCGATCGAGATGGATTCGGTCCGCGGGCACCTCGGCGCCGCGCCCGACGTGCAGCCGGCGTCGACGGTCACGCCGGGGGCCAGACCGGGCGGCGCGCCGGCGTGGCTCGATCGGTTGCCGGCCTCGCGCTCCAAGGTGTACGCCGCCGGCTACTCGGGGCCGACGTTCAAGCCCGACGACGCGGTCGGCTACGCGGGCGACAACGCGATCGACAACCTCGCCGCCTCGCTGCGTGCGCACGTCCAGGCCTACACGCTGCTGGTCGAGAACGGGTCGGGCCTGTCGGTCGATCAGTTCTCGCAGACCGAGGATCCCGACGATGCGTTCAAGGACATCGTCAAGAAAGGCGCGAAGATCGAAGCCACCTGGGTCGACAAGGACGGCTTGCGCCCGGGCGACCCTCCCGGCGCCGTCTGGGCGCTGGCGTCGATCGACGTCCAGTCCACCAAGGGCGGCGTCAAGTCGATCGAAAACCAGGACCTCGGTCCGGCCCTCGACAAACAGGGCAACCCGCCCCCTGACCAGCAAGAGTAAGTCTTCAAG
>JAIVGS010000208.1 GCA_020201435.1 Myxococcales bacterium
GACCAGATCAGGCCCGCGGCGAGAAAGCCGTTGTAGAGGCCCTGGTTCTGGGCCATCACCGCGGTCGCCTCGGCCTGCTCGGCCGACATGCCGATGATCCGCCGCGCCCGCGTGCGCCAGAGGAACATCTCGAGCACGAGGATGTAGACGTGGATCAGCGCGACCAGCGCGATGAGCAGGCGCGACAGGAGCATCAGATCTCTCCAAAAACCATGGCCCCCAAGCCGCCTCCGGCGGCCGGGGCTAGCAACAATCGACCAGGAGGAGCTCGGGGCTTTCCAGGGCGCGAATCACTTCGTAGAGGAACGCGGCGCCGATGTGCCCGTCGATCACGCGATGGTCGAACGAGCACGACAGGTTCATCCGCTCGGCGATCTCGACGTGCACCTGGCCGTTCGGCAACCGTGTCGGCTTCGCGTACTCCTTGATCTTGTGCACGCCGAGGATCGCGACCTCCGGGTGCTTCACGACCGGCGTGGCCATCAGGCCGCCGTCCCTGCCGAGCGAGGTGACGGTGAACGTCGATCCCTGCAGCTCGTGCAGCTGCAGCTTGTTCTCCCGCGCGGCGGTCGCCATCCGCTCGATTTCACTACCGATTTCCCTTAAAGACTTGTGGGCGACGTCGTGCACGACGAAGACGGTCAACCCCTGATCGGTCGCGGCGCCGAAGCCGAGGTTCACTTCCTTCTTCACGATCAACGCCTGCTTCTCCTCGTCCATGATCGCGTTCAAGTCCGGGAATTTCGCGAACCCGCGCAACAGGGCCTTGGCGATGAACGGCAGGTAGCTGAGTCTCGCGTCGCCCCGCTTCATCAGGCCGGCGTTGATCCGATCGCGCATCGCGCTCAAAGCCGCGGTGTCGCACTCCTCGACGAACGTGAACGGCACCACGTAGGTGTGGCTCTGCGTCATCGTCCGCGCGATGCTCTTGCGCAGGCCGCGCAACGGCCGCACCTCGTCCTGCTGCAGCGCTTCGACGCGGGGCGCTTTCGCCGCTGCCGACGGCGTCGTCCGGAATTCGGCGTGCGCGAGCACGTCGGCCTTCATCACCCGGCCCTGCGGACCCGAGCCCTGGAGCGTGGCGAGATCGACGCCCATCTCGCGCGCCATCCGGCGCGTCACCGGCGTCGCGAGGACGCGCCGCTCGTCGCCGTTGCCGCTCGCGGAAGGCTGCGGCGCGCCTTTGGCCTGCAGCGGCGCCGGCTGACCGGCCTGCTGCGCGGGCAGCGAGGGCGCGGCCTGCGCGGTCGCGGGTCCACCCTCGACCTCGAGGATCACCAGCGTCCCGTGGACCTTCGCGGTGTCGCCTTCCTTCCCGACCGTCTGCAGCACCTTCCCGCGCCGCGGCGACGGGATCGTCACCGTCGCCTTGTCGGTCATCACCTCGACGAGCGGCTGGTCCTCGACGATCTGATCGCCCGGCTTCACCAGCCACTTGACGATCTCGCCCTCGACCACCCCTTCGCCGATGTCCGGCAGCTTGAACTCGAACTGGGCCATGGCTCAGACCTCGTAATCCGCGAGCTCTCGCAGCTTGCGTGAAATCCGCGGCGCGAGCGGCAGGTAATCATTTTCGAGCGTGTAGGGAAAGGGAGTATCCCAGCCGGTGATGCGCGCGATCGGCGCCTGCAAATACGGGAAGCAGCGTTCCTGCACGAGCGCTGCGATCTCGGCGGCGAAGCCCGCAGTGCGCGGAGCTTCCTGGACGATCGCGCAACGGCCGGTTTTCTGTACGCTTTCGACGATGGTCTCGATGTCGAGCGGCCACAGCGTGCGGAGGTCGATCAGCTCCGCGTCGAGATCGCCGACGGCCTTTTCGGCTTCGTGGAACATCGCGCCCCACGCGAGCACGGTCATCCCGGCGCCGGGCCGCGCGATCTGCGCCTTCCCGATCGGCACCGTATAGTCGCTCTCCGGCACGTCGCCGCGCGCTGCTCGATAGACGCGCTTCGGCTCCATGAAGATGACCGGGTCGTCCTGCCGCAGCGCGCTCAAGAGCAGGCCTTTCGCGTCGTACGGATTCGACGGGCAGATGACCTGCAAGCCCGGCGTGTGGATGAACAGCGCCTCCGGCGACTGCGAGTGGTAGTGGCCGCCCTTGATCCCGCCGCCGATCGGCGTGCGGATCACTACCGGCGCCGAATACTGCCCGCCGCTCCGATAGCGTAACTTCGCGAGCTCATTGACGATTTGGTCGAAGGCCGGGAAGATGAAGTCGCTGAACTGGATCTCGGGAACCGGCCGCAGGCCGTACATCGCCATGCCGATCGCGGCGCCGATGATCCCGGCTTCGGCGAGCGGCGTGTCGATCACGCGGTCGGGGCCGAACTCCTCGATCAGCCCGACGGTCGCGCGGAACACGCCGCCGAACTTGCCGACGTCCTCGCCGAGGACGACCACTCGCGGATCCCGGCGCATCTCGAGCTTCAGCGCGTCGTTGACCGCCTGGATGATGTTCCACTCGGGCATCTACGAGACCCAGTTCTTCACGAAGAATTCGCCCGCCTTGTAGCTCGAGCGGACGAGCGGGCCCGCGGCGACGAACCTGAAGCCCATCGCGAGCCCTTCACGCTCCAGCTCGGCGAATACGTCGGGGTGGACGAACTCCTCGACCGGCAGGTGCTTCTCGGTCGGCCGCAGGTACTGGCCGAGCGTGAGGATGTCGCAATCGACGGCGCGCAGATCGCGCATGGCCTGGAGAACCTCGTCGCGCGTCTCGCCGAGGCCGAGCATCAGCGAGCTCTTGGTCCGCATGCCGCCGCGTTTGTAGAACGCGAGAACGTCGAGCGACTGCCGATACGTCGCGCGCCGGTCGCGCACCCGCGGAGTGAGGCGCTCGACCGTCTCGACGTTGTGGGCGGCGACCGTCGGCGAAGCCTCGACGATCATCTGTAAAGCCGCGTGATCTCCCTGGAAATCGGGAGTGAGCACCTCGACGAGCATCTTTGGAGCCGCCCGCCGCAGCTCGACGATCGCCTGCGCGAAATGCGACGCGCCCCCATCCGACAGCTCGTCCCGATTGACGCTCGTCACCACCAGGTAGTCGAGCCCCAGCCTGGAGACCGCCTCGGCGAGATGGCGCGGCTCGAGCGGGTCGAGCGGCCCTGGCATCCCGCTCGACACGTCGCAGAACCGGCAGCCCCGGGTGCAGACCTCGCCCATCAGCATCACGGTCGCGGTGCCGGAGCCCCAGCATTCGCCCATGTTCGGGCAGCTCGCCTCTTCGCAGACGGTCGCGAGGTTCAGCTCGCGCAGCGTCCGGCGTACATGCTCGTAGCGGCCGCCGCCCGGCATCCGGACTTTCAGCCACTCGGGTTTCGGAGCTCGCTTGCCGATTTGGACGAGCATGGAGGCCCGCCCGTATAACCGAAAGGCCCCGTGTTTGCGACTAGCTACAGGTGTGCATCAGCATCGCGCCCAACACGGCAAGGGCGACGCGCTGCGTAAGACCGCGCGGGGCGATGACCTTCTCGATCAACGCCTGCGCCACCGGCGTTTCCGCCGGCGCGACGGGGCAGACTTCCGGCGCGTCGAGCCTCGAGGTCGTGAGCTGGCCCGCGATCGCAAGGGCCAAGGCAGCGAAACCACCGAGAAATCCGCGCCGCCAGGATTTCGATTCCATCGCAGACCCCCTTGCCTCGCCGCCTTGGAACAGGCGAGCCTGAACATTCTTCCCCGGATCGACCCTGGGGACACGGAGCCGCCTTCGGCGTGCACCATGTCCCCGACATTGTAGTAGTGACCTCAGATGTGCAGCGGTTTCGCGCGCACGCCCAGAGCCGCTTCCGTCAGCGCCTCCGACAGCGTCGGATGCGGGCGCATGACGTGCAGCATTTCCTCGCTCGTGGTCTCCAGGCGCAACAGCGAACAGGCGTCGGAGATGAGCTCGGTAGCCCGGGGGCCGATGATGTGGACGCCGAGGACCTCGTCGTATTTCTCGTCGGCGACGACTTTCACCATGCCTTCGGCGGCCCCGAGGATGCGCGCCTTGCCGTTGGCGGCGAACGGGAAGGTCCCGACCTTCACTTTGTAGCCCTTGTCGCGCGCTGCTTTTTCGGTGAGGCCGACCGACGCCACTTCCGGCTCGGAGTACGTGGCGCCGGGGACGAGATCGTAGTTGACCGGGTGCGGCTTCTTTCCCGCCAGCCGATCGGCGACGAACTCGCCCTCGACGAACGCGAGGTGCGCGAGCTGCGGATGCGGCCGTCCCGGCAGCGCGACCAGGTCGCCGATCGCCGAGATGTTCGGGTCGCCGGTGAGCAGCGTCTTCGGGTCGATGATCACGAATCCGCGCTCGACCTTGATCGCGGGCACCTTGTCGAGCCCGCAGTCCTCGGAAACCGGCCGCCGTCCGACGGCGCAGAGGAACAGGTCGGCCTCGAGGACGTTGCCGCCGACGGTCGCCTTGACGACGTCGCCGGCCACCTCGACCTTCTCGAGCTTCGCGCCGGTGAGCGACTTGATCCCGCGCTTGCGGAAGGCCTTCTCGAATTCCGCTGAAATGTCCTCGTCTTCCACGGGCAACAGCCGCGGCAGCATCTCCACGACCGTGACTTCGCTGCCGAATCGCCGATACGCGCTGGCGAACTCGACGCCGACCGCGCCCGCGCCGAGGACGATCAACCGCTTGGGAACAGTGACGTTCTCGAGCAGCTCGTCGCTGGTCATGACCCGCGGACCGAGCGTCAGACCCGGGATCAGCCGCGGCGCCGACCCGCAGGCGAGCACGACGTGCTTCGCTTCGATCGTGGAGGCTTTCCCGTCGGCTCCCGTCACCGACACCTTCCCGCCGCCGAGGAGCCGCCCGTGCCCCTGCACGCGGTCGACCTTGTTCTTGCGGAAGAGGAACTCGATCCCTTTCGAGGACTTCCCGGCGACGTCCTCCTTGAACTTCCGGACCGCATCCATGTCGAGCTCGGGCGACGCCTTCACCCCGATCGACGCGCCGTGCTTGGCCTCGTCGAACACGTCCGCCGAATGCAGGACCGCCTTGGTCGGGATGCACCCGCGCAGCGTGCACGTCCCGCCCACCCGCGGGTCCTTCTCGATCACGACCGTCTTGAGTCCGTTCTGCCCGGCGCGGATGGCGCAGACGTATCCGCCGGGACCGCTGCCGATGATCGCCAGATCGTAGGTTGCCACGGGAGCGCGCTTGGTAGCGCCCGCTGGACTGACTGTCAAGGATGTGTATCCTGCGCGCCGACTGAGTGTGTTTCGGTTTTCACCGAAACACGCAGCCAAAAAACGTGGCGCCATACCCGCCTTCGGCGGGAGACGCCAGGGGGCACACACAATGAAAATCGGAGCAGCCGCGATCGTTCTCTGTCTTTGTGCAGCCGCCGCGCTCGCCGAGGAAGCCAAGACCGATCAGAAAGCGCCGAGCGCGCAGGAGCAGGCGATGATGGAGAAGTACATGAAGGCCGCCACGCCGGGCCCCGAGCACCAGCAGATGGCGAAGATGGCCGGCAAGTGGAACCTGAAAGTCACGGCGTGGATGGCGCCGGGCGCGCCGCCGCAGACCAGCGGCGGCAGCGCCGAATTCCGCACCATCATGGGCGGCCGTTATCTCGAGCAGGAAGCCCACGGCGACATGGGCGGGCAGCAGTTCGAAGGCCACGGCATCGAGGGCTACGACAACGTCACCCACGAGCACTGGGGCACCTGGGTCGACAACATGACCACCGGCGTGATGGTGATGAAGGGCAAGTGCAAGGACATGAAGAAGTGCACCGAGACCGGCAAGATGTCCGACGCGGTCGCCGGCAAGGCCGTCAACGTGACCAGCACGATGACGATGAAGGACGACAACACGATGGTCTTCGAGATGACCGGCCCCGGGCCCGACGGCAAGCCGTTCAAGTCGATGGAGATCGTCTACACCCGCGCGCAGTGACGTTGGCACGGGCTACGACTTTTTTTTGGGGGGGCAGCGGCGGCGCACAGCGCCGCCGACCTGTACAAGGGGGGCTCCGCCCCCCTCGTACCACTCCCCCCGCATGGGTCCGCCGGCGTCGCCGCAACCACCCGTGATTCAGCGATCCCTGTTGCCCACCGACAGCCACGTGACCCGGGCTGAAGCCCGGGTCTAGCATTGCAGGGTTCGCCAAAGGTGAAGCCCCCTGAAAGGGGGCTCGTCGCGGGGCGACCCTGATTTGGCGCGAGTGCCGTCAAAGACAATGGATCGCCGATGGAGCCTCCGAAAGGAGGCTTGAATTTGTTCGCCGATGATGATTCCAGAAAAAGCTCTATCGTCAGTGTTTGCCGAACAGGGCCTTGAGCTTGCTCGACAGTCCGTGGCCGAGCAGCGTCCGGTAGACGCGTAATCCCGTCGACCACGCCTTGCGCGAGTATGGATAGTACCAGAAGGCCGGGAAGTTCACGCGCTCGAGGTTGACGTGGCGGACTTCGCAGAAGTCGCGCATCCCATGCTTGCCGTGCACGCGGCCGAGGCCCGAGGACTTCACGCCGCCCCACGGCGTCTCCGGCGCGGCGTGCGTGTAGAGCGTGTCGTTGTGCATCACGGTGCCGGCGATGAGCTGGTTGGCGATCTCGTCGGCCTTCGCCCTCGACTTCGTGAACACGTACGCGGAAAGGCCGTACGAGCTGTCGTTGGCGAGCTTCACCGCCTCTTCGAGCGTCCGGTACGTCATCACCGGCAGCATCGGCCCGAACGTCTCGTCGCGGATGATCGCCATGTCCTGCGTCGTATCCGTCAGCACGGTCGGCTGGACGAACCGCGCGCCCTCCGGAGTGACCTTGATCTCCCCGCCCGCGACGATCTTTGCCCCCCGCGCCCTGGCTTCGTCGAGATGCCGCTTGATGATGTCGACCTGCGCCTGGGTCGTCATCGCGCCGACGTCGACGTCGTGCCGGTTCGGCTCGCCCTGCCGCAAGTTGCGCGCGAGCTCCGCGACCTTTTCGGTGAACGGCTTCGCGATGCTCTCGTGCACGTAGACCCGCTCGACCGACGCGCAGGTCTGCCCCGAGTTGGCGAACGCGCCCCAGGCGATCTTCTTCGCCGCGGTGTCGATGTCCGCGTCCGGCAGCACGATCGCCGGGTCCTTCCCGCCGAGCTCGAGCACGCACGGGATCATCTGCTCCGCCGCTCCGACGTTGACCTTCTTGCCGGTCGCGACGCTGCCGGTGAAGACGATCATGTTGACCCCGGCCTTGATCAGCTCCGCGCCGACATCGCCCTTTCCTTGCACCACCCCGAACAGCCCGCGCGGGAGACCCGCTTCCTCGAGCAGCGCGCGGGTCTTCTCCATGATGATCGGCGTGAACTCGCTCGGCTTCACGACCACCGCGTTCCCGGCCATCAGCGCCGCGACCGCGTCGCCGGTCGGGATCGAGAACGGATAGTTCCAGGGCGAGATGATCCCGATCGCCCCGCGCGGATAGAAGCGCAGGTACGACTTCTTGTGCGGGAACATGTGCAGCGAAATCTTCTCGTCTTTCAAGAGCTTGCGCGCGTTGTTCGCGTACCACGCGGTGGCGTCGGCGACCGGGAGGACCTCCATGAAGAGGGATTCGTTGCGGGTCTTCCCGTTCTCGCGCGAGATGTGATCGCAGAACTCGTCGGCGCGCTGCAGCAACAGGTCCTTGAATCGCAGCAGCACTTCGCGCCGCTCGGCGAACGACTTGCGCGCCCACTCCGTCTGCGCGGCCTTCGCCGACTGCACCGTCTCGCGCACCTGCGCGGCCGTCGAGACGCGCACTTCTCCGAGCAACTTCCCGCTGCCCGGCTCGTAGACCGCGAGCGTACCCTGGGGCGTGATCGCGCCCTGCTGGGGGCGCGACGGTGTCGGTCGTGACTTCACGGACTCGTTGTGCGCGACTGGCTCGGCCATGGTGCTCGGCGTACGCCGCTTGACGCCCGGTGTCAATCGAACGAATTTCTCATTTGACTTGGCACGATTGCGCTGCTCATGTTGCTGACCGCGGCATGGCAGAACCAGGCGATACCCCGATCGATACCCCGACCGAGCTCGCGCCGGTGGAAAGGCCGCAGCAGCCGCCGACCGTGCTGGTGGTCGACGACGATCGCGCCGTGCGCGAGGTCCTTTCGGCCGTCCTGCGCGAGGAGGGCTACACCGTCCGCCAGGCGGAGGGCGCCGAACCCGCGCTGCAGATGCTCCGGGGCGACGACCTGCCGCTCATCCTCTGCGACATGAAGATGCCGGTGCACGACGGGCTGTGGCTTCTCGATCAGGTCCTGCAGCGCCATCCGAACGCGGCGGTGGTGATGCTCACCGGCTACGGCGACACCGAGAGCGCCGTCGATTGCCTGAGGCGCGGCGCGGCCGACTACCTGCTCAAGCCGCCCCGCGTCACCGAGCTGGTGCGCGCGGTCGAGCGGGCCTGGAGCCGCAGCCGTCTCGCCACCGCGCGCGCCCGCTATCACCAGGGCCTCGCGCGCCGCGTGCGCGAGCGGACCGCCGAGCTGCAAACGGCGTTGCAAGGTGTTGCGCAGGCCTACGGGAGCACGCTCGCCGCGCTGGTGCACGCGCTCGACGCACGCGAGCACGAGACCAGCGATCACTCGCAGCGCGTGGTCCGGTACACGCTCGCGATCGGCCGCAAGATGGGGATCCCGGAGGAGCGGCTCGAGGACATCGGGCGGGGTGCGCTGCTTCACGACATCGGCAAGATCGGCGTGCCCGACAGCATCCTGCTCAAGCCGGGGCCGCTGACCAACGCCGAATGGACCGAGATGCGCAAGCATCCCGAGGTGGGCTACCGGATCCTCGAGAGCATCGATTTCCTTCGGCCGGCGGCGGAGATCGTCCTCGCCCACCAGGAGCGCTGGGACGGCAACGGCTATCCCCGCGGCTTGACCGGAGACACGCTTCCGCTCGGCGCGCGCATCTTCATGATCGCCGACACGCTCGACGCGATGACCAGCGACCGGCCGTATCGCAAAGCATCGACCTTCGCCGAAGCGCGGCTCGAGATCGGGCGCTGCGCCGGGACGCAGTTCGATCCCGGCTGCGTCGAGGCGTTCACGCTCCTCTCGGACGAGGAGCTGCACGCGCTGAGGATGACGTTTCCCGAGCCATGACGCTGACGTTGACGCGTCGCGCAATCGAGGCCGTCCAGGCTCGCGCCGCGCAAGCGGAAGTCCCCGGGTGGCTGCTGCGCGTCGCCGTCGTCGCCGGCGGGTGCAATGGCCTCACGTACGATCTCTATTTCGTCGAGTCTGCCGGTCCCGAGGACACCGTGATCGAGGCGGGCGAAGTCCTGGTCGTCATCGACCGCGCGAGCGCGCCGCTTCTCGACGGCACCGTGATCGATCTGCCGAAACGGGAGAGCTTCCGGTTCGAGAATCCGAAAGCGCGCAAGACCTGCTCGTGCGGCGCGAGCTTCGAGATCTAGAAGCAACTGCGCACCACGGAGGCACAGAGGGCACGGAGAAAGATCAGCCAAAAACCTCTGTGACCTCCGTGCCTCCGTGGTGCGCTTTTCCTTTGGCGGTGTCAGGTGCGCAGTTTCTTCATCAATTCCGCGCGCGTGAAATAGCCGCGTTCGATCAACAAATCCGCCATCGCCCACACCATCCGCAGCGCCTCGTCGCCGGAATCGGACCGCGCCGGTGCGGTCGCGACCGGGGCGATCCGGCGCGGAATCGCCGCCTGCGGCGGGGGCGCGTCGTCCTCGATCGGCTCGATGTCGCTCTCGCTCAATTCGGCGACGTCTTCCTCGGCGGCCGGCTGCGCCATCCGCGACGAGACCTTCACGCTCCGCGCCCCGCCGCGCACGTCGGTCACCTGGAACTCGCTGGTGCCCTCGTCGCGGAGGTCGATGCTGTTGTAGGCCGCCTCGATCGCCCGCCTCACCATCAGCGCCGGCCCCGACTGGATCTGGATCGGCCGCCCGACGATCTTCTCGATCTCCATCGTCGCCTTCATGTCGGTCGGGTCGCCGAACGCGACCGGCAGCCGCGCCGCGAACGGGTTGTTCCCCATCGCCAGCGCCTGGAATTTGGTCGCCTTGTCGTGTGGAATCAGCTTGGACAGGGCCGGCGCCGGCGGATCGGTCATGTCGTTGAACGGAATGTTGAGCTGCCGTGCGAGCGCCTGCGCGATCTGCTCCTCGCTGCACAGGTTCACGCGCACGAGGTGCTCGCCGAGTCTGCCGCCGTGTTGCCGCTGCTGCGCGAGCATCGTCCGCAGGTCCGCTTCCGTGATCAGTCCGTCCTTGACCAGCAGGTCCCCCAGCCTCTGCTTGATCGCCATTTCCACAGTCTAGATCAGCCGGCCTCGGGGTATAGAGGGGTATGCCGAAGTTTCTCCGCACCGGGGCCGCGCTGCTCACCGTCGCCGTGCTCGCGTGCCTGGTGGGGTTCGTCCACGCCCGCGTCTCGGGCGGCCCGGCGGAAGCGGCCCGGCCGTGGATGTACGGTCTTCTCGCGTGCTTCGGCGTGATGGCGCTCGCCGCCGCGTACATGGCCGCGGTCGGCCTCTACCACACCGTGCTGGCCCTCTTCGGTTGGGACGGCGGCCCGGGAATCCTGCGGAAAAACCCGCACTACGTCCCCGGCAGCGACGAGCCGCTCGCGGACGGGACGCCGCTCGAGCACGAGCGATGATCGCGCTTCTTCTCGCCGCCGGCCTCGATGTCGCCGGCGCCCCCGGACTCGCAGCAATTCGGCGCGAAGCGCTCTCCGCCCACGTTCGGTTCCTCGCCGACGATCTCCTCGAAGGGCGCAACACCGGCAGCCGCGGCCATGCGATCGCCGCCCGTTATCTCGCGGCGCAGCTCCAGGCCCTCGGCTACGAGCCGGCCGGCGACGACGGCACCTGGTTCCAATCGGTCCCGTTCATCGGCATGACCGTCCAGCCGGCGGGCTGCGAGCTCTCGATCGACGGCGCGCCGTTGAAATACGGCGAGGAGGTCATCTTCACTCCGCGCGCGGGCTCGGCGGGCGACGACGTCACCGCCGACCTCGTCTTCGCCGGGTATGGCATCACGGCGCCCGAATACGGCTACGACGACCTTGGGGGGGGACGCGAAGGCGGGCCTGCAGCCCGGCCATCATGTCCCCGGACTGAAAGGCAAGATCGCGGTCGTCATCTACGGGGCGCCGCGATCCGATCGGCCCGATTTCTTCCCCACCGCCGCCAGCGCCGTCTACTCCGACACGCTGGAGAAATCGCGGCGTCTCGCCGCCGCCGGCGCGGTCGCGATGGTGGTCGTCTTCAACCCGGCGCTCGAAAAGCACTTGCCGTTCTCGTTCTCCGCGCGGCAGGCAGCGTTCGAGAGCATGGTGTGGAAAGAAGGCACTGCGCCCGGCAGCGGTTACGCGCTGCCCGGCGTCCGCATGCCGTCGGCGATGCTGCAGCGCCTTCTGGCGAAGACCGGGCGCAGCGCGGAACGGATCTTCAGCGACGGGCTGGCCGGCAAGCTCAAGCCGTTCCCGCTGGGGATGAAGGCGCACCTCAGGACCTCGTACGCGGTGCGCGAATTCACGTCCGAAAATGCCGTCGGCATCCTGCGCAGCGGGCCACAGAGCGTGGTGATCACCGCGCACCTCGATCACCTCGGCATCGGCGCGCCGATCAACGGCGACACCATCTACAACGGCGCAGTCGACAACGCGACCGGCGTCTCCTCGGCGATCGAGGTCGCGCGCGCGTTCGCGGCGTTGCCGAAGCGGCCGCCGCGATCGATCCTCGTCGTCGGCGTCACCGGCGAGGAGAAGGGTCTGCAGGGGTCGGAGTACTTCGCGCACCACCCGACGGTCTCGATCGATTCGATCGTCGCGAACGTCAACATCGACGTCGTGAACACCTGGTGGCGGCCCTACGACATCGTCGCCGAGGGCGCCGAGCACTCGAGCATCCAGCGCGACGTCGACGCTGCCCTGAAAGTGCTCGGCCTCAAGCAGTCGCCGGATCCCGAGCCGGAGCAGGTCTTCTTCATCCGCTCCGACCAGTACAGCTTCGTCAAGCAGGGGATCCCCTCGGTCCACGCCTCGAGCGGGTGGCAGGGCGCGAACGGCGACAGCGAGAAAAACAAGGCCACCGCCGACTGGTGGACGAGGAACCGCTACCACCAGCCGAGCGACGAGTGGGACCCGAAGGGCGATTACGAGGCGATGGCGGTGGAGACCCGGGTCGACTTCCTCGTCGCGCTCTCGCTCGCGCTCGATCCTGACCGGCCGCGCTGGAACGACGGCGACGTCTTCGGGAAGATCTTCGCGCGGCGCTGACCGGAAGGCCAGCGCCGCGCGAACAAACCGTTACTGCGAGTGCGCGACCTGGAACGTGTTGCACCCGCTCCAGATCAGCTTGACGCCCACGTCGCCGAATTCCGCGCCGCTCGCGCCCTCCGGCTTGGCCGTCCAGACGCGGCGGACCTCGACGGTGCCGTTGGTGACGCAGGCCGTCGGCGAGGTCTGGTAGGTCAGGTCGAAGAGCACGGCCACGGCGAACCCGAAGCTCGCGCTCTGGCCCCCCGCCGACACGCTGCCGCTGAATTCCGACGCGGCATTGCCGACGATCTTGGTGTCGGTGACGGTGATGTCGCCGGTGTGGTGCATGCTGATGGTGATGGTCTCGCCGTTCTCGGTGCCGGAGAAGCCGGCGGTCAGGCCCCACGAGACGTGGTTGGCGGTCACGGTCATGCTGCCGTTGAGCGTGACGCTGAAGCCTTCCTCGGTCTGGACGCAGTTGTTGAACGTCACCTTGCCGGCGCTGACCGTGGCGCAGGTGTCGAAGCCCGCGGCGGCGGCGCGGGTCAGCGCGTTCTTGACCGCGCCGGGATTCGCCATGCCGAACGCGGCGTCGCCCAGGGCGCTGCCGGCGATGTCCAGCGCGGCCCCCGCGATCGAGGCGCCGTTGTCCGCCGTCGGCGAGCTGCTGAACGAAGCCGTCGTCGTGACGCTCGTCTGAGCCGAGCTGCCCGCCGACTGTTCGGCGGTGGTCGGCGCCTGGGCGGCGCCGTAGTTGAAGGTCTTCGACAGCGCCGCGTTTCCGCTGCTGCCGCAGGCCGCGGCCAGGACCAGCGGAACGGCAAGGAGAACTCTCGATTTCATTGATTTACCTTTCGTTGGAAGTGGACCGCTCCATCGTGCCCGGGACGGGACCAAAAAAAAAGTTACCGGCGTCCCACCTTCGACTACTCGTCGCGCGAAAGTGCGCTCAAGAGCGACTCGCGCCGAGACGAGAGCAGATGCGCGCAGAAACCGAGCAGCCCGAGGTAGGCAGCCGACATCGCGACCAGCGCCCCGAGATAAGCGGCGAAGAGGCCCATCCCGGTGAACCCGGCGATCGCGTAGGGCGCCCAGGCCGCGCCAGCGAGCAGCAGCAGCGCGAGGAGCCGCGCGCCGATCGGCCCCGCCCCGCGCACCCGCCGCAGCCCGCGCATGCCGCGGACCGGCATCGGGAACAACACGCTGACCACGTTCCCGTAGGTGACCAGCAGCGGAAAGATCGCCGCGTGGGCGAGCAGGCCGACGACCAGCTGCTCCGGCGTCACGCGAGCGGAGCTGAGCGCGACGCCGGCGAGCAGCAGGTAGATCGCCGCCGAAAAGCCGTACGCGACGGCGTTTTTCGCCGCGAACAGCTGCCGCAGCGAGACCGGCCAGAGGAAGTACGCGCGCGCCGCGGCCAGGTCGCGGCCGAAGGCGTTGGTCGAGATCTCGAGCACGCCGAGATTCGCATAGACGGCCGCGATCAGGAGCGGCTGCGGTCCGGTCGTCATCGTGCGCACCAGCAGCAGGTACGCGACCGGCACCAGCACCAGCTGCAGCCAGCCGATGCGGACGACGGTCTTGGTCTCTTTCTCGAGCAGCGCGGAGAACGGAGCGGGCACCAAGGGGATCAGCCAGCCCGCGGCGCGCCCGGCCCGCTTCGGGGCCTGGGTCGGCTCCGGCGGCCTGGAGAGCTCGCGCTGCGACAGCGCGTGCGCGCAGGCCGAACAGAGCAGGCCGAGGATGACGAGGAGCAGGGCGGGGGTGATCGCGTGCAGCAGCCGCCCCTCGGAAAGCGACCGCGCGAGCAGCGCCGTCCAGCCCGGAGGAGTCCACGCGATCGCCTGCCAGTGATGTCCGGCGAAGAGCGCGGCGATCCCCGGGCGGCCCGGCCGCGCGACCGAGAGCTGGAATCCCGCGAATCCCGCCAGCAGGAGCGCGACGGAGAATCCGCGCCGCAAGACCGGCCGGGAATCGAAGACCGCGCCGAGCGCGGCGCCGAGATGCAGGACGCCCACCGTCGCCCAGACCGCGAACGCCTCGGCCCCGAGCAGCGCCGCGAACGCCGGCGCGCCGGGCAGCCGCGAGATCGCCAGCGCGATCGCCACCAGCGGCGGATAGAGCACCAGCCACATCGGCTCGAAGAAGAGCGCGGCGAGGTTGAGGATGGACACCAGCCGCTGCGGCACCGGATAGCCGCGGAACCGCCGCGGATCGAGGAACGCCTGCGACTGCCCGAGCGCCATCAGCGCGACCCAGATCCGTCCGACGAGCGCCATCGTCAGCCAGGTGGCGAAGACGGCCAGCGGCCCGCCGCGCGCCGCGAGCGCCCAGGGCCGCGCGGCCAGCTCCGCGCCGCCGTCGACGATCAACGCGCACAGCGAGACGCTGAAGATGCCGGCAGCCGCCGCCGCGATCACGCTCACGATCGCGCGGCCCCATTGGCGCTCGCGCACCAGGCGCCGCCAGAAGAGCATGAAGCGCAGGCCGAGCAGCGCCCGCGACTGCTCGACCCAGACCGCGCTCATGGCAAGAACGACAGCGCGCGCGTCGCGCCGCGGCCTTCGCCGACCAGCTTGACGAACGCGTCGGTGAGCGTGCCCGCCTCCGGCACCGCGTGGACGACGTCCTGCAGCGTGCCCTGCGCGACCAGCCGGCCGCGGTGGATGATGCCGACCCGATCGCAGAGCCGCTCGACCACTTCCAGCACGTGGGAGGTGAGAAAGACCGTCAGCCGGCGCCGCCGCACGAGGCCGGCGAGCAGCGCGGTCAGGCCCGACTTGGCGACCGCGTCGATCCCTTCGAATGGCTCGTCGAGAAAGAGCAATTCCGGCCCGTGGATCAACGCCGCCGCGAGCGCGAGCTTCTTGCGCATGCCGAACGAATAGTCGGCGACCAGCTTGCGCGCGTCGCCTGCCAGCTCCATCGCTTCCAACAGCTCGTCGGCCCGGCGGCCGGCTTCGGGGCGATCGAGCCCGTACAGCCGCGCGACGAAGACCAGGTGCTCGCGCCCGGTCAGGCGGTCGAAGAGCAGCAGCCCGTCGGGCACCACGCCGATGCGGCGCTTCAATTGGTCGCCGGGGATGAGGCCGAGAACGACCATCGCACCGCTCGTCGGGGCGAGCACGCCGGTGAGCATCGAGATGGTCGTGCTCTTCCCCGCGCCGTTCTCGCCGAGAAAGCCGTAGAAGCTGCCGCGCGGGACCCGCAGATCGATGCCGTCGACCGCGACCTGGGCGCCGAACCTTCGCGTCAGCGCGTGCGTCTCGATCGCGAAATCAGGCGGCTGCAGATTTCTTCCCGGCGCCGATTGCGACCGGCTGCGGCTGGGCGACGCTGCCCGTCCGCGGCAGCGCCGCCCGGCGGGCGAACTCGAGCGACTCGTCGATCAGCTGCTGCGGCGCCTTCTCGACGATCGGCGGAAGATCGCGCTCGGCGAGGTGGGTGTGCACCTTCATCGAGCAGAATTTCGGCCCGCACATGGCGCAGAACTCGGCGGTCTTGAACGCGTCGTGTGGCAAGGTCTCGTCGTGCTTGGCTTTCGCCGTTTCGGGGTCCAGCGAGAGCCGGAACTGCTCGTTCCAGTCGAACGCGTAGCGCGCGCGCGACAAGGCGTCGTCATGGTCGCGTGCGCCCGGCCGATGACGCGCCACGTCAGCGGCGTGCGCGGCGATCTTGTACGCGACGATGCCCGCGCGCACGTCGTCCGCGTTCGGCAGGCTCAAATGCTCGGCGGGCGTGACGTAGCAGAGCATCGACGCGCCATGCCAGCCCGCGAGCGCCGCGCCGATCGCGCTGGTGATGTGATCGTAGCCCGGCGCGACGTCGGTGGTGAGCGGCCCGAGAACGTAGAACGGCGCCTCAGAACAGGACTGCTGCTCGATGCGCATGTTCATCTCGATCTCGTCCATCGGGACGTGTCCCGGCCCTTCGATCATCACCTGCACGTCGTGTTTCCAGGCCTGCTCCGTCAGGTGGCCGAGCACGCGCAGCTCGGCGAACTGCGCCTGGTCGGACGCGTCGGCGAGGCAGCCGGGCCGGAGCGAATCTCCCAGGGAAAAACTCACGTCGTACCGGGCGAAGATCTCGCACAGCTCGTCGAAGTGGGTGAACCACGGATTCTCGCGGCCCGTCGCCATCATCCACTGCGCGATCAGCGCGCCGCCGCGGCTGACGATGCCGGTGATCCGGTGCTGCGCGAGCGGCAGGAAATCGCGAAGGATTCCGGCGTGGATGGTCATGTAGTCCACGCCCTGCTGCGCCTGTTCCTCGACGATGTCGAGCAGGTCCTGCGCGGTCAGGCTCTCGATCCGCTTCACCCGCTCCACGGCTTCGTACATCGGCACCGTCCCGAGCGGAACCGTGCTGTTGCGCAGGAGCACGTCGCGGATGTGGGGAATGTCGCCGCCGGTCGAGAGATCCATCACCGTGTCGGCGCCGTACTTGAGCGACAGCCGCAGCTTGGTCAGCTCGCCCTCGACGTCGCTCGCGACCTGGCTGTTGCCGATGTTCGCGTTGATCTTGCACTTCGAGGCGATGCCGATGCACATCGGCTCGAGCTCGGGGTGCTTCACGTTGGCCGGGATGATCATCCGCCCGCGCGCGACCTCGCTGCGGACCAGTTCGGGCGGCAGCGCCTCGCGGCGCGCGACGTGCTCCATCTCTTCGGTGACCACGCCCTGTCTGGCGAAGTGCATCTGCGAAACGTTGGCCAGGCCGCGGCGCTTCTCGATCCATGCTGCACGCATGACTGCCTCCGAGGGGGAGAGGGACACTAATGACCACGCCGGGGGCCGTCAACGGCTATGCTAGCATCCGGTCATGCGCATCGCGTTTGCCGCACTTCTCCTCGTCGCCGCCTGCAAGACCGCAGCGCCGATGCTCCCCGAGAATCCCGGTTGGATCGGAGGCCAGCGGGTGGCGGTGACCGGACCGCAGAACGTCGGCGTCGGCGGGCCCGAGCTGGCGGCGAAGTACCTGCGCGACGACGTGGAGAACGACCTGCGCAGCGAGGGCTTTTCGATCGGCGAGGGTGGCCTGCAGGTGGTGATCGAGAGCTTCGAGAAGTCGCTCCTGCGCGCCTCGGTGCAGAGCGACGGGCGCGAGGTCCAGCGCATCGACGTGAACGGGGATGAGCTCGGCTGCGTCTCGTCGATGTGGGGCCTGGCGGCGAGCGACAACGCGCACTGCTACTCGATCGGCCTGGTTTCGGCGATGGTGCAGTCGAAGGCGGTCGCGCGCGCAGCCGGCGCGCGCGCCCGCGAGACGCCGCAGCGGACCGCCGCGGTCCCCGAGCCGGTCGAGCGCCAGCCGGAGCCCCCTTCGAGCAGCCGGGTCCTCACGCTGCGCGGCAAGCTGGCGGTGCTCGATCTCAAGAACTTCACCAAGGATCTCACCCGGGAGAACGCGCAGTACTTCACCGACGTGATCCGGCAGGCCTCGCTGCGGATGGAGCCGGCGCTCGACATCATGACCCGCGAGAACCTGCTCGTGCTCCTCCAATCGACCGGCAAGAAGCTGGAGGAATGCGAGGGCGAGTGCGAGGTCGACACCGGCCGCCGCATCGGCGCCGATCAGATCGTCAGCGGCGAGATCCAGAAGGTCGGCACCCGGTACAAGCTCACCCTGCGCCTGCACGACACCCACGAGGGCAAGCTGCTCTCCTCCGCGATCGGCAGCGGCAAGAGCATCGACGAGCTCGACGAGAGCGCGCAGAAAGCGGCCGAAGAGCTGTTCACTGTCCGGTAGCCGCGGCGGCGGCGCCGCTGCCCTTCAATTCCGCGACGACCCGGCGGGCGCCGTAGATGTGATCGAGCGCCTCGACCAACGCCGCGCTGTCGACGGCGACCGCGCGATTGACCGTCTCGTCGAACCCGTAGTCGCCGCCGAGCGAATGGATGTTCCCGTCGAAGATCAGGCCGACGACCTGGCGGCTCTTGTCGAACACCGGCGAGCCCGAGTTGCCGCCGATGATGTCGTTGTCGGTGACGAAGTCGAACGGCGTCGCCGGCTCGACCTGGTGGTTCTGGTTGGCCGCGATCCAGCTCTCCGGCAGCTTGAACGGATCGCGCCCGGTCGCGCGATCGAACGCGCCGGAGAAGTTGGTGAACGGTTCGACGCGGCGGCCGTTCTCCTCCCAGCCCCTCACCGCACCGTACGAGATCCGCGGCGTGAAGGTCGCGTCCGGGTAGCTGCTCTTCCCCTCGATCTCGAACCTGGCCGCCGCGATCCGCTCGGCGCCCGAAGTCTCGAGCGGCTCGATCTCGTCGTCGTGCCACTTCCGGATCGCCCGCGCGTCCGGGTCGATCAGGCGCTCGAACTCGATCGCCGGATCGTCCGACGCCTGCACCGCGTCGCGCCCGCCCTGCCACAGCTGCTCGCGCACCTTCACGTCGTAGAGCCGGCTCTTCACCAGCTCGTGCGCGATCTCCTGCGGCGACCGCTTGCCGAACACCTTCTTCACCACCGGATGGTCCGCTCCCAGCTGCTCGCGCATCTTGGTCAGCATGTACGCCAGCCGGAACTGCTCGAACTCGGGGTAGATCGGCGCCCGGGAAAAGAGCTTCTGCTTGAGCTCGGGCAGGCGGGAATCGCTGAACTCCTTGAGCCGCTGCTCGTTCGGCTTCTGCAGCTCGTCGGTCCCGCGCACCAGCATGCGGGCGAGCGAGATCAGCGGCGAGTTGAACGCGGACGGCGGGCGGGCGTCGCCATTCAGCTCGACGTAGCTGAACTCCTTGCGGTGGGCCCGGAACGCGTCGACCGCCCGGGCCACGTCGTCCCATGCCGAGGCGTACTTCTTCCGCAGCGACGAGCGTCCGGCCACTCTCGCCCGCAGCGTCCGCTCGCGATCGGCGAGCTTGTCCCACAGGGTCGGCGTCGTGAGCGACTCGAAATAACCCGTGTAGCGCTTGACGTTGTTCTCGACGAAAAAGAGGTCTCCCTCGGCGATCCGGTCGTGCTCCGGCGACTCCTGGGTGAACACGGTGAGCGCGCCGCGCCACTGCGCGAGTTCGGCGAGGCGGTCGGGCAGCACCACGTCGCGGTCGTCCTGCAGCTGACGCATCGTCAGCGCGCGATCGGTCCGTCCCGGGCTTCCGGTCACGAAGGTCAGATCGCCGTCCTTCGCGCCGGACGGCGACCACTTGAAGAAGTGCTCGGTGTGGGCGGGCCTGCCGTCCTCGTAGGCGCGGATGAACGAGACGTCGAGGTCGTAGCGCGGGAAGTTGAAGTTGTCGGGATCGCCGCCGAAGAACGCGATCGCGAACTCGGGCGCGAAGACCAGGCGCACGTCCTGGAAGCGCTTGTATTTATACAAGCTATACTGTCCGCCGTGGTAGAGCTCGACCACGTTGCAGCGGAGCTTGTCGTTCCCCGCTGAGCATTCCTTCTCGATGCCGGCCATCGCGGCCTTGCGGCGGTCGTTGAACTCCTTGCCCGGCTTCAGCCCTCTGGTCGCTCCCTGCACCTGCGAGGTGACGTCCGCGATCTGGATCAACTGGTTCAGCTCGATCTCCGGGCACTTGACCTCGTCGTCCGCCCGCGGCGCGTAGAAGCCCTGGGCGACGAAGTCCTTCTCCTTCGTCGAGAGCTGCTCGATGCACGAGTGCGCGCAGTGGTGGTTGGTCATCACCAGGCCGTCGGGCGAGACGAAGCTGCCCGAGCAGCCCCCCGCCAGCCGCACCGTCGCGAGCCGCGCTTCCTCGAGCCAGGCGGCGTCGGGAGCGAACTTGTACTTCGCCGCCACCTTCTTCGCGGGGAAGTTGTCGAACGTCCACATCCCCTCGTCGGCACGGGCAGCGCCGGCGAGGACCAGGGCGCAGAGGGCGATTCGATTCATGGGCTTGGCTCCTTGACGGCGGGCTGTTGTGCTTCAGCGCGCGCGGCCGCGTCAAGGTATCTTCGCGGCCGTGCCCCTGCGCGCCGCGCAGCTCTTCGTCCGCTGTGGCTCGCTCGATGAGCTGGGTGAGGCGCTCAGCCGGGGGATCCAGCGGCTCGATCGCGCGGGAACGTATCTGGCCCTGCATGAGCAGGGCTGGGCCGCGATCGCCGGGGATTCGATCGAGCCGGCGCTGTCACAGTCGCTCAGCGAACGATTCGGCACCGCGCTCGTCCTCGACCTCGATGGTTCCGCCCTGGCCCTCTCGGTGCAGACCTGGGAAGCGGGCGTGCCGGGCGAAGAGGAGCTGGATCCGCGGCCACCGGCTTTTCGGGACGTCGAGGCGGTCGCCTGGGAGCTTCTGCAGTACCTCGGCGTGCCGCCGTCGCTGCGCCTGCTCGAGCTCGGGCAGATCGAAATCGCGGGCAGCGGGTTGCCGGCGCTGCTCGTTCGCGGCGAGATCGAGCGGATTTTCGCGCTTCCGCCGCCCCGCGCCGAGGGGCCCTCGCCGCCGGCCGAGCCGGACGCCGTCGTGGAAAGCAAGGCAGGTGAGACCCGGGCATTGGAAGTTCGCGATCTGCCTGGTGGAATTCCCACCGACGCCTGGGCGGACGCGCTCGCCGCGATCGAGGAGGCACAATCGCGTCGTCTGCTCCACGCGCTGGCCGCGACCGACGAGCCGCGCGTGCCGCGCCCGGCGTTCGCCTACCGCACGCTGCAGCCGCTCCGGATGGAGAAGCTGCTCGCGAAGGCGCGAAAAACGCGGCCATGGCTCGCGAGGCTGTTCGACCCGGAGCGGGAAGCGCCGCTGTCGCTGGCGGGATTCAATCAGCTTGCGCGAGCGAAGTTGTCCGATGCGCCGGTCGCGCGTGCCCACGGCGAGCATCTCGAGCTGCTCGCCGACGACGTCTGTGTACGCGCGCCGGTCCATGAAGTATATGAAGTATACTTAACGACACTCGACGAGCACGTGGCAGCGGCCGAGCTCGCCGCCCGGGCAAAGGCGCTGCTCGACGCGCCTGGCTCCCCGTTCGACGAGGGCAACCTGCTGCCGACGCTCCTCGCCGGTGAACCGATCGGGCGCGCCGCCCGCGAGATCGGACCCGGTCTCTACGCCGCGCTCCTCCACGACGACGGTGTCCGCATCGCGCCGGTGCCCGAGGTCCCCGATTTCGACCGCGCGCTGGCGAAAGCGATCGACAACGTGGACGCGCGTACCGATGCCGCTCCGGAGGGCATCCGCTGGTTCGACCTCGAGCATGGCCGCATCGTCACCTGCGAATTCCCCGACGCCGCCTGCGCCGGCCGGCTCCTCTCGCGCCGCGCGCGCGAGCTGCTCCTTTCCGTCCTCGGCGAGGACCAGGCCCTCGCTGCCGCGCCGACCCGCGACGCCCTCCTCGCCTGCGCCGCCTCCGACGACGAGGGTGCCCTCTGGCTTCGCGGCGAAGCCGCGCGCCGATTCGCCGAAGGCCCGTTCCCGATCGCGCCGGCGGTCTGGCTGATCGATGCCGCGGGCCTGCGCGTGGCCGATGTGGGCGCAGGTGCGTCGGTGAAGGGATGATGCCGCTCGTCGCCATCGGCGACGCCCAGGCGTGCATCGCGGCCCAGCGGGGCGGCCCGACGCCGGTGCTCCGAACGGCCGCCGGCGCGCCGGACTCGAGGCACTCGAGCGGGGACACTCGTTGGACACTCGTTGGGGACACTCGTTGGGGACACTCGTTGGGGACACTCGTTGGGGACACTCGTTGGGGACACTCGTTGGGGACACTCGCGAACGGGGCGCCGTCTCCGGCGTCGAGAGGTTGAACTGCGCCGCCTCCAGGTGCCGCCCGGCTTTCGCCAGCTGCGCGCGGTCATGCAGGCGCAAATTCTCCCGCCGCGAGACGACCGACATCGAATCGAGAAACCGCGCCAGGTTCTCGACCGCGTTCTTGATGTCTCGCGACCGCGGCGGCTGCATCTTCACCAGCCGGTACAACGTCGCCCGCGTCTCGAGGAAGATGCGTTTGTCGGACGTCCGCAGCGCCGGCAGCGCCCGCGTCCGCGAAAAGGCGTGCAGATCCTTCAACGCGTCCTGCAGCGCCGCGACGATCCGCTCGTCGTTGGCGGCGCCGATCCGCTTGGTGTGGCCGCGGAACAGGAACGCCAAATTCGACGTCGCCTGCCGCACGATCAAGCCCGACTCGAGGTCGCCGGTGTACCCCGGCACGACGTCTTCCCGGTCGACCTCGGCGACGAAGCTGCACACCTGGAAGATCAGCTCGCCGAGTCCCGCGCGGACCCGGCCGCGGAACTCGAGCAAGTCGCTGATCAGCATCCAGGGATCGCTCACCACCTGCGGATTTCGCAGCCGCTCGCCGAGATGGGCCACGTCGCGGCGCATCCCGCCGCAGACCGCGCCGACGAGCTTGGCGATCTCGGTCTCGGTGTCGATCGGCCCTTCGTCGATCGGCGTCTCGTCCGCTTTCGCCGGCCCGAACGCGTCGTCGATGTCTTCCAGCGCATCCTTCTCGGGCGGCGGCCGAAACCCGCTGGTTTGTTGGGTGATCAGCTCGTTGACGTGCTGCACCGTGGTGCTCATCACCGGGGCGAGCTCTTCCCACAAGGCGAGCGTGTGGCCGCCCTGCTCCTCGTCGGCCTCATGGCGGACCAGGTCGATGTCCGCCAGCTTGAGGATCGCCTCGGCGGACGAGAGCAAGAGCTGCGTCACGCGTTCGCGCAACCCCTCCTCGAACCGCGCGGCGACTTCGAGCAGGCGCCCTTCGACCGCCCTGTCGGCCCGGTCCTCGGGCGAGAGCAACGTGGTGCCATCCGGCGGCATCGTAGAACCTGCTAACACGGAGGCCCCGGCGATGGAACATCGGCACTACGGCAGAAGCGGCCTGAAACTGAGCGCCTTGAGCCTCGGCGCGATGACCTTCGGCGAGGCGAAGGGGTTCATGAAGGGAGTCCATTCCGACGACGGCGAGGCCCGGCGCGTGTTCGATGCCGCTCTCGATGCCGGCGTCGACACCGTCGACACGGCGAACGGCTATGCCGAAGGCCGCAGCGAGGAATTGCTCGGCCAGTGGATGAAGGGGCGCCGCCACTCGGTGACGTTGGCGACCAAGTGCCGCTTTCCGACCCTCGGCGGCACCGGACCGATGCATCCCAACGAGTACGGCCTCTCGCGCCAGAGCATCGTCTGGAACTGCGAGCAGTCGCTGAAGCGGCTGCAGACCGAATATATCGACTTGTATCAAGTACATATGCAGGACAGGTCGGTGCCGATCGAGGAGACCCTGCGGGCCCTCGACGACCTGCAGCGCGCCGGCAAGGTCCGCTACATCGGGTGCTCGAACTACACCGGCTATCGATTGACCGAGTCTCTCTGGGCGGCTGACAAGCGCGGCCTGGCGAAGTACGAGGGTATCCAGTTGCAGTGGAGCCTCGTCGCCCGAGACGCCGAGCGCGAGGTGATCCCGGCAGCGCGGGCGTTCGGCCTCGGCATCCTCGTCTGGAGCCCGCTCGGCCGGGGCTTTCTGTCCGGCAAGTACAGGAAGGGCCAGCCGCCTCCGCCCGGAACGCGGCTCGAATCGTGGAAGGACAGCTGGGCGATGACCGCGACGGACCAGAACTGGCGGACCCTCGACACCCTCGAGGCAGTTGCCAGACGCCACGACACGACGCCCGCCTCGGTCGCGCTGGCCTGGCTGCTGGCGAAGCCGGAGGTCTCGAGCGTCATCGTCGGCGCCCGTAACATCCAGCAATTACAAGACAATTTACGCGCCCTTCAACTGACGCTGACGGAGACGGACGTGAAGGAGCTGACCGACGTCAGCACGCCCAATTGGGGCTACCCATACAACTTCATCGGGACGCGGGAGCCGTGGTGACGGGAAAGCGGAGCTCGCCCTTCCACTTCACGGCGACGGCTTTCCCGTCGTGCGTCGCGGGCTGATACGAACAGGTCACGAGGAAGGCGCGGATCGCCTTCACGGCCCCGGCGCTCGCGTCGCCCGAGACGGTCACCTCGCGGACCTTGCCTTCCTCGGTAATCAGGTAATCGAGGACGATCCGGCCGCTGGCGCGATCGCCGGCGGCGATTTGCGGCCCGCCCCGACGGCACTTCTTGCGCACCGGCGGCACCGTCCCTTCGGCAAACGTGGCAGGCTGCCCGGCCGCGAGCGGTGCTTCCTCGCCGGACGGCGCCCCGCGCTGGTGCGCGCAAGCGAACAGCAGAAGCGCGATGCAAGGTCCTCGCCGCATCATTTCTTCCTGAAGACGGTCGTCATTTTGGCCGCGTGGGCCTTTCCGGCCGATGTGGCCGGCTCGTACGTGCAACTTTCGAGATAGCGCCGGAGCGCGATCGACATCTTCGCACTGAGCCGGCCCTCGATCGAGACGTTTCCAACCGTGCCATCCTCGTGGATGATGAATTCCGCGTTCACCGGCGACGGCGTTCGCCGATCGAACGCCGGCATCGCTCCGGTGCACGCTTTGAGCCTCGCCGGGGTGGCCTCCGCGTGATCCGTCCCGGCCGGTGCCTCGGTGCATTCGTTCGCGATCACGCTCATCCGCTGCGACAACATCGCCGGCACGCCGGAATTCGCGCCGTCAGGAACCGCGTCCAGGGCGCGCTGCTCGAGATCGCCCGCCTCACGGCAACGATGATTGACGGCCTCGATCTGCGCGATTCCGTCGAGCACGTCAAAGCGGCCCGGCGCGACGTCCAGCGCGCGCGCCGCGTGCCGAAGCGCGTCAGCGGCGTTGCCGGAGCGCTGTTCGGCAAAAGCCAGCCGGATCAAGACCGTCGGATTGTCGGGCTCCAGCGCTGCCGCCTTTTCGATCGCGGCGCGGTCGCCGTTCTTGCGATCGTGCACCAGGACCCACGTGCGCCAATCGTCGGGATGCCCGGTGACGGCCGGCTCCGGATCGCTGTCGGAAAGCAACGCGAGAGCGAGCGGCTGGCCCGGGTCGATCGCGAGCGCCTGCCGAGCCTGTGCCATCGACTCCTGCTTCTGCGCCGAGGCGGCCTCGCTCGACGGCGCGAGCCGCAACAGCTCCGCCCGCAGCGCCAGCACCTCGCCTGCAGGCGTCGCCGCAACCTGTGGATTTACGGCAACTTCCGGGAGCGTCAGCTCGACGGTCCGGGGACCTTGACGCAGCCAGTCGCGAATGCCATCGCGAATCTGCTCCTCGTGCAGCTCGGAAAACGCCGCGGTGAACGCCGTCCAGCTGTTCTCTCCTCGAGAGAGGCGCCGGAGAAACGCATGCAGTTGCGCGGGCCGCGTATCGATCAGCCAGTGCACCAGCAGCCACGCGCCGGTCTCGTACGCGTACCCCTCGAAACCGCCCATCTGCTGCGCTTCGCGCCCGACGTTGATGATCGCGAAGAAATTCCGCACCGGATACTGCTTGAGAAAGAGCATCCGGTCGCCGTCGACCTCGCCGACGACCATGCGATGGCTGCCACGGTCGATCCGCAGCGTTTCCAGATAGCAGGCGAGTCCCTCGTTCACCCACCGCGGCTTCGAAACCAGCAGGCGGTTGGCGGCAATGTGGGAAAGCTCGTGCTTGACGGCGGCCTGGTCGGCGATGTCGCGATCGCCGCCGACGACCATCAGCGGCTCGCCGAACGGATCGGAGGTGACGAACCCGAAGACGTGCCTGTCGGCGAATTCGCGCAGTTCCCGGCCGGCCAGCCGTACGACCGCGGTCCGCCCCGGCACGTCGACACCGTCGAACCAGCCGGAATGCAGGAGCGCGGTGCGCACCAGTTCGAGATCTGCGGCGGCGCGATTCGCGTCCGGCAAGTCGAGGTCGGTCCGCAGGAAGAAGTGATCGGTCCTTACGTCGCTCCAGAACGCCGGATTCGCAGTGCGCGAGACATGGGCGCAGGCGAAAACGAGAAGGGAAACGAAGACGAGGCGGTACATGCCCGGCTGAGCCTACCCGATCAGGGCAAGTAGCCGGCAGCCGGAAAAACGTGTGGGGCGCGACCCTTCGGCCACGCCCCACGCCGTCGCGGTCTGTTCCTTCAGGGATGGCACTGGGGACACGGAGCCGCCTTCGGCGAGCACCATGTCCCCGGCGCGATCATGCCGCCTCGTCGAAATCGGCGAGATACCGGCTGAGGAAGTTCCGCGTGCTCTTCTCCACCTGCCGCACCCGCTCGCGCGAGAGGCCCCATTCCTTGCCGAGCTCCTCGAGCGTGCGCGGATCGTCCTGCGTCAGGCGGTCACTCAAGATGTCCCAGGCCAGCTCGCCCATGCGCTTGCGAACCTTGCCCAGCGCGGTGCGTACGTTCTCGTTCTGCTGCGCGCGCATCAGCTGGGCATCCGGGCCCGGCCCTTCGTCGGCGAGCCGATCGAGGTGCGTCGCATCGCTGTCGCCGTCGGTCCCGAGCGTCTCTTCCAGCGAGATGTCCCGCGGAGGCAGGCCGCCGTTCGGCATGGTCCGCCGCACCGCGCTCGGCCCGTCCTTCAGCGAGCGCGTGATGTACGCGCGGATCCACCACACCGCGTAGGTCGAGAACCGGTTGCCCTTCTCGGGGTCGAAGTGCTCGATGGCCTTGAGGAGCCCGTAGTTGCCCTCCTGCACGAGGTCCTCGAGTCTCACGCCGCGCCCCATGAACTTGCGCGCGACCGAGATCACCAGGCTGAGGTTGTGAACGACGAGCTGCTCCTGCGCGCGCTTGTTGCCCTTGCGGGCCTTCCGCGTCACCACCAGCTCGGTCTCGCGATCGAACGGCGGGTGCGCGCGGATCAGCTTGATCAGCGGCGCCAGATCGTCGAATTCACTGCGGTCGCGCGGCATCTTCCGTCCTTCCTCTTTCCCCCACTCCGTAAACGCTCATTTCTCCTCGTCGATCTGACTCCCTAACGCGCCAGCCGTTCACACATTCCATAGATGCACGACAGAAGGCTTTGTTGCGTATTTCGACTTGTGTCGTTATGACGCAGGGTCCTCCCAAGCCCTGATTAGACGCGCGGGGAGCGATTTCGGTGCAAAAAGCCCCCGCTTTCCATGAGCCCGTAAAGCGCTGGTTCGAGGCCTCTTTCCCCAGCCCTACGCGCGCGCAGGCCCTCGGTTGGCCGCCGATATTGGCGGGTGAGTCCACAC
>JAIVGS010000300.1 GCA_020201435.1 Myxococcales bacterium
CCTCGGTGTGGGCCTCGCGCACCGGCCAGCTCACCGGATTGCCCGAGCACGCCCAGCGGCTGCTCGAGGACGATCGGCTGCTGCTGGTCTTTCCCGAGGGCGCGCGCGGGACGGCCAAGCTGTGGAAGGAGCGGTGGTCGCTCGTCGACTTCGGCACCGGCTTCGTGCGGCTCGCCCTGCGGACCGGGACGCCGATCGTGCCGTTCGGCTTCATCGGCGGCGGCGACGCGATCCCGACGGTGAGCAATTTGTACAGAATCGGCAGGCTGTTCGGCGTGCCGTACGTGCCGGTGACGCCGTGGCTCTTGCCGCTGCCGCGGCCGGTGAAGCTCGAGATCGAGTACGGCGCCCCGCTGCGCTTCGAGGGCGACGGCTCCGAGGAGGACGAGATCGTCGAGCGCCACGTCGAGCAGGTGAAGTCGTCGATCGCGGCGCTGATCGAGCAGGGCCGCGAATCGCGCCGGGCGAGGATCGCGCGGTGAAAGTCCTGATCCCCGGCATCTCCGGCCTGCTCGCGCGCAAGGTCGCGCAGCGGTTGCTCGCGGCGGGAAACGAGGTGATCGGCGTCGATCCGCGCGGCTGGCCGGGAGCGCCGAAGGGGATCGAGCTGCACGCGGCCGACATCCGCAAGCGGGCCGCCGAGGAGGTCTTCCGCCGCGTGCGGCCGCAGGCGGTGGTGCACATGGCCACCGTCACCGCGCTCGTCGCCGGCACCGAGGAGCGCTACCGGATCAACCTCGGCGGCACGCGGGCGGTCTTCGACCTGTGCGCGAGCTATGGCGTCGAGCAGATGGTCTTCGTCGGACGGCACACCTATTACGGCGCGGGACCCGACGCGCCGCTCTATCACACCGAGAACGAGCCGCCGCAGGAGCTGGGCGCGTATCCCGAGCTGGCCGATCTGGTGGCTGCCGATCTCTACGCCGCCAACGCCCTCTGGCGGCTGCCGAAGCTCGCCACCAGCGTGCTGCGCGTCTGCTACACGCTCGGGCCGTCCGGCCATGGAACGCTGGCCGGCTTTCTGCGCGCGCGGTTCGTGCCGATGGTGCTCGGCTTCGATCCGCTGTTTCAGTTTCTCCACGAGGACGACGCCACCGAAGCGATCGCGCTCGCGGTGGAGAAGAAATTGCGCGGCATCTTCAACGTCGCCGGGCCGCAGCCGCTGCCGCTCTCGGTGATCGCGCGCGAAGCGGGGCGGACCACGCTGCCGCTGCCAGAGCCGCTGCTCGCGCTCCTGACCGGCCGCGCCGGCCTGCCCCGCCTCTCGCGCGGCGCGCTGGCGCACATCAAGTACCCGATCGTCGTCGACCCGACGCCGTTCCGGACCGCGACCGGATTCGGCGCGCGGTTCGACGAATTGACGACGATCCATACGTTCGCCGACGCATTTCCGCGGACCAGCCGGGTTGCTTCGCTGGCCTGACGCGGGCCACACTTCGGGCATGTTGCGGCTCGGCCCGTTGCACCTGCACTGGAGCCTGTTGCTCGGCGGCGCGCTCTTCTGCGCGATCCAGCCGCGGCCGCTCTTGTTGCTCGGATACGCCGCGGTCCTGCTGGCGCACGTCGTGGGACACGCAGCCGCTCTGCCGGGGACGAAGCTCGGCGTCAACGCGGTCATGCTCCATGGCCTCGGCGGCGAGCTGCTCGGCGAGGGCGAGGCGACGCCGCTGCGCCGCTCGGTGATCGCGCTCTTCGGCGTGCTCGGTCAGCTCGCGCTGCTCGGCGCCGCCCTGCTCCTTCCCCTGCCCGCCGACCTGCACGACGCCTTCGTCCGGCGCAACGGGATCATGCTGCTGCTGAACCTGATCCCGATGCGTCCGCTCGACGGCGCGCAGGCATGGCGGATCTTCCCACGGCTGCGCGCGGCGACGCGGCGGGCGCGGCTGCACGCGCCGATCGTGGTGCGCGAAGTCCCGATCTCGCGCGAGGTCAGGAAGGACGTCGCCACGCTGCTGGAGAAGATCCGCGACTCCAGCAAAGTCAGGTGACGCTTGGACGCACTCGTGGCGCTGAAGGCGCTGACCGCGAAAAATCTGATATTCGTCTCGGTCAGCCTGAACGGCGCCGCCGGACGGCCGTTCGTCCTCGACACGGCAGCCTCGGCGACGATCGTCGACACGCGGGTCGCGCGCGACGACGGCCTCGAGCCGCGCCGTACCGTGCATTCGGGCGGCGCCGGGGCCGAGACTTGTTTGTTGGCCGAGATCGAAACCGTCACCGCTCGCGTCGGCGACACGACCCTTTCACCGGTCTACTCCGCGGACCTGAGCGCGCTGGGGGAATTCACCGGGATTGCGATCGACGGGATCGCCGGCGGAGATCTGTTTTCGAAGAATGCCGTCGCGATCGACTTCGCCGCGAAGCAGGTGACGTTGAGTCCCGCCGGCGCGTTCAAGCCGGGGCCCACCGACGTCTCGGTCGCGCTCCGGGACTCAGCGGCGATCTGCTGCACCATCGACGCCGAGCTGCGATTCCGCTCGAAGCGCCTGCGCGGTCGATTCCTCGTCGACACCGGCGCTCCTGCGTTCGACGTCGTCCTCGCGGCGCCTTTCGCCCGCCGGCACCGTCTGCGGCCCGGACCGCGCGCCGCGCGCGCCGAGGTGCCTGGCTTGTGCGCGACGTCGGCCCTCGTCCGTCTGGCCGGCAAGGCGCGCCTCCACCTGGGCGGTCTCGACCCCATCGACGTGACCGTGTTCGCGTCGTTCGACCGCGTGGGCATGCTGGCATCGGGCGCCGTCGACGGCCTCGTCGGCGGCGAGCTGCTCCGACGGCTGGACCGCGTCGTGGTCGACGTCTCCGGCCGTCGCCTGGTGGTCCGCAGATGACGCGGATCAGTGGATCGCCGGCACCATCCGGGCGTCGACTTGCTGAGGCCGATTCATGTACGGCAGGGAGCGGGTCTCCTCCCGTTCCGCTTTCGGCCCTGACAGACGTCCGAGCGCATACGCGCCGATCGCGAGCAGCGCGTCGCGCGCCGCGATGTCGTAGTGCTTGCTCGAGAGCAAATTGAGCGCGATCGCCGACAGCCATCCCGAGACGAGGAACGCGCCGAAACGCGTCTTGCGCGAGAGGACGATCAGACCCGCGCCGATCTCGATCAGGCCGACCAGCTTCATGAACTTCTTGCCGTCGATCGGCAGCAGCCGCTCGGCCGCCGGGCTGAGATACTGCTCCCAGTCGCACAACAGATTGGTGAATTTGTCCGCGCCGGCCACGATCGGTACCAGGCCATAGCCGGCCTTCAACGCAGTTTGCGCAGTCATGCGGCGAACATGTGGACTGGGCGCCCCGAAAGCGATCGGGCGAGCGTTCAGCTGAGCTCGAACCGCAGCTCGCCCAGCTTCTCGACGCTGCAGGCGACCTTGTCGCCCGCCTTCAGCCACTTCTGTTCCGCTTCCGGCTTGTACTGGAGCACTCCCTGCGGCGTGCCGGTCGAGATCAGGTCGCCCGGGTGCAGAGTGAAGATCTGCGACGCATAGGCGATGATCTGCGCGCAGCTGAAGATCATGTCGTTGGTGTTCGACGACTGCCGCTGCTCGCCGTTGACGCGGCACTCGAGGGCGAGGTTCTGCGGATCGCCGACCACCTCGGCGCCGACGAGGTACGGCCCGACCGGCATGAATCCGTCCGGCGTCTTCCCGATCATGAACTGCGACCCCTTGCCGTCCCGGTACTGGAGGTCGCGGGCAGAGAAGTCGTTTCCGGTGGCGTATCCGAAGACGTAATTCAGCGCCTCGGCCTCGCTCACGTCGCGCGCGGTCTTGCCGATGACGACCTGCAGCTCGACCTCGTAGTCGAACTTTTTCGCCGCCTTGACCGGCAGCTTGATCGACGCGCCGTGCGCGTTGAGCGCGTTGTTGTACTTGTTGAACAGCACCGGCGCGGTGGGGATCGGCACCTTCGCCTCGATCGCGTGGTGGCGGTAGTTGAAGCCGAGCATGATGATCTTCTGCGGCGCGAGGATGCAGGGAGCGAACTTCGCCTCGTTCTCGGCGATCGACGGCCCCTTCGCCGCCAGCGCCTTCTGCAGGCCGGCGAGGTTCTTGCCGGCGATGACGTCGTCGGTGGTCATTCCGGAGACGACGCGGATGCGGTCGCCAGTCTTGACGCCGAGCTTCCCGCCCTGCAGGTTGCACAGCGTCAGCGACCGCGGGTTGAAATCGGCCGCCGGCGCGTCCTTCGGCGTCAGCAGCTTCGCCGCCACCGCCGCCACGCCTGCGGTCTTGAGCAAGGTCCTTCTCGTCGGACTCATGTCGACCTCCTCTTCAGTACCCGAGCTGTTGCTGGCGCGGCTTGCCGTACTTGTCGGGCGGAAAAGCCGGCGGCTGTCGGTCGCCGGCCACGGTCAGCGCGAGCTTCGCGCCGTCTTTCGGGACCATCAGCTTCTGCCGCGTCGGCTGCGACGCATTCTCGTGCCAGGCCTCGACCTCGTACTCGCCCGGCGGCACCCTCAGCGAGAACGCGCCGGTCGCGTCGGCCTGCGTGAAATACGGCGTGTCGACCACCACCACGTACCCGATCATGCTCGAATGGATGTTGCAGAGAAGCTGCACCACGCCCGGCTTGTCGAATACCTCCTCTTTCTCGCCTCCCGCGCCGTAGAGGCCGGTGTCGAAGTGGGGCGAGAGCGAAAAGACGTTGTGGTTGATCGGGTCCTCGTTGCGGAAGACGACCGAGCTTCCGGTGGAGACGGCCAGCACCCGCGGCACGAACGCCTTGCCGCGCTGGAGGACGATCTTCTTCGAGGGGACGATCTTCGCCATCGGCCCGTCGGTGCGTTTGAGCGTGATCACCGCGCCGCCCGGGCCGGCCTGCCCGCCGCCGCTCACCGTCCCTTCCACGCTGACCGTCTCGGCCTGCCGTCGCGGCGACGGACGCTCTTCACGTGCGGCAGGCGGCGGCGCGACTTCGCCCGCCTTCCCGCCCGCCTTCTTGCGCGCTTCTTCGGCGAACGGGCGCACCACCTTGTCGATCTCCGGGTCGAGGCCGGGCACCGAGAGCAGCGACTCCCACTTCGCTGCCGCGGTCGCGTAGTCGCGCTCGTCCCAGGCCACCTTCCCCGAGGTGAGCAGGTTGAAGATCAGGTACTGCCGCTCGGCCTCGTTCTTGAACTGCAGATCCTGCGGCGTGCGGACTGCGAGCGGGAGCGGCATCTCGGCGCCGAGCCAGTCGTGCTTTGCGGAGGCGGCGAGCATCAGTGCGAGCAGCAGCTTCATCGGTTCACCATGTATAGACGAGTGAAGAGGTCAGCACGTCGTTGTCGACGTCGGGCGCACCCGCGAGCTCCCGGTTCACCAGGTACTCGCCCTTGACGGCGAGCGTCTCCCAGACGTCGATGCGCGCGCCGGCGGTGATGCGGTCGACGGTGATCGGGATGAACCCTTCGAACCGCGCGTGGCGGCGGTCGTAGCGGCCGTAGACGGCAATGCGGCGGACGGCGCCGGTGAAATCGAGGCCGATCGCGAGCTGGCCGTAGCCGCCGCGGACGTCGAACTTCGAGACCACGGTGTGGGTGCCGGTGCCGTTCACCTTGTCGCCGGCGCCCTCGTCCTGGGTCAGGCCGATCACCTCGCCGCGCAGCTCGACCGGCCCGAAGACGAGACGGCCGTCGACGCCGAGCGCCTTCTGCCGCACGCCCGGCTGCGACTGGTCGTTGCGCGGCCCGTCGAGCGCGGAAGCGCCCACCTTCAACTCCAATGTGGGCAGGTTGACCTCGATGCCGAACCGCGCGGAAAAAGACGGAGTTCCGGTCAGCGACGCGTTCTGCGGCGCGAGCGGCTCGACCAGCGTGCCGCCGTTGGTGGCCGCGACGTTGAGCGAGACGGCCGTCCAGAGCGGAGCGATCTGCAGCCGATAGAAAGCCTTCGCTCCCAGCGATTGACCGGTCGTGTACCGTGCGATCAGCGACGGCGTCACGCCGGTGCGCAGGTTGGCCTCGTTCTCGAGGTACTCGATGCCGAACACCGAGTCGAACTTGCCCACCGACAGGGCGAATTCCTGTGAATTGAACGGGATGACGCGCGCGAATGCCTGTTCGGCGAGAACGCGCGTCGATTCGCCGTCCGACGAAAAGCGCGGCAGCAGCTGCAGGCGGGTGAAGAGCATCAACGGCGCGGTGGCGGGCGAATAGCGGACGTCGACGTCGACGGTGTTGACCAGGAACGACGCGTGTCCGCCGATCCCCGTCGAGTGCGGCAGAAAGCCGTTGGTGAATCGGCCCCCGGAATCGGTCGAGGCGACGTCGCCGCGCGAGTTGACCGCCGGCGCGAAGGTATCGACGCCGTAATCGGCCGGGAGCCGCGTGTCGCCGGACGAGAAGCTGGTCCCGTTGCCGCCGGCCTTGGCCCAGCCGAGATCGACGTAGCCGCTCAAGTGCAACGCCGGCTCCGAGCCGGCCGGCGGTGTATAGCCTTCGGCCTGGGCGATCAGCACAGCGAGAGCAGTCGCGATCATGGCTTGGGAAGGCCGTTGAACCGGACCAGCGGACAGGAGACGAGCATTTCGGTTTCGCTGATCGCCGGGTCCCCGACGTTGCTCTCGATCGCGACCTGTGAGTCGAGCCAGATGCATGGGGCGCCGCTGCCGAAGCACGAACCGTTCGCCGCGACCCGCAGTGTGTACTTCTTCGGATCGGTCACGCTGACGCTCGTGACGTCGCGTCCCTTGAAGCCCATCGAG
>JAIVGS010000129.1 GCA_020201435.1 Myxococcales bacterium
ATCGGGATGCCCATGAGCCTCGACGTCGAGCGGATCTACCGGTCGCACGGGCAGATCGTGCTGCGCCGTGCGCGGGCGATGCTCGGCAGCGAGCCGGACGCGCAGGAGGCGCTCCAGGAAGTGTTCGCCTCGCTGCTGCGCTCGCCTGACGCGGTGCGTAACGCGAGCTCGGTCGTCGGCTGGCTGTACCAGGCGACCACGCACTATTGCCTGAACCAGCTCCGCAACCGCCGGACCGGTGCACGGCTGCTCGAGCTGCGCCCGCCGGCCCGCGCCGACGCGCCGAGCCCGGAGCCGATGGCGGAAGTGCGGAGCCTCTTGTCGCTGCTGCCCGACGAGGTCGCCGCGGCGGTCGTCTACCACCACCTCGACGGCATGACGCACGAGGAAGTGGCCGAGATGCTCGGCTGCTCGCGCCGCAAGGTGGGTTACCTGCTGGAGCGCGCCGGGGAGTCGCTGGCGCGCGCGGAGAGCGCATGAACGCGATTGCGAAGACGTGGACGGCGTGCGTCTCGGCCCTGCAGCTCGACCGGCTGCGGATGGGCGAGGCGGTCGACGGCGCGGTGCGCGCGCACGTCGCCGGGTGCGAGAAGTGCACGCGCGCTCTCGAGGAGCTGCGGCTCGACGAGCCGCTGCCGCCCTTGCGGGTGGTGCCGCTGCGGCGGAACGCGTGGCCGCGCGTGGTGGCCGGCCTTTCGGTCGCGGCGGCGGCGTCGGTGCTGCTCGTGCTGTGGCCGTCGAGCGGCGTGCGCACCAAGGGCGACGGCGGCCCGTCGCTGGGGATGTACGTCCGGCACCTCGCCCTGGTGCGGCGGGTGGGGCCCGGCGAGGCGGTCGCCGCGGGAGACGCGATTCGATTCGCGGTCACGATGAGCGAGCCCAAGTACGTCGCGATCCTGAGCGTGGATCCGCGCGGGAAGGCGTCGGTCTACGTTCCGCCGAGCGAGGTGCGGGCCGGGAGCGACGTGCCGCTGCCGATCGCGACGCGGCTCGACGCGACCGCCGGCGAGGAGAGGATCGTCGGCGTCTTCTGCGAGCGGCCGTTCGACGCCGAGGCGCTGCGGGCGGCGCTGGAGCAGGGGAACTTTTCCGAACCCGACGGGTGCAAGGTGGTGCGGTGGAGCTTCGTCAAGCGCTAGTCGCGCTCGGAACGCTCCTGCCTTGCGCGGCTTTCGCGCAGGTCGAGCGCTTCGCGGTCGTGGTCGGGAACGACCTCGGCCAGCCGCCCGACGCGGCGCTGGCGTACGCCGAGACCGATGCGGCGCGCATGGCGGGCGTGCTGCAGGAGGTCGGCGGGGTGCGGCCGGAGAATCTCGTGCTGCTGCGCGGGCAGGACGCGGCGACCGTGCGGCGGACGCTGATCGCGGTCAACGAGCGGGTGCGCACGTCTTCGCAGCAGACGGTGCTGGTCGTCTACTATTCCGGCCACGCCGACGCCGCGGCGCTCCACCTCGGCGGCACGCTCCTCGAGCTCGGCGAGCTGGAGCAGCTGGTGCGTGGGTCGGCGGCGAGCTTTCGCCTCCTGGTCCTCGACGCCTGCCGCTCCGGCGCGCTGACGCGGGTGAAGGGCGGTGCGCCGATTCCGCCCTTCGACATCCGGATCGGCGAGCGCGTCGCCGGCGAGGGAGCGGTGTTCCTGACCTCGAGCTCGGCGTCGGAGGACAGCCAGGAGTCGGACGAGATCCGCGGCAGCTTTTTCACCCATGCGCTGGTCTCGGGGTTGCTCGGCGCCGCAGACGAGAATGCCGACGGCCGCGTCACGCTCGACGAGGCGTACCGCTACGCGTACGAGACGACGCTGCGGTCGTCTTCGCGCTCTCTCGCGGGGCTGCAGCATCCCACCTTTCAATACGAGGTGCGCGGGCAGGGCGACCTGGTGCTCGCGACCCTCTCGGCGCCGAACCGCGCCTGGGTCGAGCTGCCGGAATCGCGGACCTGGCTGATCTTCGCCGGCGGCGAGGACGGCGCGGTCGTCGGCGAGGTCGGCGCCCGCGACAAGTCGCGGCGAATGAACGTCCGCCCGGGAAGGTACTTCGTCCGCGGGCGCGGGCCGGACGTGCTGCTCGAAGGGACCTTCGACGCGCCGGCCGGAGGCGTCTTGCGCCTGGACGAATCGCGGCTGGTTCGGACCGAGTACGCACGCCTCGTGCGCAAGGGAGGAGGCGGGGCGCCGGTCGCGTCGGTCGAGCTGGAGGGCAGGGCGCGCAGCGCGCTCGCCGACGACGCCGGCGTCTGCGCGGGCGCCGCGGTCGGCATGGCGATCGCCTTGCGGCAGGCGACGATCACCCCGCGCATCGGGTGGTGCCGCAGCAACTTCGCGAATCCCGGGATCGCGGCCTCGCTCGACCAGTACGACTTCGAGATCTCGGCGGCGCACGTGTGGGACGTCTCGGTGGTTTCGGTCGAGCTCGGCCTCACCGCGGGAGCATCGGTGCTGACGCAGCGGTTCAACACCAGCGGCATCGCGCCGCGGCGCACGACGGCGGCGCTGCAGCTCTCGCCGACGGCGGGCATCAGCCGCGACGTCGGACGGCGGGCGTACCTCTTCGCGGTGGGGTCGGCGTCGACGTATCTGTTCCGGACCCAGGAGTCGGCGACGCAGCGGAGCTCGTTTGGTCCGTCGTTCGCGCTCCGCATCGCGCTGGGGTTCGGGCTGCGACTTTAGCCGCCGATCGGCATCCAAGACGCGTGGCGTTGCAGCAAAGCCTCTTCCAGCCCGCCGCCCCGGCGATCGATCGAGCGTTCGCCCGGGTGGAGCGGATCCGTCTCGACGAGACCGCCTGGGTCGACTTTGCGCCGGAATGGGTCTCAGGCGCCGACGCGCTGTTCGAGGAGACCGTCGCCTCGCGCAACTGGAAGCAGCGCACGCGCCGGATGTACGACCAGCGGATGCTGGAGCCGCGGCTGACCGCGCCGTGGAACCTCGCCTCGGGCGAGCCGCTGCCGTCCTTGATCGAAGAGATGCGGGTCAGCCTCTCGCGCCGCTACGGGATCGAGTTCGACTCGGTCGGCTTCAACTATTACCGCGACGGCCGGGACAGCGTCGCCTGGCATCGCGACAAGATCCGCCGGGAAGTGGTCGATCCGATCGTCGCGCTGGTCTCGATCGGCGAGCGGCGCAGGTTTCTCCTGCGTCCCCGCGGCGGCGGGACGTCGCGTCCGTTCATGCTCGGCCGCGGCGATCTGCTCGTCACCGGCGGGACCGCGCAGCGCGCGTGGGAACATACGGTGCCGAAGGTGGCGCAGGCCGGACCCCGGATCAGCCTCGCCTTCCGGCATGGCATGCATCCGCTCGCATACGGCGACTGACGTGCCCATCGTTTGAAGGGCGTGCGGTTAGCCTGGAACAGCCGGTCGCTCGTCCGCTCGGTCGCGCTCGCACTGTTTACGGCGTGGGCGACCTGGGTCGTGGGCGCACAGATTTTTCTCGCCACGCCGCTGCTCAAGTACGTGATCAACAAGGAGACGCCGAAGATCCACCTCGAGTACGCGTCGGCCTGGTCGCTCTGGCCCGGCACGGTTCATGCGCGCGGGCTGGTGATCACTTCGCAGGATCGCGCGGTGCAGTGGAGGCTCGGGCTCGACGAAGTCTCGGCGACGATCGCGCTCGGCCAGCTTCCGGCCCGCATTTTCCATGCCACGCGCGTGCGCGCGCAGGGCGTGCAGTTCGCGCTGCGGCGGCGGGTGCTGCGCGAGGAGGTCGTCGCCGGCGTGCCGATCATCGAAGGCCTGCCGCGGTTGCCGGTGAAGGAGGAGGGCCCCGACGACGACAACCCCGACTTTCGCTACCGGATCTTCAGCGTCTGGCTGGAGAACGTCGAAGGCGAGGACGTGCGGCAGATCTGGCTCGATCGGCTCCGCGTCGAGCGCGCCGCGAGCGTGTCGGGCGCGTTCTACCTGAAGCCGATCCGGAAGGTGCTGGTCCGGCCCGCGGAGCTCCAGCTGCGGGGGGGCACGGTGAGCCTCGGCGACGATCGGATCGCCTCCCGCGTCGACGGGACGCTGCGGGTACGGATGGGGCCCTTCGATCCGCGGGTGAGCAAGGGCCTCGCGCTGCTGCGGGCGCTGGACGTCGACCTCGAAGGCCGCGGCGAGGTCGAGGGCGGGCCCGCCAACGCATCGCTGCACGTGCAGGCGGGACAGGTGCTGCCCGGGAGCGCGTTCGACGCGCGTTTCGGACGGTTCACGCTCGGGCCGGTCGGCGTGGGTTCACTGGCGGTGAACCTGACCAGCGCGCCGCCCGGCGAGGCGCGGCTCGCGTTCGACGCGCGCGACCTGCGCTGGAGGGCCTCGAGCGCGGAACACCTGCGCGTCGATCTGATCGGAGCGACGCCCGATCTCGCGGAGCCGCGCCTGCCGCGGCGGGCGCTGGCGCGACTCACGCACGCGACGGTCCGCGTCGCCGGCGAGACGGTGCGTGGCGACCTGCGGCTCGACGCCCGCGTCGCCGCACAGGACGTCTCGGGCGACGCCGACCTCGGCGGCACCCGGCTGGAGATCGCGCGGGCGCGCGTGGTCCATCCCGATGGATCGAGCGACGCCCAGCCCGACTGGTGGGGGCGATTCGTCTTTCCGCACGCGCAGCTGCGGCTCGACGCGAAGGGAGGCGAGCCGGTGATCGACGCTTCGCTCGCGGCGATCTGCCGCGACGCGCGGCCGATCGTCGGTCTCTACGCGGACCGCGCGAGCCTGCCCGATCTCGTCAAAGGCGCTTTCGCGATGACCGGGTTGTCGGTGCGCGCCTCGGGCGCCGCGGGCCATGGATGGACGTCCCTGCGCAATCTCGAGGCGGGCGGCGACGGCGCGTCGGTCCGCGCCACGCTGCGGAACGACGACGGCGACCAGCGGGGCGCGCTGCAGCTCACCGTCCACGGCGCGTCGATCGCGATCGATCTCGATCACGGCGGCCATTCGATCCACCTGATCACGCCCGGCGACTTCTTCGAGGCGCGAAAACAGGAGCTCGCGCGCGAGGCGCGCGCGCCGCGGCCGCTCGGACGTCGCAAGCACGGACGCCACGTGCCGCCGGTCCAGGCGGCGCGATGAGTTGATATGGTGCGCGGATGCTCCTCGCGCTGCTGCTCGCCGCCGAGCTTTCCAAGGCAATTCCGCTGGGTCCGGTCCCGGCCGCGGCGTCGGGCGCGGCGGGATCGATCGATCCGGTCGCGGCGACGCGCGCGTACCTCGACACGCTGCCGTCGGACAAGCGGGAGCGATCGAACGCGTATTTCGAGGGCGGGTACTGGCTGCACCTGTGGAGCTTTCTCTGGTCGGCGGGCGTGCTGCTGCTGCTCTTGTACTCGGGGCTTTCGGCGAGGATGCGCGATCGCGCCGGGCGCGCCGGGCGGTTCTCGTCGGCGGTCTACTGGTTGCAGTTCCTGGTCGCCACCGCGCTGCTGGAATTGCCGCTGTCGATCTACCGGGACTGGTACCGCGAGCACCAATACGGGTTGTCGAATCTGACGTTCGCCGCGTGGCTCGGCGAAGAAGGGAAGGGTCTGCTCATCTCGGCGGTGTTCGGTTCGCTCGCCGTCATGGCGCTCTACGCCGTGGTACGGCGGCTGCCGCGGACGTGGTGGATCTGGGGGACGGTGGTCGCGATCGCGTTCCTGATCTTCGGCGTGCTGATCGGGCCGGTCGTGATCTCGCCGATCTTCAACAACCCCAGGCGTCTCGAGGACCAGCGCGTGGTGGCGCCGATCCTCTCGCTGGCGCGGGCGAGCGGGATCAAGGCCGGCGAGGTGTGGGAGATCGACGCCTCGAAACAGACGACGCGCGTCAGCGCCAATGTCAGCGGGTTTCTCGGCACCGAGCGGATCACGCTGAACGACAATCTGCTGAATCGCTGCTCGCTGCCGGAGATCGAGGCGGTGATGGGGCACGAGATGGGGCATTACGTGCTCGGGCACATTCCGCTGCTGATCGTGCAGTTCGGAGTGGTGATCGCGATCGGGTTCGGGCTGGTGAGCTATTTGTTCGACAGGTTCAGGATGCGCTGGAGCATCCGCGACGTCGGCGATCTCGCCGGACTTCCACTCGCGCTGCTGCTCTTTTCCGCGTATCTGTTCGTGCTCACGCCGGTGCTCAATTCGATCATCCGCGCGCAGGAGAATTCCGCCGACGTCTTCGGCGTCAACGCCGCGCGGCAGCCGGATGGATTCGCGCAGGTGACGTTGAAGCTGTCGGAGTACCGAAAGCTCGAGCCGGGGCCGCTGGAGGAGATCGTGTTCTATGACCATCCGAGCGGGCGGACGCGGATCATGACCGCGATGCGGTGGAAGGCGGAGCATCCGGAGACGTGGTCGCATTGACTCGCGTCTGGCGCCGGGCGTTGAATGCTTCCGGGGGGGGGCGTCATGAAGCTCGCGGCGTTGTTTACGATCAATGCGGTCGTGTCGGTCGGCTTTGCGGTTCCGCTCGTGCTGGTACCGGGCGCGTTTCTGCCGATGTATGCGGTGGAGACGACGCCGGGGGCGCTGCTGTTGTCGCAGTTCTTCGGCAGCGCGCTGGCGGCGTTTGGCGTCCTCACGTGGCTGGCGCGGACGCTGCCGGAGGAGTCGGCGGGAGTGCGGGCGATCGTGGTGGCGCTGGCGGTGTCGAATACGATCGGGTTTGTGGTTGCGTTGATCTCGCGGGTGCAGGGGGTGGGG
>JAIVGS010000301.1 GCA_020201435.1 Myxococcales bacterium
GGCTGGACCAGGTCGGCGATCAGCGCGTTGATCGAGTTGACGCTCGTCTTCCACGATCCCGAGACGTCGCCGAGCGAGGCACGCTCGGTCATCCGGCCCTCGCGGCCGACCACCCGCTCCAGGCGCACGATTTCGGTCGTCAGCGCCTCGTTGCGCGCCACCACCGAGTTGAAGGCGCGCGCGATCTCCGCCATCAGCCCGCTTCCGCGCGCGAACGGCAGCCGCACGTCGAATTCGCCGTGCTGGGCGGCCGTCAGCGCGTCGAGCAGTTGCTTGAGCCGGGGCTCGTCGGGACCGTTATGATGTCCGTTGGATTCGTCTTGATCCGCCTTCTTGCGCTTGCGGACCGATTCGTTGCCTGGATCGTGCAGTTCGCCCACGGTGAACTCCTTGCAGAAGTCCGACGAGACTCGCCCGGAAGCGTCGCCGGCCGGCGCCTGCGTTGAGCTACGTGTGCGCCAGCGAACTGAAAAAGTTCATATGGCTGTAGAAATTGCAGACCGCTGGACACTCCACTCCGGGGTAGGGCCGGTGTACGCCGGAGAGTGGTGCGCCGCGACAGATTCGTGCACGGTCGAAGAGCTACCGAGTAGCCAGCACCAGCAGGCGCTTGACGTCTTCGGCGTCGTAGCCGAAGAGCTGCTGCAGCTCGGTGAGGACGGCGTTTTCCTCGGCGACGAAGACCCCGTCGGCGCCGCTGACCTTGCCGCAGCACTGGAAGGCGATCTCGCGGTACCTCGGATCGGTGATGCCCTTGGCGGCCTCCCGCACCGCCGCTGCGATACCGACGCGCTCCAGCCGCTCTTTCGCCTTGCGGCTGATTTCGCCGGTCGGTCCCACGTCGCGCAGCTCGGGGAACGCGAGGGTGAGCTTGTGGATCGCGAGCGCCTCGACCCCGTCGACGCGACCGTCGGCCCAGGCCGTCAGGACCATCAGCTCGACGATGCGGCGGGCCTGCTCGACGTCGTGCATGGCATGAGTCTAACAAAAACCCAAAGCGCGCCGCGAAGCCGCGAAGACGCGAAGGGGTCGGGTGGGAGGTTCCACGCCGCTCGGCAACGAATCCGCGACCTTTGCGCCTTCGCGCCGTCGCGGTGAAATTTTGCTTTTCATGCGGCATACCGCGCCAAGGCAAGCTCGACGATCTGGCCGATCAATTCGGCGTAGCTGCGGCCGGCGAGGCCGGCGGCCATCGCCAGCTCCGCCTCCGGCGCCAACCACGGATTCGGGTTGGCCTCGATCACGTAGATCCGGCCGTCTTTCGCCAGCCGCATGTCGACGCGGCCGTAGTCGCGCAGCTTGAGCGCGCCGTACACCTGCACCGCGGTTTTCTGCAGGCGGCTGACGATCGAATCGTCGAGCCCCTGGGCTGCCGCGCTCCGGGTCACGTCGTAGGCCTCGGTCCCCTTCTCCCACTTCACTTCCTTGCCGGCGATGCGCGGCATGTCTTTCGGTAATTTCGATAAATCGAGCTCGACGATCGGTAATGCATTCGGCTTGTCGTTCCCGAGCACGCCGACGTAGATCTCGCGCCCTTCGATGTACTCCTCGATCAGCGCCGGGCAGTCGAACTTCGACTCGATCAGCGCGACGCGCTCCAACATCTCGCGCAGGGTGTGCACCACCGCGCCGACGTCGATCCCCACCGAGCCGTCCTCGCTGGCCGGCTTGACGATCAGCGGGAACTCGAGATCGTCGACGTGATCGAGCCTGCCGCGATAGGAGACGGCGAAGCGCGGCGTGCGGATGTCGTGGAAGTCGAAGATCTTCTTCGCGATCGCCTTGTCCTGCGCCAGGAACAGCCCCTGCGGACCGGCTCCCGTGTAGCGCAGCTCGAGCAGATCGAGGAAGGCGGCGACGTGCGCTTCCTTCGCATCGTCGCCGGCGAACGCCTCCACCATGTTGAAGATCAGGTCCGCCTTGGTTCGCGCGAGCTCGAGCAGCGCCGCCTCGTTGGTCAGCTCGTGGAAGAACGGGTCGTATCCGTCCTTGCGCAGCGCCTCGAGGACCTCCTCGCGATCGAGCTTCTGCCGGCGTTCCGGACCGCGCCGCCGCCGCTGCGACCCCGCCTGGCGCCGCTCCTTGTGGTGCACCCGCGCGGGATCGAGCGCCAGGGCGGTGTTGTCGCTCGGCTCGTAGAGTACGGCGATCTTGAGCATCAGTGCTCCGCGAATCGGCCGCGGGTGAGGTAGTTCATCGCCAGCGTGGTGGCGAAGGCGACCGTTTCGATCAGGTAATGCGACTCCCGCCTGGTCTCGACCGACAGGTCCAGCTCCCGCGCCCGCTTGCCGATCACCTCGAGCAGCTTCTTGATCAGCGATCGCCGCACGCCGGTCCAATAGGTAATTTTATCAACGATGACTTTTCGATAATCTTGCAAAAACGCCGCCGCCGGCCGCAGTTCGTTCCCCTTCCGGACCGAGAAGATGTCCTCCAGCTCCGCGTCGGGGAGGAGGTCCTTGAGCGCGGCTTCCTCGTCGGGCTGGTGCTCCTTGTAGAACTGCTCGATGGTGCTGGCCATCTCCTCGACGGGCAGCTCCTTGACCGCGACCTCCAGCGCCTTGCGCGGCGGCTGCCCGGCGAGCTCGCGCGCGATCCGGTCGACATACTCCAGCTTCTTGAGCGCCGGCCAGCCCTTGTACTTGCGCCGCCAGTCGGTGTTGGGGGTCAGCCAGACGGCGAACGTCTCGGCGAAGTCCTCGTCGGGATGCTTTTGCGCGTACCAGCCGGCGATGTGGCGCACGAACCGGCGGGAGAACGGCACCGGCGTGTAGCTGTCGTCGTACGGCTTGTCGAAATCGCCGAACAGCTGGCGCCACTCCTTGTTGTCGTAGAGGAGGTACGCGTAGTTGAACGCGTGGCCGGCCTCGTGGCGCAGGTACATGAGGATCTCGCGCTCGTCCTCGACGTCGTTGATCGCCCGCTCGAGCGCCTCGAGCTTGGGATCCGCGAGGTAGAACGGCGCGCCGATGACCGGCTCCTTGTCCGGGCACGCCCACTCGTCGGACAGGTAGACGCCCGGCCGGAACTTCTGCAGGCCGCGCGCGGACAGCTCGAGATAGAGCTGCTGCACGTACTTCTCGAGCATCGAGCCTTCGAGCCGCAGGCCGAGCTCCTTGATGCGGCGGGGCAACAGCTCGCGCGCCTCGGGCGGCGTGTGCTCGAAGGACACCATTGCAAGCAAGATGCGTCCCGGTGCTTCCGCGGGCTCGGCCGCTCGTGCGACACTCGGCGGCATGCGGCTGCACCTGGTGGACGGCACCTTCGAGCTCTACCGCGCTCACTATTCGAAACGGCCCGAGCAGCCGTTCAAGGCCTCGATCGGCCTCGCGCAATCGCTGCTTGGCCTGCTGAAGGATCCGGCCGAGCAGGTCACCCATCTCGCGATCGCGTTCGACAATCCGATCCGCTCGTTTCGCAACGATCTCTTCGCCGGCTACAAGACCGACGACGGCGTGCCCCCGGAATTGCGCGAGCAGTTCGACCTCGCCGAAGAGGGCGCCCGGGCCGTCGGCGCGGTGGTCTGGTCGATGAAGGAATTCGAGGCCGACGACGCGCTCGCGACGGCCGCCGCGCGCTGGCGGGATCAGGTGGATCAGGTGCGGATCCTCACGCCCGACAAGGACCTCGGACAGTGCCTGGAGGGAGATCGGGTGGTCCAGATCGACGTGATCCGCAAGCGCAAGCTGGACGAGTCGTCGCTGCTGGCGCGCCGCGGAGTGAAGCCGCGGAGCGTGCCCGACTACCTCGCGCTCACCGGGGACGACGCCGACGGCATTCCGGGCCTGCCCGGATTCGGCGAGCGGACCGCCGCGGCGCTGCTCTCGAAGTACCTCCATCTCGACGCGGTGCCGCTCGACGGCCGCCAGTGGCCTCCTTCGGTGCGCTCCGCGGATCGCCTCGCCGCGACATTGCGCGAGCGCCTGCCCGACGCGCTCCTCTATCGCAAGCTCGCGACGCTGGTCACCGACGTCCCCCTGCCCCAGCGATCCCTCGAAGAGCTGCGGTTTCAGGGCGTTTCCGCCGGACGGCTCGCGTCCTTCAACGCCAGGACCGGCGCCACGTTGGCCTGGTGAGTATGCTGCGGGCATGAGAGTGCTCGCCGCCGCGGCCGCCGGCATCGCCGCTTCCCTGCTCGTCCGGCAGCCGCCGGAAGGGCGCCGTCCTCCGCGCGGGCGGCCGGACGCAGGGCCGGTGCTGCTCGGGACCGATCCGCCCGGCAAGCTGAGGCCGTCGCCGCCGTTCGACGCCGGCACGTCGGCGCAGGCGGATGCCGGCGTCGACGCCGTCCACGCCGAGATCCTTCAGCTCCGCGCGCGCGTCGACGCGCTGGAGCGCGAGCGCGCGCAGCTGCAGCAGCAGTCGCAGCAGCTGTCCGAGATCGCGCGCCAGCTGCAGGATCTCCGTTCCCAGCTCGCCGACGCGGATTCGCGCCGGCAGGCCGCCGAGCAGCAGCAGGCCGCGCGGCGCGAGCAGCTCCAAGTGGGAGTGAGCGCGCTCTACCAGGCGCAGTCGATGCTCGCCGGCGGAAATTCGTCGATCGACGATCAGCTCGCGCAGGCGCAGGGCTCGTTCCCGCCGCAGGCGCAGCGGGACATCGATTCCGCGCGCACCGCGCTGCAGAACCGCGACCTCGCCGCGGCGCGGGCGTACCTGAGCGCGGCGATTTCCGACGCGCAGCAAGGGAAGTAAGATCGCGCCCATGAGCGTGCGCGTCGAGAAGAACGGACCGGTGACGACGGTCGTCATCGATCGACCGAAGGTTCGCAATGCCGTCGATCGGCCGACGGCGGAGGCGGTGTCCGCGGCGTTTCGAGCCTTCGACGCCGATCCCGATGGCAGCGTGGGTGTCTTGTGCGGCGAGGGCGGCGCGTTTTGCGCGGGCGCCGATCTGAAGGCCATCGCCGCGGGTGGCGCGGAGAAAAACCGGATCGAAGCCGAAGGCGACGGCCCGATGGGTCCCTCGCGCCTGCTGCTCGACAAGCCCGTGATCGCGGCCATCGAAGGACACGCAGTCGCCGGCGGGCTCGAGCTCGCGCTGTGGTGCGATCTGCGGGTGGTGGCGGAAGACGCAATCCTCGGAGTCTTCTGCCGGCGGTGGGGGGTGCCGTTGATCGACGGCGGGACGATCCGGTTGCCGCGCCTGATCGGCCTCTCGCGCGCGCTCGACCTGATCCTTACCGGGCGGCCGGTGAGCGCTGCCGAGGCCCTCGAGATCGGCCTCGCGAATCGGGTCGTTCCGCGCGGCAAAGCGCGCGAAGCGGCGGAGAATCTCGCGCGTGAAATCGCCGCGTTTCCGCAGCTCTGCATGCGAGGCGACCGCCGCTCGGCGTACGAACAGATCGATCTGACGATGCAGGACGCGCTGCACAACGAATTCCGCCTCGGCGTGCAATCATTGCAGCAAGGCGGCACCGAAGGCGCCCAACGTTTCACCTCCGGCGCCGGCCGCCACGGGAAATTCTGAAGCAAAAGCACACCACGGAGGCACGGAGAGCACGGAGGTTGGATTTACAAACCAAAAAAATCCGTGCCCTCCGTGCCTCCGTGTTGAGATTTTGCTCTCAGTAGCGCGGCAGCTTCGGTGGGCGGGGGCCATGGCGGATGGCGCCGCGCAAGGGTTCGTACGGCAGCTCCATCTCGGCGCGGACGCATCGGAGCAAGAGGCCGCCGCGGCTCATGTCGCCGCGGCCGACGAACGACGGTGGAAAGAGGAGCCGATCGCCGAGGATCTCGAGCAGCACGTCGGCGTACTTGCCGGTCGCGATGCTCCCGAGCAGCACCGCTTCGCCGCGCTTGCCGAGCTTCGCCGCCAGCTCGCGCACGTCCCGCTCGAGCGGCTCGCGATACCGGCGATCCCTGACGTCGACCGGCACCTGGGCGATCTGGCGCAGATCGTCGGCGGTGATCACCGTCTCGACGTCGAGCAGACCGCGCCCCGGCACGATCACCAGCGCTCCCGACGCCCGCCGTGGCGGCCGCGCGAAGCGCCGCGCATACGCGAGCTTGCCGCGAAAATAGAGCCCGCTGCCGAACTGGAACAGCTCGCCGACGGCAGCCCCGTCGCGCTGGAACTCGTGCGCCAGCGCGAACCCGGCGTTCGGCCGCAGGAGAAGGCCCATCCGCTCGCCGCCCGCGCGGGCCGGCGAGAGCAGAAAGACCCGCGGCGGAGTCACCGGCACGATGAAAGACGCCTTCGCCGCTTGCAGCCGAAAGAGCCGCCGCGCAAGCTTCCGCGCATCATGCGCCGGCTGCTGCTGCTGATCGCCGTTTCGCTCTGCGCCTGCCACTGGCACCGCGGCATCCACCCGATCGTCTCGCCCGACGACGTCGAGGAGCTGGAGTCGACCGCCGCGGACGACCTCGCCTGTCCCGAGGACCGCGTCGAGTCGCACCCGCTGACGCTGCTCACCCGCGTCGTCGAGGGGTGTGGCCACCAGCGGGTGTACGCGTACGACCCGCTGCGCGAAAGATGGATCGTCGCATCGGTGGAAAAGCGCTGAATCACTCTTCGGGGATCGGCTGCGGACCCGGCACGATGCCGGCGATGTCCGGGTCCTCGCCCGGCGTGACCGGCGGCCGGTCGGCCTTTTCCTTCTTGCGCTCTTCCCGCTTCGCTTCCTTCTCGCGGCGGCGC
>JAIVGS010000302.1 GCA_020201435.1 Myxococcales bacterium
GTGCTGGAGCTGCTCCGGCCCCATCGCATCGGCCACGGCGTCCAGGCGGCCTATGACGAGCCGGCGATGAGGATGCTGCGCGAGCAGGGCGTGGTGCTCGAGATCTGCCCCTCCTCGAACCTCTCGACCCGGGCTGTGTCCGGGTGGGATGAGCTGCGACATGTGGTTCGCACTTTCCTCGACCGGCGGGTCAAGGTGACAATCAACACCGACGGGCCGTACCTCCTCGATACCGACATGAAGCGCGAATTCGACCTCTGCCTGCAGCACCAGGTGCTCGACGAGCCCGGGATCGACCAGTGCCTCGCCTGGGCGCGCGAGGCGAGCTTTCTGACGGAAGCGGAGTAGGGGGAACCTTCGATGCGTCGACTGCTCGCGTTGCTCGTGCTGATCGGTGCACCCGCGCTCGCCCGCGAAGTGCGCGGCCGCATCTCGCACACCGAGGAGGGCAGCGAGGAGGCCCGCAAGCTCGCCGGCGGCGCGTCGGTCATGCGGATGAACGTCGTCACCGAGAGCGGCGCGGTGGTGACGCTCACCGCGCAGGAAGGCATCACCCAGGTCTTCGAGCGATCGCAGCCGACCGCGCTCGCCGAGGTCCGCACCGAGGCCCGGATCAAGGTCACCGTCGACGACGACTGCAAGCTCGAGAGCGAGCTCTGCGTCGCGGCCCGGATCGAGATCGACCGGCCCTCGGGGCTGACGCGGATCGACGCGGTCAAGGAGCACGCCGTCGTCGCCGAGGATCCGGGAATGAAGGCGATGGGCTCGAGCCGCGGCGACGCCCGCGACGCCGCCGACGACCTCGGCGAGCCGGTCAAGCGCCGGTTCATCAAGGGCGAGCTGACCAACCTCGGATCCGACAAGCTGGTGCTCGCCGACAGCCGGTTCGGCCTGCGCTCGGGCGTCGCGCGGCTCGACAACTCGATCTATCTCGCGGTGGCGCCGGAGATCGACCTGCATTTCGGCGACTGGCTGGCCCTCGGCCTTGGACTGCCGCTGAACGTCCGCGCCTACGCGGACGGGTTCTACGACACCCACAAGCTCAAGTTTCGCGAGGGCGACTACTCCCGGGCCTCCGACTACGCGCGCATCCTCCGTTTCCTCACCCTGGGGCGCAAGGAGGACCAGTTCTTCGTCAACGTCTCGCCGCTCTTCGCCGCCAGCATCGGGCACGGCGCGATCGTGCGCCGCTACAACGCCAACATCGAGTCGCCGCAGGAGGCGTTCGGCTACGACAAGAAGGTGGGCGCGGAGATCGACGCCTACGGCCGGTACGGCGGATTCGAGGCGTTCACCGGCGACCTGATGCACCCCAACCACTTCCTCGCCGGGCTCGCGTTCGTCAAGCCGCTCGGATGGCTGACCGGTTCGGCGCGCGAGACGTGGGGCTGGACCTCGCTCGGCGTCTCGACGGCGATGGATCTCGCCGCGCCGTACACGCTCGACCGCGGGCCGAACGGATATCCGCAGGTGGGCGATACCGACATCTGCCCGCAGCCGGGCGTCGACTACTGCGAGCCGGACGATCCGATCGTCACCCAGACGCGCCGGGCGCAGGTGGTCGGCGTCGATCTCGAGACCAAGGTGGTCAAGAGCGAGAACGCGGACGTGAAGCCGTACCTCGACTACTCGCGGCTGCTCGACATCTCGAACCCGAGCGGTCCGGGCGCGCGGGCGAACGGAGGCGGCGGCTGGACGGCCGGCGTCCTCGGCCGGTTCAACGCCGGCGACGTGAAGGTGCACGCGTTCCGGCTGGTCGGCGAGCTGCGCTACTTCGACGGCAACTATCTGCCCGGTTACTTCGACACCTTCTACGAGGTGCAGAAGTACCAGTTCGTCACCGGCAAGGCCGACACCGGTTACGAGCCGAAATTACGAACGATTCTCGATCGCGATCCGGCCCACAAGCGCGCGGGGTACTACCTCGAGGCCGCGTACCAATACAACGGCGGCCTCGCGCTGATGGCGGCGTACGAGGATTCGTTCCACGTCTCGGGCCCGGATTCGATCTGCTTCGGCTGCACCGACCTGCAGAAGTACGTCGGCTCGCGCAACCTCACGCTGCACATCGAGTATCCGGCGTACTCGTGGCTGCAGTTCTTCGCCTCGTTCTACCGGCGCAGCTTCGACGGCCCGGTCGACGCCTCGCACCCGCTCGGCGACAACACCCTGATCTATGGCGCCGCCCGCGTCCACGTGCTGTGGATCTTCTTCCTCAACGCGCGGGTGTTCCGCAGCTGGCGCCCGGATCCGGTGCTGGGCGAGATGAAAAACCTGTGGGGCGGCGATTTCGACCTCGAAATCGGCTACGAATTCGACCGCTCCACCCGGAATAAGAGGTAACGGCTTCCAGCGCACCGCGGAGGCGCGGAGAGCGCGGAGTTTGTTTTTTACAAAAAAATCTCCGCGAACCTCTGCGTGCTCCGCGCCTCCGCGGTGAGATTTTGTTTTTACTCGTCGTCTGGCTCGCTGGCGCCGGGGCTTTGTTCGCGGAGCCAGTGGCCGGAAGAGTCGAACCATTCGCGGGCGAAGTCGATCCAGACCGGCGTACCGTCCGAGTCGGTCCAGCTCGCCTGCCATTCGACGACCCATCCGTAGACGGAGCCGTTCAATGCCTTCGCCCAGACGCGGCGGTTCGCGGTGTCTTCCCTCGCGCCGGGCCAGGCGGCGACGAGCTGCGCGATCGTCTCGGCCACCCGACCGGGCGGCGGCGCGTCGGCGTTGGTGAAGAGCAGCGCTTCCGAATTCCCCAGCCACCATAGGGCAAACGACTGCAGCTCGGGCGGGAGTTTCGCGAAATGCTGTGGGGTTCCGACGAGTTGCGCGACGGCAGTCCGGGCGCGCGCGCGCTGCGCGTCGGTGGCGCTCTGCTGCTCGAGCGCCGAGAGGAGGTACTGCGCGCTCGACAGCGCGACCTTGAGGCTGACCTGCTCCTCCAGATCCGCGACGAGCGCGTCGATCTCGGCGTCGGTCCAAGGATGCGGCGCATCGGCATGCGACTGCAGCGTCGCGACCGCCGCGCTGCTCGGCGTCAGGTTCAGATCGACCTGCGACGTCTCCTGCCGCGGCAGATGGCTCGACGCCATCCACAGCCGGAGCGAGAATTTCCCGCTCCTTCCGCCCGCCACGACGCCGACGACGACGAGATAACTGCCGGTGGTCGGCAGCTTGAACCCGTCGATCGCCGGATGGCGCGGGTCCGGCCCGCGCGGCGCGCCCGTCGCGAGCAGCGGGCGATGACCGCTCGACGACTTCGGACCGAGGAGCGCCAGCGTCGGGGTCAACGCGCTCTTTCCGGTCGGCCACACATCCGGAGCGACGGTGTCCCCCGCCTTGCCGTTGAACGCATACGCGATCGACGGCCGCGACGAGGTCAAGGCGCCGTGGGTGAGGGATTGCGGGCCGACGGTCGCGGCGACGGTCAACCCGTCGTCGACCACGTCCTCGACCGAAGACGCGCCGCCGCACGCGACGAGCAGCAAAATGATCGCGATGCGCTCCATGCCGCGTCGGTTCAGCACGAACCGTGCCCGCGCGGCATTTGCGAATTTACTTAATGAATCAGGATGCTTCGGATACGCGCCGCAGCGCGGGTGAGGGTCTCGGAATGAGACCCCCGTGTAGCGTTTTGCAACAGCTCGTCGAGCTTCTGCGCCGAAACCGGCCCTTCATCCGAGAGCGCCTTGCCCTCGGCGAGCGAGCGGATCGCGCCGCTCGCTTTCACGGCCGCCGGCCCGAGACCGGCTTCTTCCGCTTTCGGCCCGAGCGCGGCGGGCGGGATTCCGAGCGCGGACAGGAGCGCGACGGTCCCCTCGGCTTCGTCGAGCAGCGACTCCGCCTGCGCGATCTCCGCCCTCGACGCGAACGCGCGCGGGCTCCGCTTTCCGGGCTCGTGAAACAGCGGCCGCGGCTTGAGCAGCGCCTGGACGGCGCTTTCCAAAGGTTCGTCGAGCAGCGTCGCGCTCTGCGCCTGCGGCAGCCGCGCCGACCCCGCGATCTTCCGCGCGCGGGTCTGCAGCCGGTACGCCTCGCCCATCGCGGCCTGGAAGATCTGGCGGATCGGCATCTCGACCAGCAGCCGCGCCGCGTGCGCCGGATCGCCGGCCGAGAGCAGCTCGAGGCCGAGCGAGAGCGTCGCGCGGGCCTCGGCGAGCTCTTCGCGGACCTGATCGGGGTCGTCGAGCGGCACCCGATTCGCGACCAGCGCGGCGTTCGCCGCGTAGACGACCGACTCCTCGGCCCGCTCGAGGTCTTCGCCGTCGAGGCGATCCAGCGCCGCATCGACGAGGCTCCCGCGCGGCGGCACGGCGAGGCCCGCCGCGGTCTCCGGCAGCTTGATCGCCGCCGGGCGCGCGTAGAACGAGATCGCCTCCTCGAAATCGGGGACGCCGAGGTCGCGCAGGCGTCCGTCGCGCCACCGCCGCGCGGCCTCCTCGAGCTCGGCGGGCTGTTCCCAACGAGTGGCCTCGATCAGCCGTCCGGCAGCGCCCTCGTCCCGCTCGTAGAGCGACTCGATCAGCTGCCGCATCGCGCTGAATTCACCCTCGTTGGCGAACTCGAGCAGGAATCGGCGATCAGGAGTGTAGTAGGCGAGATCCGGCCGCTGCGGCTGCGGGTGCTCGTCCTCGCCGAGATCGTGCACCGTCATCCCGCGCCGCAGCACGAGCGAGAGCAGCTCGACGTCGAGCCCGGAGAGCTGTCCGCGAAACCGGACCCGCTGATCGCCCGCGCCCTCGCGCGACAGCCGCAACCAGCGCAGCACTTCGGACGTGCGCGGACCCTCGTCTCCGCCGCGCCACGCCGACATGTCGACGAAATGCCGGAACTGCTCGGGCGAGGCCATCGCGACGATCTCGGCGGCATCGTCCGGGCCGATGTCGAGCAACGCCAGGTAGAGGTCTTCGGGCGGCAGCGAGCGGACCAGCTTGAGCGGATCCGGCGCCGAGAGCAGCAGCTCGAGCTTGCGCTTTCCCCGCGCTTCGCGCAGTTCCTTGCGGGCGCTGCGGAGTTCGGGGAGCAATTACGCCGCTTTGGTGACCTTGCCGGCCTTGAGGCAGCGGGTGCAGACGCGGATGTGCTTGTGCGCCCCGTCGACCACCGCGCGAACCCGCTGCAGGTTCGGCAGCGTGCGCTTCTTGGTCTTGTTGTTGGCGTGGCTCACCTGGTTGCCGACCAGGGGACCCTTGCCGCAGAGATCGCACTTGAAAGCCATCGGTTCCCGCTCCACCAAAAGGGACCGCGCTTAATGCCCGGAACCGCTGCGCAAGTCAAGAGCTAGACCGCACTCACGGTCTTGCGGCCGGAGAGGGCGAGCGCATGGCCGGCCGCCGCCCGCGCGGCGAGGATCTGCCCCTCGAGGCCGAACCCGGGGTAGGTCGCGGCCGAGGCGAAGAGGACCCGTTCGTGCGCCTCGGAGAGCGGCCGCAATCCGATCGGTTCCGCGTCGTCGTGGGGCCGCAGGATCGGGTGGGTCAGCGGCGGGCTCAGGTCGGCCGACTGGTGCACGATATGGCGGTCGAAGAACGGCAACACCGGCTCGAGGGCGGCACGAACCGAATTGAGCAGGCCCTGCTCGTCGGAAAAGCCGGCGTCGGAGACGCGCGCGACCGTGAGCAGCCGTTCGCCATCCGCGTCGCCCTTCACGCGACGGGCGGGAAGCGCCGAGATCACCAGCGGCCCCATCGGTTGGCCGAGCAGCAGCGCGGCCTCCTCGAGCGCCGCCGGCAGGCCCTCGGCGTGGACGACGTAGTGCGCGAGCGTGACCTTGCGCGCGACGGCAAGCGCCGCCTCTTCGGCGAGCTTGCGTTCGAGGCGGCCGCCGCCCTGGACCAGGGCGCCGATCCGCTCGGCGCCGCAGGCGAGGACGACGCAGCTCGCGGTGACCTCGCTCCCGCCGAGCAGGAACGTGACCGCTTTCTTGTCGATGCGGAGTTGGTCGGCGCCGTCGGCGATCACGTCGCCGCCCGATTCGGCCGCTTTTTTCCTAATCAGATCAGCCAGTTGGGCAGGACCGCCCCAGAGCCGCAGCGGGGCGCGAAAGAGCGAGGCGGCCTCCCGCGCGGTGGCTTCGGGCGCCGAATCGCCGGTCAGCGACGCGGCGAACGGCGCGAGCGCGGCGAGGCACTCGCCGACCAGGCCCTCGGGAAGCGCCGGCGGCGGCGGAGCCAGCTTGTGCGCGCGGCGCCGCTCGAAGAACCCTCGCGGCGGCCAGGGCGGCGGTTCGGCCAGGAACGCATCCCACGGCCGTCCGAGTGCCTCGAGCGAGTCGAGAGCATTCTCCGTCTCGTGTGCGGAAACATCCGACAGCTCGCGTCGCAGCTCGGTGCGGCGGCGGGCATGGTCGGCCGGCAGCGAGAGGCGCAGCTTGTCGGTGAGGATCTGGAACGCCCCCTGCACGCCCGATGCCTGCCGCACCAGATCGGCGGAGAGACCGAGCTCGTCGAGCACGCCGACGGCGGCCGAGAGCTGTCGCAGCGGCGGGATCATCGGGTGCGCCGAGGGCAGAAGCCAGCCGTCGCTCTCCCGCGCCACCGACAACGGCACCATCGGCGCGAGCAGGGTGCGCAGCCCGCGGCGGGCGGAGAGCGCGGCGGTCACCGCGCCGCCGACGTCGGGGCCGAGGATCGCCACGT
>JAIVGS010000209.1 GCA_020201435.1 Myxococcales bacterium
GTGGCCCACCCACGCCGAGGTCCGCTATCGGCAGTGCCGCGTGCCGGAGGAGAACCTGCTCGGCGGCCGGGGCGCGGGATTCGCGCTCGCCCAGGAGCGGCTCGGGCCGGGCCGGATCCATCATTGCATGCGCTGGATCGGCATCTGCGAGCGCGCGTTCGAGATGATGTGCAGGCATGCGGGCTCGCGCGAGATCGCGCCGGGGAAGCCGCTGGCCACGCGGCAGGCGATCCAGGAGTGGATCGCCGAAAGCCGCGCGGCGATCGACGCCGCGCGCCTGATGGTGCTGCAGGCGGCGTGGAAGATGGAGCGGGTCGGACAGCGCGAAGCCCGGGTGGAGATTTCGACGATCAAGTTCTTCGTCGCCGGCGTGCTGCAGGAGGTGCTCGACCGCGCCATCCAGGCGCACGGCGCGCTCGGGGTGACCGACGATACGCCGCTCGCTTTCTGGTACCGGCACGAGCGCGCGGCCCGGATCTACGACGGGCCGGACGAGGTCCACAAGCTCGTCGTCGCCAGGCGCGTGCTGCGCGGATTCGGGGTGGAGCTCGGGAAATGAAGGCCGATGCGCCGCGCGCGGTCCGCCCCGGCGAAGAGCTCGACCTGGCCCGGTTGGCCGCGTTCATGGGCGTCAAAGCCGATGCGGTTTTCGTCGAGCAGTTCCCGAAGGGCCACTCGAATCTCACTTATCTGGTGCGGACCGGCGATCGCGAGTACGTGCTGCGGCGGCCGCCGTTCGGCTCCCGGGTGAGATCCGCCCACGACATGGGCCGCGAGGCGCGGATCCTGACCCGGCTGCACCCGGTCTTTCCCCTCGCGCCGAAAGTGGTTTCGATCTGCGACGACATTTCGGTGATCGGCGCGCCGTTCTACCTGATGGAGCGGGTTTCCGGCGCGATCCTCCGCGGGCCGGCGCCGCGCGACTCGTCGCTGGCGCCGGATCGGGTGCGCGCGCTGTGCGAATCGCTGGTTTCCACGCTGGTCGCGCTCCACGGCGTCGACTGGCGCGCGGCGGGCCTGGAGGGCAAGCCGGAAGGCTACGTCCGCCGTCAGGTCGAGGGGTGGACCCGAAGGTGGCACGACGCGCGCACCGAGGACGTTCCCGACGTCGAAACGATGGCGCGCTGGCTCGCCGAACGCGTTCCTGGCGAGCGCGGCGCCGCGTTCATCCACAACGACTACAAGTACGACAACGTCGTCATCGATCCCGCCGATCCCTCGCACGTCGTCGGCGTGCTCGATTGGGAGATGGCGACGGTCGGCGATCCGCTGATGGACCTCGGCATGGCCGCCGGGTACTGGGTGGAGGAGGGCGATCCCGAGCCGCTGAAGGCCTTCGCGTTCGGGCCGACGTTTCTGCCCGGAAGCTTCACGCGCGCGGAGCTCGTGCGGCGGTACGGCGAGCTCTCCGGGCGCGACGTCTCCGGCATGCTCTTCTACTATTGCTTCGCGCTCTTCAAGCTGGTCGTGATCATCCAGCAGATCTACAAGCGCTACGTCGAGGGCCTCACCCGCGACGAGCGGTTCGCGGGCCTCGGGCTCGGCGTCCAGATCGTGGCGCGGGCGGCGGTGGACGCGGCGGCGCGCGGGAATTTCTGAGAGGAGGAGTCATGCGGATCGCATTCCTGGTGCTGGTGGCCTCGATGGCGGCGCGGGCGCAGCAGTGGCCGTTTCCCTACGGCGCGCCCGTCGGCGTCGAGGCGGCGCGCAAGGTCGCGGCGGCGGCCGTTGCCGAGGCGCGGAAGAACGGATGGAAGGTCGCGGTCGCGGTGGTCGAGCCGAACGGGACGCTCGTCTACTACGAGAAGATGGACGATACGCAGTACGGAAGCGCGCACGTCGCGGTCGAGAAGGCGCGCGCGTCGGCCCAGTTCCGGCGGCCGACCAAGGCCTTCGAGGATCCGGTCAACAGCGGCAAGCCCAACGTGCTCGGCCTGCCCGGCGCGGTGCCGCTCGAGGGCGGGCTTCCGCTGGTGGTCGAGGGACACGTGATCGGCGCCATCGGCGTCAGCGGAGGCACTTCCGCCCAGGACGGGGTCTGCGCCAAGGCCGCCCACGAGGTGCTGGGTCCGGTGCCGAATCCTGGCGCGCCGCCCCCGGCCGCCCCGCCGCGGAAGTAGGCTTGACAAAAAAGCACGACCGGTCGTATCATTTCTGACGACGATGACGAAGGGCGCCGACACCCGGCAGCGGATCCTCGACAACGCCTTCCGGCTGGCGGCGCGAGACGGCCTCGGCGGCGTCAGCCTCGGCACCCTCGCCGACGACATCGGCCTCTCCAAGAGCGGCCTGTTCGCCCATTTCCGCTCGAAGGAAGAGCTGCAGCTGGAGATGCTGCGCACCGCGTCGATGCAGTTCGTCGAAAACGTGATGGTGCCGGCGTTGCGCAAGCCGCGCGGCGTCCCGCGCCTGCGCGCGATGTTCGACAACTGGCTCGCCTGGGCCAGCACGCAGCAGGGCGGCTGCATCTTCGTCACCGCCTCGGTCGAGCTGGACGATCGGCCGGGCCGCGTGCGGGATTACGTGGCCCAGCAGCAGCAGGCGCTGATGGACGCGATCGCGCGCGCGGCCGAGATCTCGAAGACCGAGGGTCACTTCCGCAAGGACCTCGACGTGGAGCAGTTTGCCTTCGAGATGGAGGCGATCTACCTCGTCTTCCACCACGCGCACCGGCTGTTGCGCGATCCCAAGGCCGCGAAAAGAGCACGGGCGGCCTTCAACCGGCTGATACAGACGGCCGCAGCGCCCGTCTAGAGAGGACAAGGAGCCGCCCATGACCTCGCCGTCGCGGTCCGTCGTTCGATTCGAAAAAAGCACGACCGGTCGTGCTGTAAGATGGCTCGACGTCGTCGCGCCCGGCCTGGCGCAGCGCCTCGCGTTCGAGCGGTTCTTCACGCCTTTCCGGCGCCGCGGGACGCCCGACATGCACCGGTTCGCGCTCGGCGACGAGGGTTCGTCCGAATTGACCCTCTGGGACGCGGGCGACGGCCGCACCGTCCTGCTCGTCCACGGCTGGAGCGGAAACGCCGCGCAGATGGCCGGCTTCGTCGGTCCCTTCACCGCCGCGGGCTACTACGTCGCCGCGCCCGATCTCCCCGCTCACGGCACGTCGCCGGGCAGGCGCACCGACATCCGGGAGATCACCGAGGCAATCCTCCGCGTCGGCCGTCGCGTCGGACCGGTCCACGCGATCGTCGCCCACTCCTTCGGCGCGCCCGCCGCGGTGGCCGCGATGGCGCGCGGATTGCGCGTCGAGAGCGCGGTCCTCCTCGCGCCTGCCGCCGACCTGCCGGCCTACGCGCACAGCTTCGCCCGTGCGGCGGGACTCTCCGAGTCGTCCGCCCGAGCCCTCCTCGCCCGCATCGACCGCAGGATCGGCGGCGTCGAAGCGTACGACCCGGTGGCCCTCGCCGCGGTGCAGAGGGCGCGATTGCTCGTCATCCACGACCCGGCCGATCGCGAGGTGCCGTTCGCCGCCGGCCGCGCGATCGCCGCCGCCTGGCCGAACGCGGAGCTCGAAGCGGTGAAAGCCGCCGGCCACACCCGCATGCTCACCGACCCGCGCGTGATCGCGAAGACCCTCTCGTTCATCCGCGGCGGCGAGGCGGTCGCCGCTCGTACAGCGTGACCCGCGTGTGCAGCTTCCGGGCTGGCCGCTCGTCGAGGCGGCAGCGGCCGAGCGCGTCGAGCTCGTCGAGGAATTCGTGCTCGTAGCGCCAGCAGCGGATGTCGCCGGTGATGCCGCTGCCGGCCCCGATCTCGATCACCCGCGGCGCCGCGCGGACGAGCCTGCCCAGCAGCGGGCCCGGCGGAAGCCAGCAGGCGAGGACCACCTCGGGCTCGAACCTGACGATGGCGGCGAGAGCCTCCATCCGAACGACGTTCGCGCCGAGCCGCAATCCGGGGACGTTCCTCCCCCGATGCTTCCGCTTTTCCGCCGCGTTCATCCGCGCCTGCGGCCGCTCCCAGGTTCCCGAATCGGTCGCGACGATCTTCACTCCCTGGCGCGAGAGCTCGCGGGCGAGGTGCCCGTCTCCCGCCGCGACTTCGAGCACTCGCCGCCGCCCGATCTTCCGCGCCAGCGCGCGCAAGAGCGGCCGGGTCGGGATGAAGTAGATCGGACCGTGTGGGTTGAACTCGCAGATCCTCTCCAGCTCCCCGCGCCGCAGCTCCGTCACCGCCTGGTCGAACGCGCGGACCGGCGGTACGCGCCGGTTTCCCCTCGCGTCCCAGAGCAGCCGTTCAACGCGCAATCGGCCCCACTTTCGCCCTGCTCGCGCGGAGATAGTCGCCGGGCGCGAGCAGGATCTGCGTGCCGCGGGCTCCGGCGCTGACCGAGATCACCTCGAACAGCTCGATCGTCTCGTCGGCGAACGCCGGGTACTCCTTGCGCGCGCCGAGGACGGTCACGCCGCCGCGGACGTACCCGGTGAGCGGCTGCACTTCCTTCAGCGCGACCATCTCGATGCCGCGATCGCCCGACAGGCGCGCCAGCGCCTTGAAGTCGACCTCGGCGTCGCCGGGGACGATCGCGAAGCAGACTCCGTTGCGATCGCCCCGGCAGACCAGCGTCTTGAACACCTGCTCGGCTGGCAGCCCGACCTTGCGCGCGACCGACTCCGCCGAGAGATCGCTGTCGTCGACCTCGTACTCGCGCAGCTCGTACTTCACGCCGAGCCCTTCGAGGATGCGCGCCGCGTTGGTCTTCAGATCGACGCCTCCCAGAACGCGCCCGCCGGCTTCTTCACGCCCAGCGGCGCGCGGGCCTCGTCGAGCGCAGCCTGCAGTGCCGGCTCGTGTTTGTCGAACACGGACGGCGCAGCGCCCGCCTTCAGCGCGCCGATGATCTCCACCGCCGCCGAGCGCAGGAACGCCTGCAGCAGCGGAACCGCCGTCGCGATCACCAGCGCATCCCCGAGCGCCTTCATCAGTTCCATGCGAGCCGCCTCCAGGTCTTCGAGCTTGCGAGCCTTGAACGCCGCGACGAACGCTTCCAGCGCCTCCCGCACGCGCTCGATCTGTGCCGGAGTGGCGATCTCGGCGGCGGGCTTTCTCGCCGGGGGACCGAGGAACCGCATCGAGCGCGCCATGCCGCCCGACCGCGTCTTCGCCGCAGCCATCGGCGGGGGCGCCCGCGCCGGGGCTCTTGGTCCCGTCATCATATCCGTCCGCGGAATCATCGGGCCGCGCGCCATGACCAGCGGCTGCTGACCCGCCCACCCGGCCGGCATCTCGACCGGCTGCACGACCGTGCGCCGCTTGCCACCGTCGGCCACCACCTCGGGATCGATCACGATGAACGCGGTGAAGCGCGTCAGCACGGTGTACCGGATCGACAGCGCGATGATCTCCTTCTTCACCTTCTCCGCGTGCGTCGCGCGGAACTCGTCCTCGAGATCGACGACGCGCGCCCGCGCCCAGAGGTGATCGATCGCCGCCAGCGGCGCTTCCCGCGGCTCGAGCGTCTCCGCATATTTCGTGCCATCCGCGAACCGGCCGGTCACGTTCACGCGCCCGCCGCCGAAGCGGAAGAACGCCGTCGACGCGCGTCCGGCGAAGAGATCCGGCACCCTCGCCGGCGCCGCCTCGAACGCCTCGCCCTCCACGCGCACGTCCGTGATCAGCGGCGCGCCGATCTCGCGCGAGACCGCCTGCAGCGCCTCTTCGAGCCGCGATCCCGGCTCGACGAACGTCGACGTCCCGCCGCCCAGCGCGGCCACCCGCCGGAGGAAACCGTCGTTCACCGCCGTGTCGACGCCGACGGTGAAGACGCGAGCCTCGCCGACCTCTTTCTGCAGCCGCCGCAGCACGTTCGACTCGTCGCCGACCTCCCCGTCGGTGAGCACGACCACGACCGGCACGCGCCCTTCGCCGACGCTGCGCGTGAGCACGAACGCCTCGCGCATCGCCTCGTCGAGCTCGGTGCCGCCGCGCGCCTGGATCGAGCGCAGCCACCTCTCCCCGCTCCCGATGCCGCTCTCGTCCGCGGCGACGAATCCGCCCGGCATCCACTCGACGGCGTTGTCGAACGCGATCGCCGTGAACCGATCGCGCGGCCCGAGCGTGCGCAGCAGCAGGGCGCACGCGCGCGCCGCCGACGCCATCTTCGGACCCTGCATCGAGCCCGAGCGATCGACGACGAAGACCACGTCGCGCGGCGTGCCGAGATATCCCTCGCGCGCGGGCGGGATCAGCGAGAGCATCGCGTACCCGCCGTGGACGAGAAGCTGCGACGTGACTTTCTCCATCGCGAGCCGCCAGCGCAGCACGAAATCGCGGTCGAGCGGCTCGGCTTCCCTCGACAGCTCGACGCGCGCGCTCTCCGGACCGGAGGACGAGCGAACCGCGTGCTGCGAGCATTCGAGGTCGCGCAGCGCGCCATAGAGCTCCGCTTCGATCTTCAGCGATACGCGCGGGTCGAATCCCGGCGCGAGCCGCGGCGGCGTGATGCGCGAGGCATCGGGTACCGTCGAGGTATCCATTTCGACTCCATGCCCTGACTGCTCGCGCGGCAGCTCGTGCCCGCCGGCGTAGCGCGGCGCGACCACGAGCGGCAGCCGCAGCTCCGTGCGCCCGTCCTCGAAAAACGCCAGCCGCTCCGAATACGTGAGCCGCACGATGATCCCGTCGCCGGGACGGATGTTCCCCGCCTGGACGGTGAACACGTCGTCGCGCTCCTGCTCGAGCAGCGCCGCGCGCTTTCCCTGCCCGAGCGCCTCCGCGTACTGCCGGCGCGCCTCGCCGCGCTCCTCGATCGCCGCTTTCAGGACGCGCGCGCCGATCTGCATCTCGAAGCTGCTCACCGCGCATCCGCCCGCGAGCGGAAAGACGTAGACCGCCTCGATCACTTCCGTGAACGGGTTGTGAAATTTCTGCTCGACCAGCACTTCCGCGACGCGGTCGATGATCCGCGCCTTCACCGAAACTCCTTCGAGCGGCAGCGGCGCCTTGCCAGTCGCCGTCAACGAGCCGAGCTGCCGATCGTGCCTTGCCGGAATGTCCACCATCGGAATCGCGAGCGTCATCGCCTTCCTCCTTTGAGCGCCGCGATCGCGGCAGAGATTCGTTGCTCGATGCCAGGGGCGGGCTCCCACCCGTCCTGCGCCATCACCCGCAGACCCGGCTCGATCACCACCTCGCGCCAGATCAACGCGGGAAGTGCCGGAGCGGTCTGCGGCGGCGGCAGGGATTCGACGATCTGCCGCAGCTCCTCGTCGCTGCGCCCGTAGAGCGCCTGCTGGATCCCCGCCAGCGGCAGGTCGCGCGCCTGCAGCGCCTTGATGGCGAGCAGCTGCAGGACGTGGCGCTCGCCGTAGCGGGCCTGGCGGTTTTCGATCGTCGGCCGGTCGAGGAGCCCGAGCGTCGTGTAGTACCGGACCGTCCGGGCGTCGGGAGCCGCCGACACGCGCGCGTCCGGCGATGCGCCGAACAGCCCGCGCTCGGCGAGCAGATGCGCGACTTCGCGTTCGAGGTCCTCGAGGCTCAACATGACAGCAATGTAGCTAAATACTGTAATGCTGTCAAGCCGCGAAATGCGGCATCACCTCGCCCGCGAAAGTCTTCAATGATTCCAGGATGATGTAATGCGGAAAGGTCGCCGTGCTTCGCGCAGGGCTCGTCGAGGATCGCCTCGATGTCGGACTTCGCGCAGGCGTACCAGAAGCCCGGCTGGCGCGTGCCCGGCGTGTCGTCGACGCCGCCGTCGCACCCTTCCCGATCCGCCCGTGATCGCGACGCGCAAGGTGCGTTCTCCTAGGCCGTCGGCAGCTCGGCGCGCACGCGCAGCGGGTAAGCCTTGTCGAGCCGCGCGATCTGCTCGGCCGACAGCGCGAGGCGACGAGCGTTCTCCCGGACGTGCGCCAAGGTCGACGCCTTCGGGATCGCGAACGTCCCCTCCAGCCGGGTGAGGAAGGCGAGGGCGACCTGCGCCGCGGTCGCCCCGATCTCCTTCGCCACCTTCTCGATCTCCGGCCCGTGGATGCCCTTGATCGGGCTGTAGCCGACGAGCGCGATGCCGTTCTTCCGGCAGAACGGCAGGACTCGCGCCTCGAGGTGGCGCTCCTCGAGATTGTAGAGGCACTGGTTGCACGCGATCTTGCCCGGCCCGGCGATCTTCAGCGCCTGCGCGAGAAGGTCCTCGTCGAAATTGCTCACGCCGTAGCTGCGGATCTTTCCCTTGGCGACCAGCTCCTCGAACGCCGCGATCGTCTCCTCCAGCGGATGCCGCCCCGGCCAGTGCAGGAGGTAGCAATCGAGCCGATCGGTGCGCAGCCGGATCAGGCTCTGGTCGCAGGCGCGGATGGTCGCGGTGCGCGACGCGTTCGAGGGCAGCACCTTGGAGACGAGGAAGACCTCGTCGCGGCGTCCGGCGATGGCCTCGCCGACGCTCTCCTCGGTCCCGTACATCTCCGCGGTGTCGATGTGCGTGAGGCCGAGGTCGATCCCCTTGCGCAGCGCCTCGACCACGCCCTTGCCGAACAGGTTCCAGGTGCCCTGGCCGTAGACCGGCACCTGGAACCTCTTTCCGAAGTCTCGCAGCTCCATGCCACGACTTTACAGCGCGAACAGGCTCTGCGCCGCAAGGACGAGCCCGAGCGTCACGACGGTGATTGTCAGCTCGGCGAGCGCTCCGACCACGAACGGCCGCACCCCCTGCTTGCGAATCTCGCGGAAATCGGTCTTCAGGCCGACGCCGGCGAACGTGAGCAGGAACGCCCAGCGCGAGAGGTTGGCGATGTCCGCGACCTGTGACCCGCTGAAGGCGCCGACCGTGGCCAGCAGAGAGACGATCAGGAACCCGAGCACGAACTTGGGGAACTTCTGCCACACGAAGGCGGCCTTGTTGGCGACCGTCTGCGCCTGACCGCGGCTCGCCCAGTAGAGCGCGTAGGCGAGGACGACGAAGCCGATGGTCGCGTTGCGGGTCGACTTGGTCAGCACCGCGACCTTGCCGGCGGCGTCGGAGAAGATCGCCCCCGCGGCGGCGGCTTCGGCGGTGTTGTCGACCGCGAGGCCGGCCCAGACGCCGAAGGCGCGATCGCTCATCTGCAGCAGGTGGCCGATGGCGGGGTACGCGAAAAGGCCGAACGCGCCGAGGGCGAGGATGGCGGCGATGGCGAACGTCGCATCGTCGTCGTCGGCCTCGATCGCGCCCTGGCCGGCGATGATCGCCGAGACGCCGCAGATCGAGCTGCCGATCGCGAGCAGGCTGATCAGCTTCGGCTTGAGCCGGAACCAGCGGCCGATCACGGTCATGATCGCGATCGCCACGACCAGCTCGATCGCGACCAGCCCGAGCGAGACGCGGCCGAGCTTGAGCACGTCTCCGAGGAGGAAGCGCGCGCCCAGCAGGACGATGCCGGCCTTGAGCCAGAACTCGTAGGTGGCGATGCCGGGCTTGAAGACCTGCGGCACGCGCAGGACGTTGGAGACGATCAGGCCGAAGACGATCGCCCAGAGCACGTACTCGATGTTCGGCAGCGCGACGTGGTGCGAGTTGCCGTAGTCGCGCAGGGCTGCCTCGGTGAGCTTGCCCGCCCAGCCGATGGCGAACAGCAGCGCGACGCCCGGCGCGAGCCTCAACCAGCGCGCGGCGGCGAACGGTCGCGCGGGGACTGCGAGTGCTTCGCTCATTTCACCACCCCACGTGAGGAAGGATGCCCAGCCGCACGAGCAGCACCGACGTCAACGCCGCGATCACAGCCCACCAATCCAATGTCAGCCTTTTCAAGTTCATGTCGCGCACTCCCCTTCTGAAAGTTGCACTTCGAATTGCTTCTGCTCGTCGAGATCGATGAAGTCGTCGGCGCCGTACACGGCCGGCTCTTCGAGGTCCTTCAAGAGATCGGTGACGCGCTGCTGCGGAAGGCGGCCGAGGAACGCCTCGGGCGTTTCGTGCGGCGCTTTTTCGGCGTTGTAAATCCCGATCAGGCGGGCGATCGCCTCGGGCACCTTGCGCGCCGGCAGCTTCGCGGACAGGCGGCCGAAAGACGCGGTTTCATTGCCGAATCCGCCGCCGAGGAAGAGGTGGTACTGGGGCACGGCCCGTCCGTCCGCCTTCCGGACCGACCCCTGCAGGCCGATGCCGCCGACGTAGTGCTGGCCGCAGCCGTTCGGGCAACCCGAGATCTTGATGTGCAGGCCGGCAACGCTCGACTGCGCGAGCGAGGTCCCGAGCTCGCGCGCCATGCCGCGCGACTGTGTCACCGCGAGACGGCACGAGAACGCGCCGGGGCACGACGTCACGTCGCTGACGCTGCCGGCGCCCGGCTGCGCGAGGCCAGCCGCGTCGAGAGCGGCGTGCAGGGATGCGAGGTGCCGGACAGCGACGAAGCGGAGAACGAGATTCTGATCGATCGTCGTCCGGACCTCGCGTTCCTCGCTGAACTCCTCGGCGATCGCGGCCAGATCGCGGAACTGCGCGGCGGTCAGATCGCCGAGCGGCACGCGGACCGTGACAGCGGCGTACTGCGCGTCTTTCTGCGGCCGCGCGTTGGTCGCCGTGAATTCGGCGAGGCCGGGACGCACCGCGCGCGGCTTCGGCCGCGAGGGGACCTGGTCCGGCTGCTGCGGCAACGGCGGCAGCGGCAGCCGGCCGATCGCATCCCGTTCCTTGCGATACTCCTCGAGAAATCCTTCCGGCCCGAGCTTGTCGACGACGAACTTGAGCCGCGCCTTGTGCTTGTTCTGGCGGTTGCCGGTGCGGTTGAAGACGCGGACGACGGCTTCGGCGATCTCGAGGATCTCTTCGGCGGGCGCGAACTCGTGGGCGAGGATGCCGGCGCGCCGCAGCGTCGAGAGGCCGCCGCCGATGGTGACGCGGAAGCCGTTGACGTTGCCCCTGGTGCGCGCGAGCAGGCCGATGTCGTTGAACGAAGCGCCGACGCAGTCGTAGCCGCAGCAGCCGCCGAAGGCGATCTTGAACTTGCGCGGCAGGCTCGAGCTCAAAGGTCCGCGCAGCAGGTGGCGGGTGACGATCTCCGCGTACGGCGTGGTGTCGAACGGCTCCAGCGCGGAGGCGCCCGCGTACGGGCAGGTGGTGACGTTGCGGACGGCGTTGCCGCACGCTTCTCGCGTCGTCAGGCCGGCGTTGGCGAGCGCGGTGAGCGCCGAGCTGGTGTCGTCGAGCCTGACGAAGTGGAACTGGACGTTCTGGCGCGTCGTGATGTGGCCGCGGCCGGTCGAATATTTCTCGGCGACGTCGGCGAGCGTACGCAGTTGATCGGCGGTGACCACGCCCTGCGGGATCTTGACGCGGACCATCATCGCGTCGCCTTCCTGCCGCTGGCTGTAGACACCGTTGACGAGGCGGAAGGCCTTCCACGCGTCGGGGGCGAGGTCGCCTTTCTCGAACTTGTCGAGCTTGTCGATGAACGCGTCGAGGTCCTTCTCGTCGGCGAATCCGAGGCGGGTCGGGCCCAGCGTTTTCTGGTCGAGGAGAGCCATGTCAGACCCCCGTGGCACGCTGCTCGCGTGACTGGGAAAGGACTTCGAGCTGTGCTGCGATTCGAACGACGTCACCGATCACCAACAGTGCCGCGGCACGTGTCGGGGACATGGTGGCCGCGCACAAGCGCGCCTCCGTGTCCCCCTTTTCCCCAGGGAGCGGAGCGGTGCCGATTTCCGCGAGCGTGCCGCGCCAGGTGTGGCTCTCCGCCGTCGCCGCCGCGAGCACGATCGCCGCCGGCGTTTCGCGCGCCCATCCCCGCGAGAGCAAGAGGGCCGCCAGCCGCGCTCGGGTAGCGAGGCCCATCAGGACCACGACGGTCGCAGCTTGGGGCGCGAGCGAGCCGAGCACGGGGAGGTATGCGCTCTCGGCGTGACCGGAGACGACGACAAAGGCCGACGCGAGGCCGCGATGCGTGACGGGAATCCCGCTGAGAGCGGGGCCGGCCACGGCTGCGCTCACGCCGGGGACGATCTCGACAGGAACGCCCGCTGCGGCGAGGGCGAGGGCCTCTTCGCCCCCGCGGCCGAAGACGAACGGGTCGCCGCTCTTCAAGCGGACGACTCGCTCGCCACCGAGCGCGCGCCGGATCATCACGCGCTCGATCGTCTCCTGGGCGATCGAGTGCCGCCCGGCGCGCTTGCCGACGTACGCCCAGCGCGCGTGGGGGGCGTATTGCAGCGCCGCGCGGTCGACGAGCGCGTCGTACAGCACGAGATCGGCTTCCTGAAGCCGCTTCACGGCGCGCACCGTGAGCAGCTCGGGGTCGCCGGGGCCTGCGCCGACGAGGGAGACCATGGCCGTCATCGGTAGATCTCCTGGAGCGCTCGCAACAGCTGGGGACGCCGCTCGGCCATCGGGACGTCGTCGGCGCGCCAGCGCGAGCGGAGGCGGAAGGCGGCCTCGACCCACTGGTCGAGGTCGTCGGGGAGGACTGCCTCGAGCGCCTCCCGCAAGAGACCCGCGAGCGCGGGAGCGCGGCCGTCGGTCGACACGGCGACAGTGACGCCCGCCTTGCGCACGACGCCGCCGAGGTACGCGGAAGCCGACGCGGTGTCGTCGACCGCGTTGACGAAGATGCCGCGCGTCTCGGCCGCCTCGGCGACCGCTCGATTGACGGGCGGCGTCGCCGCGGCGACGGCCAGCCACTTTCCGTCCAGATCGGCGGGCTCGAACGCGCGCGGCACGAGACGCACATCCGGGTTCAGCAGCTCGGGTCGGATCTCCGGCGCGACGACGCTGACGTGTGCGCCGGCGTCGAGCAAGCCGGCGAGCTTTCCGGCAGCGACGCGTCCGCCGCCAACCAGCAGCACGGGACGTCCACGAAGATGAAGAAAGACAGGGTAGAGCGGCACGGCTGACTCCGGGGCAAAAAGCTGAACGGAAAGCGTCCGCGAAACGGACGGCCCGGAGTGGTCGGAGTCTCAGAAACGGCGGAACCGCAGCCGCTACGCTCGCGCGCACACCCGGGCCGTGAGGCCGGGGCGACAACAACACGCGCAAGCGCACATTCGATTCATACCCGGCCATCGCTAACAGGCGGTCGCCCGGGTTGTCAAATCGATCGCAGGAAAATCGAATCTTGAAAAGGAGAAGGAGAACGAAAAAGACGAAGGAAAACGCGAAGGAAGCTGCATGACGCCGACGGAACGCCCACGGCCACGTTCACGTCGCCGTCGACGTCTACGCGTCGTCGCCCGAGCCGGCGACGTCCCACACGTCGCCCGACTGCAAGAGCGCCTCGAGCGAAGTCGGACCCTTCGCCTTCGCCGCTTCCTGCTCCTGCTGCCGCGCGAGCTGATCGACGCTCGGCATTTCCACCGCGCGGAGCACGCCCATCACCTGCGGCCAAGGCGGCTCGAGCGCGGCCAGGGCGAGTGCGAGCCCGGCGTTGTCGCGGCTCTCGTCGTGGACGACCGCACCCTCGGCGGTGCCCTGCTCGAGCGTGAACCCGCCGCCGATCTTCAACCCCTTGTCGCGCGCCTTCCCGTACACGAGCGGCTTGCCGTGCTCGAGCTTCAAGAGCCGCTCGTCCCGCACGTCCTTCTCGCTCCACTCGTCGAACGCGCCGTCGTTGAAGACCACGCAGTTCTGCCAAATCTCGACGAACGCCGCGCCCTTGTGCTGCGAGGCGCGCTTGAGCACCGCGAGCATGTGCTGCATGTCGTTGGCTGTCGTCCGGGCCACGAACGTCGCGCCCGCGCCGAGCGCCAGCGTCAAAGGATTGAACGGCCGATCGACGGTGCCGAACGGCGAGCTCTTGGTCTTCTTGCCGATCTCGGAGGTCGGCGACGCCTGGCCCTTGGTCAACCCGTAGATCCGGTTGTCGAAGAGCAGGATCTTGATGTCCACGTTCCGCCGCAGCGCGTGGATGAGGTGGTTCCCGCCGATCGAGAGCGCGTCGCCGTCGCCGGTGACCATCCACACGTTCAGGTCGGGATTCGCCATCTTCAGGCCGGTCGCGATCGCGGGCGCGCGGCCGTGGATCGAGTGGAACCCGTACGTGTTCATGTAGTACGGGAACCGCGACGAGCAGCCGATCCCGCTGACGAAGACGATCTTCTCGCGCGCAATCCCCAGCTCCGGCATCAGCTTCTGCACGCCGGCGAGGATGGCGAAGTCCGCGCATCCCGGACACCAGCGCACTTCCTGGTCGGAGACGAAATCCTTCTTGGTCAGCTTCACCAAAGGCGCAGTCATTTAAGCGATCTCCTTCACGGTGGACACGCCCCGCCGCGCGAGCGACTCGATTGCCGAGGCCACCTCCGCGACGTGGAACGGCTTGCCCTGGATCTTGTTGAGCCCGACGCCCTCGATTCCGAGCTGTCCGCGCAGGTGCAGCCGCAGCTGCCCGGTGTTCAGCTCGGGGATCAGGACGTTGCGGTACCTCGCGACCACGTCGGTGAGGTCGTTCGGCAGCGGGAAGATGTGCCGCAGGTGCACGTGTCCGACCCGGAGGCCCTTCTGCCGCGCCTCGAGGATCGCCTGGGTGATCGACCCGTACGTCCCGCCCCAGCCGACGACGAGCACGTCGCCTTCCTGATCGAAGTACGGCTCGGTCTTCGCGAACCCGTCGGCGACGCGCCGGACCTTCTCGGCGCGCGTCCGCACCATCTTCTCGTGGTTCAGCGGGTCGTAGCTGACGTTGCCGGTGAGCGAATCCTTCTCGAGTCCGCCGATCCGGTGCTCGAGACCCGCCGTGCCCGGGATGGCCCACGGCCGCGCCAGCTTCTCGTCGCGTTTGTAGGGCATGAAGCCGGCGGGATCGGTCGTGATGTTGGGCTCGATCTTCGCCAGGGCGGCCGCCTTCGGAAGCAGCCACGGCTCGCTGCCGTTGGCCAGCGAGCCGTCCGAGAGCAGGATCACGGGGGTGCGAAAATCGATAGCAATCTTGCAGGCTTCGAACGCGGCGTCGAAGCAGTCGGCCGGCGAGCGCGAGGCGATCACCGGCAGCGGGCACTCACCGTTGCGGCCATAGACCGCCTGGAACAGGTCCGACTGCTCGGTCTTGGTCGGCAGACCCGTGGAGGGCCCGCCGCGCTGGACGTTGACGATCACGAGCGGCAGCTCGGTCATCACGGCGAGGCCCATCGCCTCGGTCTTGAGCGCCAGGCCCGGCCCGGACGAAGCCGTCACGCCGAGCGATCCGGCGAACGACGCGCCGATCGCCGCCGCGATCGCCGCGATCTCGTCCTCCGCCTGGAAGGTGGTGATGTTGAACCGCCGGTACTTCGCGAGCTCGTGCAGGATGTCGGAGGCCGGCGTGATCGGGTACGTGCCGTAGAAGAGCCGCAATCCCGACTGCTGCGCGGCGGCCACCAATCCCAGCGCGAGCGCCGAATTTCCGGTGATATTCCGGTATTTTCCGGCTCGCAGCTTGGCCGGCGCGATGGTGTACTGCGCGTCGAGCGCCTCGATCGTCTCACCGTAGAAGTAACCCGCCTTGAACGCGCGCAGGTTCGCTTCCGCGAGCTGCGGGCTCTTCGCGAAGCGCGCCCGGATGGCGAGCTCCTCGCGCTCGGTGTCGCGCGAGTAGATCCAGAAGACGAGCCCGAGCGCATAGAAGTTCTTGCAGCGGCCGGCGTCCTTGGACGACACGCCGGTCCCCTCGACCGCCTTGTGCACCAGGCGCTCGAAGTCGACCTTGATCACCCGGAAGCCGTCGATCGATCCATCGGTGAGCGGGTTCGACTTCCACCCGGCGCGGTCGAGATCGCCCTTGGTGAACGTGGCCTCGTTGAGGATCAACAGCCCGCCGCGCTTGAGGTCCGGCAGGTGGACCTTCAACGCCGCGGGATTCATCGCCACCAGCGTGTCGGGCTGGTCGCCGGCCGAGAAGACCTCGTGGGCCGCGAACTGGATCTGGTATCCCGAGACGCCCGCGGTCGTCCCCGCGGGCGCGCGAATTTCCGCGGGGTAGTCCGGGAACGTCGCGAGATCGTTGCCGTGCATCGCGGCCTCCCGGGTGAACTCGGTCCCGGTCAGCTGCATGCCATCGCCCGAGTCGCCGGCGAACCGGACGACCGCATGCTCGATGTCCTGCGTAACGCGAGGTGTTACCGACTCCGTCATGGTGTCTCCCCTGTACGGCGGCATTGTAACATCTGAGGTACGCTTGCGGGCGTGTCGAAAACGAAGCCCGAAACCGCTCGCGTGGACCCCGCGGCAACGCGCCGCAGACTGGCGTCGTTCATCGGTGCGGAGGGCTACAAGCCGGACGTCCTGGCCCGTGTCGCCAGGCTCTCGGTCGAGCTCCGCGAAACCGTGCAGGCAGGCCGCTACTGGCTCCTCTCGGATGCGACCGGTTCCGACGTCGACGCGGCCGTGGAGGCGTTTGCCGAGAGCTGCCAGCGGACTCCGCGCCTGATGGTCTCCGAGCTTCCCCGCTTCGCCCGCGACTGGGACGTCGACGCGTATCCCGCGCCGGCGCGGGCGCGGATCGGGAAATACCGCCTGGCCGACGACCTCGCCCGCCGACGGCCGCGCCAGCAGCCGCAAAAGAAGCCGATGACGACGGTCGCGCTGCTCGTCCTCGCCGCGCTCCTGCTCTTCGCCGCCGCGTTGATCCTGCTCAGGCGATGAAATTCGGCGGTCCCTTGAACCGGTCGTGCTGGTACGACACCCAGTAGATCCCGAGCGCGGCGAGGCAGCCGGCGAAGGTGTACCCCGCGAGCTGATTCGGCGGCAGCACGAACAGAACCAGCGCGGCGGCGATCCAGGCGATGGCGAGAATGTTCACTATTTTCGAATAGTTGCCGAGGTTCCAGGGCCCCGGCGGCAATCTCCGCCCGATCAGGTGAAAGAGGATCGGCAGCCCGTACGACGCGTACAGCGCGATGGTGCTGAGCGCGACCATCGCCGAATACGCGTTGGCCCAGACCGCCACCGCGAGCGCGGCGGAGGCGCTGGTCCAGACCGCGACCCACGGGCTGCGAAAGCGGGGCGAGACCGTCGCGAGGCGCTTCGAGAACGGCAGCCCGCCGTCCCGCGCGAAGGCGAAGAGCATCCGCGAGTTCGAGGTCACGCTCGAGAGGCCGCAGAACCACATCGCGGCCATCGCGATCAGCACCAGGCCATTGCCCAGGCGCGCGCCGAGCGCGCTGGTCAACACCGAGATGAACGGGTTCTCCGCGGCGACGGCCTTGTCGAGATCGCCGATCGAGAGCGTCACCGCGAGCAGGAGCGCATAGCCCGCGACGCCGCTGACCGCGACCGACAGCACGATCCCCCACGGCGCGTTGCGCGTCGGATCGTGCGTCTCCTCGGAGACGTGCGCGCTCGCGTCGTACCCGGTGAACGTCCACGCCGCGAGCAACAGGCCGATCAAGAAGCCGTGTCCTTCCGAGAGGTGCGACCGCAGCAGGAAGGCGGCCGGCTGGTGCGGCGCGAACAGCGCGAGGGTCCCGACCAGGATCCCCACCCCCGCGACGTGGACCCACGCCGAGAGATCGTTGAGCCGCGCGACGAGCCGCACGCCGAGGTGATTCAGCACCGCGTGGGTCAACAGGATCGCGGCGCAGATCGCGACCGTGTGCGGCCGATCCGACCAGCCGAGCATGGCGGCGACGAACTCGGCGAGTCCGTAGTCGATGCCGGCGGTGATCGCGAACTGCCCGATCGTGTTGAGCCAGGCGGTGAGAAATCCCGCGCCGCGGCCGCCGAGCCAGGACGACCAGTGATAGAGCGCGCCGGCCGTCGGCAGCGCGGATGCGAGCTCGCCGAGGCTCGCCGCGATGAACAGCGTCAGCGCGGTCACCAGCGGCCAGCCGAGGAACATCTCGATCGGTCCGCCGTACTTGAGGCCGTGGCCGTACAGGGTGACCGCGCCGGTGAGGACCGAGATGATCGAGAAGCTGAGGGCAAAGTTCGCGAACCCGCCCATGCCGCGGAGGAGCTGCTGGGCGTAACCAAGCTTCTCGAGCTGCTCGGAATCGCGATCCATTGCGGCAGCCTAGACCAGGCCAAGGGAACCCAAGGAACGGAACGGAACGGAACGTTCAGGGTGTCGGTTCCTGGGTGTTGGGTGTTGGGTCGAGGGCCCCTGGCCCTAAACGTCCTCTCGTCACCCATTCCCCTGAACGTTCCGTTCCGTTCCGTTCCCTTTCCGTTTACGGTGATCGGCGTGACGAACCCTCGCGTGCCGGTCCAGATCCCCGACCGCTCCGCCCGCGTCCAGGCCGCCCTCCGGTTCGCCGCGGGCGCCGCGCCGGGCGGGTCGCTCTCGTCGGGCCTCTGCTACCTGTGCGAGCAGCTGGCGCTGATGACCGCGTCGCCGATCGCCTCGGCCTACGTGCTCGAAGCGGGCGACGAGCTGGTCCTGCGCGGGACGTACGGCTACGGCCGCGAGGTGCTCGGCGAAGTGCGGCTCAAGGTGGGGCAGGGCATCACCGGCACGGCGGTCGAGACGATGCGGCCGGTGACCGTCGACGACGCGCGCGTCTCCGAGCAGTTCGAGTACTTCCCCCAGCTCGCCGAGGAGCGCTTTCCCGCCTTCCTCGCCGTGCCGCTGCTCTCCGGCGGCCGGCCCCGCGGCGCGCTCGTCCTCCAGCGCGAATCGGGGCCGTTCTCCGAGGACGACCTGCTCGTCGCCGTCTCCGCCACCCGCGCCCTCGCCGCCCTGATCGAGACCGAGCGCCCCGCAGGCGCCCACCTTCTCCTACATGGCGACGGCAACCACCGCGGCCGCGCCCTCGGCCTCGCGACGCTGCTCTCCCGCGCGCTGCCGAGGCGCGATACCCGGCGCGCTCCGCCCGGCGAGCTGGGAGCGGCGTTCTTCGAGGTCCGCGAGGAGGTCCTGCAGCTCGCCGACCGCGCCCGCGCCGGCCTGAAAGAGCAGTGCCGGGAGCTGGAGGAGATCTGCAGCTCGCTCGAAGACGTGCGAGTCGAGGAGCGCGCCCAGGAGCACCTCAAGTCGGGCGTGCCCGCCTCGCTCGCGCTGGAGCGGATCGCCGGCGAGGTCGCGCGCTCGCTCGGCAACCACGGTCCCGCCGGGCGCCGGGCCGTCGACATCGAAGCCTTCCTCGGCGCCGTCGCCCACCGGCTGGCGGCGATCGACCCGCAGCGCGTCCGCAGGGGCGAGCTGCTGGTCTCGGTCCACCTGCCCGGCGTCGCGGCCCTCCGCGGCTGGGCGTCCGGCGCGACCGGAGCCATCTGCGCGACTCCTCCCGACGACTCGACCGGTGTGCGCCTCCTGACCGCGCTCGGCCTGCCGGTCGTGGCCGGCGTGCGCCAGATCTTCGAGTCCGTCTCGCAGGGCGACCGCGTCGCGATGGACAGCGACAGCGGCGACGTGGTCGTCAATCCGAGCGCCGCGCAGGCCGCGGCGTGGAGGCGATGAGCCCCGGTCATCACCTGCTGCCGGCGCTCTACGGCCGATCGCTCACGCTGCTCACCGATCTCTACCAGCTCACGATGGCGGCCGCGGCCTGGAAGGCCGGCATCGAACAGCGCGAGGCCGCGTTCCACCTGATCTTCCGCAGAGCGCCGTTCGGCAGCGGGTTCACCGTCGCGGCCGGCCTCGCGACCGCGCTGGAGTTCGTCCACCAATTCCAGTTCCAGCCTGACGATCTCGCGTATCTCGCTGAATTGAAAGCCGAATCCGGCGAGCCCCTGTTCGAGCGCAGATTCCTCGACCACCTGGCTGCGCTCGACCTCGGGATCGACATCGATGCCATCCCGGAGGGCACGGTCGTCTTTCCGCAGGAGCCGCTGCTGCGCGTCGCCGGCCCGATCGTCCCCTGCATGCTGCTCGAGACGCCGCTCCTCGCCTTGATCAATTTCGAGACCTTGATCGCCACCAAGGCTGCCCGAATCTGTCTCGCCGCGGCGGGCGAGCCGGTCCTCGAGTTCGGCCTGCGCCGCGCGCAGGGAATCGACGGCGCCGTCGCCGCGTCGCGAGCGGCGTACATCGGCGGCGCCGCCGCGACCTCGAACGTCCTCGCCGGAAAAGTCCTCGGCATCCCCGTCCGGGGCACGCACGCCCACAGCTGGGTGATGCTCTTCGACGAAGAGCGCGAGGCCTTCGAAGCCTACGCCCGGGCGATGCCGCACAACGTCGTCCTCCTCGTCGACACCTACGACACGCTCGAAGGGATCCGCAACGCGATCGAAGTCGGCCGCGTGCTGCGCTCGATCGGCCGCGACCTCTCGGGCATCCGCCTCGACTCCGGCGACCTCGCCTGGCTCTCGATCGAAGCGCGCAGGATGCTCGACGCAGCGGGCTTCACGAAGACCGTCATCCTCGCCAGCAACGAGCTCGACGAGCACGTGATCGAGAGCCTGAAGTCGCAAAAAGCGAAGATCGCCGCCTGGGGCGTCGGCACGCGGATGGTCACCGGCGGCGACGAGTCCGCCCTCGGCGGCGTCTACAAGCTGACCGCGGTCCGGGATCCCGGCCAGCCGTGGCGGCCGAGGATCAAGCTCTCCGAGCAGAGCGCCAAGATCAGCGTGCCCGGCATCCTCCAGGTGCGCCGGTTCGGCGATTTCACCGGCGACCAGATCCACGACGTCGCCGACGGGCCCTCGCGCACGCTGGTCGACATGCTCGATCCGACCCGCCGCAAGACGGTGCCGCCCGACGCGCCCTTCGAAGACCTCCTCGCGCCCGTCCTCCGCAAGGGCAAACCCGTCTACGAGCCCCCCTCGATCCACGACTCGCGCGCGCGGACCCAGTCCCAGCTCGCGCGATTGCACCCTGCGATCAAGCGCTTCGTCAATCCGCACCAATACCCGGTCGGCCTCGCGCCGCCGCTGCACGACCGCCGCACGCAGATGATCCTCGAAGCGAGGCGCCGATGACGATCCTCTACACCACACGCTCCTACCTCCGACTCGCGTCGGAGATTCGGGGACACAATACTCAACTCCGACTCGAGTCGGGCGAAGTCGACGCCAAGCTCTTTCCGGACGGCGAGCGCTACCTGCGCCTGCAGACCGATCCGGCCGGTCAAGACGCCGTGGTCCTGGGCGGAACGATCAGTGAATCCGACACCCTGGAGCTCTACGACCTGGCCTGCGGCGTGGTCGAGGCCGGCGCCCGCAGCCTCACGCTCGCGATCCCGTACTTCGGCTACTCGACGATGGAGCGCGCCCAGCGGCCGCACGAGATCGTCACCGCCAAGACGCGGGCGCGGCTCCTGAGCAGCATTCCCGTCCCCGGATCCGGCAGCCGCGTGCTGCTCCTCGACCTGCACACCGAAGGCATCCCGTTCTACTTCGAGGGCGCGCTCCGTCCCGTGCACGTCTCGGCGCAGGCGGTCGTGGTGGACGCGATCCGCAACCTGAAACCGCAGGCAGTGGCATGCACCGACGCCGGCCGGGCGAAATGGGTCGAGCGCTTCGCCAACGACCTGGGCCTGCCCGCCGCCTTCGTCTTCAAGCGGCGACACGAGCAAGGTACTGAAGTTACAGCTGTTTCAGCACAAGTTCAGGGCCGGCGCGTGGTCGTCTACGACGACATCATCCGCACCGGCGGGTCGCTCATCGCCGCGGGCCGCGCCTACCGCGACGCCGGCGCGGCGAGCCTCGCCGCCGTCGCCACCCACGGCGTCCTCCCCGGCGACGCGGCCGAAAGGATCCGCGCCAGCGGGCTCTTCGACAAGCTCGTCGTCACCGACTCACATCCACGCACGGCAGCGCTGCGGAGCGACTTCGTGGAGGTGGTTTCGATCGCCCCCGTACTGTCC
>JAIVGS010000130.1 GCA_020201435.1 Myxococcales bacterium
CTGTTCATACAGCTTGAGACCCAGCGCGCCGGTGAACGCGCCCTCGTCGTGCTCGACGCCCTGCGCGGTGATGACGCCCGGACGGGAGCGGGCGACGAAGTTGGGCGCAGCGCACGCGACGAGGAAACAGAGAAGCGTCAACCGGCCCACGGCCCCGACTATACTTGGGAAGCGCCGGGCAAGCGCTCGCCTGCACGCGACTGTCCGCTACCGGTTTACCCGCCGAGTGAAGATCTCTCCGACATGCTGAAGATCGTCCTCGTCTCCGCGGTGGTGATGGGACTCTCGCACACGATCGCGCGCGAGAAGTTGTTCGCGCCGCTCCGCGACCGGCTCGGCGGAATGGAGACGTGGGCCGGCTACCTCGTCTCCTGCCCGTACTGCGCTTCGCACTGGCTCGCGTTCATCCTCGTACCGCTGACCGGCGCGTACGGAATCCAGGTCGCGCCGCGCTGGGCGGTGATCTCACCGGTGCTCGACTGGTTCCTCTCCTCGATCCTGGTGACGGTGATCGCCGCCGGGCTGCGCGTCGTCTTCTATTGGGTCGACGAAGAGCAGCGCCTGACCAAGACGAAGAAGCGGGTGGCGCAGACCGAAGCCGAGATTCGCGAGCGTACGATACAGTGATCGCATGACGCGCTTTCGCAACCTCGATGGATCAGGGCCGCATCCCGGCTCGGCAGTGTTCCGCTGGGCGGTGATCGATCAGGTCAAGGGGCGGCGCCGGCGTAGCCCGCGCAACGCCGAGGTGCCGACGGTGAAGCCGGACCTCGCGCTGCTGCGGACCGCGCCGGCTCCGGGCGAGCCCGCGCGGTTGACGTGGATCGGCCACGCCAGCTGGCTGGTGCAGATCGAAGGCGTGTCGCTGCTGATCGATCCGGTGTTTTCGAAGCGGATCTCGGGGATCGTACCGCGCAACGTCGCCTGCCCGCTGCAGCCCGCCGATCTTCCGCGGATCGATGCGACCCTCGTCACGCACAGCCACTACGATCACTACGACCGGCCGTCGGTCGAAGCGGCCGGCGCGCCGTGGATCGCGGGGACGGCGATGGGCGCGACGCGCGAGCTCGGCTGGTGGGACACGGAACGGATCGGCGATCGCGTGCGAGTGACGTTCGTACCCTCGCAGCACTGGAGCCGGCGCGGCCTGTTCGACACCAACCAGACGTTGTGGGGCGGTTTCGTCATCGAAGGCACGAACGCGCGCGTCTATCACGCGGGCGATACCGCGTATTTCGACGGGTTTCGCGAGATCGGCGCGCGCTTTCCCGGCATCGACGCGGCGCTGCTGCCGATCGGCGCATACGATCCGGCGTGGTTCATGGAGAAGCAGCACATGAACCCCGAGCAGGCGGTGCAGGCGTACGTCGATCTCGGCGCGCGCGATCTGGTCGCGATGCACTGGGGCACGTTCAAGCTCACCGACGAGCCGCTCGACGAGCCGCCGCGGCGGTTGCGCGAGGAGTGGGCGAGGCGCGGACTGCCGCCGGAGTCGCTGCGGATTCCCGCGGTCGGTGAAACGATCCTTTCACGGCGGCCCCGGTGACGCCGGCGGGAAAACGGCTGTTCGAGGTGCCACCCGCGGAGTTCACCAAGGCGCGCGACGCGCTGGTCCGCGAGCTGCGCGAGAAGGGAAAGGCGGACGAAGCGAAGGAAGTCGCGTCGCTGCGCAAGCCGAGCACGGCGCTCTGGATCGCGAATCAGCTCGCGCGGATCGCGCCCGGCGACGTGAAGGCATTGATTCATGCAACCGAACGGTTGCGCAAAGGCGACGACCTGCGGGAGGCGATGCACGAGCAGCGCGAGGCGCTCACCCGCCTGTCGGACGCGGCGGGGCGGGCGGCGCTCGAAGCGGGTACGCAGTTTTCGCTCGCCCTGCAGCGGCGCGTGCAGAACACGGTGCAGGCCGCGGCGACGACGGCAGCCGGCGCGCTGCGAGAGGGGGCGCTCGAGAGCGAGCTGGAGCCGGTTGGATTCGAAGGGCTCGCGGGCGTACCGATGCCGGCGCCGAAGCGCGCACGGGAGAAAGAAGAGCCGAAGAAGGAGAACCAGCAGGAGCTGCGAAAGGCCGAGCGGGCGGCGAAGAAGCTCGGCGCGCAGGCGCAGAAGCTGGAGCGCGCCGCGGCCAAAGCGGAAGCGGTCGCGACGAAGGCTCGGGAAAAGGCCGGCAAAGCGCGGAGCGAAGCGGACGCGGCGGCTGCACGCGCGCTCGAGCTTCGACGCGGTTAGGCGCGCTGCAGTTCGAAGGTCGCCTGCGGATCGCGCGCGGACGCGTTACCCGCATGGAACATCGCAAATCGGGTCACGAGAGCGCCGGCGGTGCCGAGAGCGCCGGCGAGCAGGCGCGCACGGCGCGTGATCGAGAGCAACAGGCTTGCGGCGGTGCAGATCTTCGCGGCTTTCCAGAGCGCGCCGGAAAGGCCGCTCTTCAGAGGAACGGCGATCCTGCCGGAGACGGATCGCTCGACGGCGACGCCCGAGAGGAGCTCGGCGGCCTTGGCGGCGATGGCGAGACGGCGGACGCGGCGCTCTTCGACGCCGAGCATCTCCATCGCGGAGGCCGCGCTGACCGCCGCGGAAGCGACGAAGAGCGGTGGCAACGCGCCGCGTGTTTGCTGCCAGAGCGGCACCGCGGTGTTCGAGATCAAGACCGCGGTGTAGCCGGTCAGCGGGAGCCCGAGAGCACCCGCAACGAATCCGGAGACGTCGCCGGCAACGCCGGGCAGGAGCGAGGCGCCCGAGGCGAGGCCGAACGCGCCGAGCAGCCAGGTGCCGAGACTCATCGGCGAGGTCGGCCGAAAGACGCGCATCATGTAGACAAAGCGCGATCGGATGCCGAGGTCCTCGATCAAGAGAGCCCCGCTGAGTGCGGCGCCGCCTGCGGCGATGAAACGGCCGGCGCGGACCAGCCCGCGGAGGCCGCGCAATCTTGCCGCCGCCGCGAGCGCAGCCGACGCGCCTGCCAGTCCACCGACGTAGAAGTACGTCGGAATCGGCCACTTCCAGACCGATTCCTTGAGCAGCGGCAGACCGTAATAGGAGACGCCTTCGTCCTTTTGCGGGACGGGAAGTTTCTGCTCGAGATGGGCGACCTGCTGCAGCGCCCCTTCGCCGCGAAGCGCGCCCAACGTCTGATCGATGTTTCGGCCGTCGGTCCTCACGGCGTCACCACCGCGGCGAGAACCAGCGCGGCGAGACCGATCGCTGCCGCGCCCATCGAGGCCCAGCTCTTGCGCACGTTCTTGGTCGGCACCACCGGATCGGGCGGCAGGTTGTATTTCTCGGCGCGATCGGCGAGCAGGAAAAAGGCGTTCAGCCCTTCGGTTCCCGGCTGGTCGACGCCGTACAGGTAGGCCTCGGACATTCCGCGCTGGTGCAATTCCTTCACGCGCGCATCCGCGTTCACTTTGAGTTGGACGAGATCGCCGTACTGGATCGATCCGGTCGGACATGCCTTCGCGCATGCCGGCGTGAGGTCCGCTTTCAGGCGGTCGTAACAGAGGGTGCATTTCCAGGCGCGGCCGTCGTCCTCGCGGCGATCGATCACGCCGAAGGGACACGCGGAGACGCAATATCCGCAGCCGTTGCAGATCTCCGGCTGCACGTACACCGAGCCGAACTCGGTGCGGATGATCGCGCCCGTCGGACAGGCTTCGAGACAGCCCGCGCGCGCGCAGTGCTTGCACACGTCGGACATCATCAGCCAGGAGAAATTTCCTCCGAGCGTTCCGCCGAGCGGAACCGGCCGCTCGACGAACGCGACGTGTCGCCAGGTCGAGGACCCGAGGTGCGCGGTATTGTCGTAGGAAAGTCCGGTGAAATCGAAGCCGTCGTCGGGGAGCTGGTTCCACTGCTTGCACGCGACCTCGCAGGCCTTGCAGCCGATGCAGAGCGTCGTGTCGGTGAAGAAGCCTTTCATTCCTTCTCCGGATCGTGCTGCAGGGGCTGCTGCTTGAACGGCCTGAGGCCGACGATGTCGCGCGGCATCGCGAGCTCGGGCAGCTCGGTGAATCCGCGCACCGCGGCCCTGCGTCCGCGCGAGCGTCGGCCGGGCTGGATGTCGCCGGTCAGCGCTTTCGATTCCTGGATCTGGACGTTGGGGTCGGCGACGAACGAGAGGAGATCGTTGGCGGAGTCGCCGCGCACGCGGCCGTTGGGGCCCCAGTGATACGGCAGGCCGATCTGATGGACGACCCGGCCGCGGACGCGCAGCGGCTTGATCCGGCGCGTGACGAGGACGCGCGCTTCGATGTCGCCGCGCGCGGTCGAGATCGTCGCCCAGCCTCCCGGCATGAGGTTCCGTTCGGCGGCGAGCTCCGGCGAAACCTCGCAGAACATCTGCGGCATCAGCTCCGAGAGCCAGGAAAGCCACCGCGTCATTCCCCCGGCGGTGTGGTGCTCGGTGAGCCGATAGGTGGTGATCACGAACGGATAACGCGGGTCCCTGAACGCGCGGTGATATGGATTTTCGCGCGTGTGCCATTCGAGACGCCGCGGGTTGCACTGCTGCTTGTAGAGAAAATTCTCGATCGGCGATTCCTCGGGCTCGTAATGCGTGGGTAACGGCCCGTCGAGGAGGCCGGCGGGCGCGAAGAGCCAGCCCTTGCCGTCGACCTGCATGATGAAGGGGTCGATCCCCGAGAGCGCGGCGGTGCCCGTCGTGCCGAGGACCGGCCGATACGACGGCGGTCGGTCGACGATGAAGTCGGGCGTGTCGACGCCGGTCCACTTCTTCTCGTCCTCGTCCCACCAGACGTATTTCTTGCGCTCGCTCCACGGTTTCCCGTCGGGATCGGCGGAGGCGCGGTTGTAGAGAAGGCGGCGGTTGTCGGGCCAGGCCCAGCCCCATTCCGGCGCGACCCAGTGCTGTTCGCGTGCCGGCTTGCGCCGCGCGGCCTGGTTTTTCCCTTCTTCGTAGACGCCAGCGTAGATCCAGCAGCCGCAGGCGGTGCTGCCGTCCGCCTGGAGTTGCGTGTATTTCGCGATCGGTTTTCCGGTCACCAGATCGCGGCCGTTGATCTCGGCGAGGACTGCTTCGGCGTCGGGCTCGCCCGGTTTTACCTCGGGGTAGTCCCACGTCAACGCGTGGATCGGTGCGTCTTTCGGATCGCTCGATTCCGCGTAGAGATCCTTCAGCAGTTTGCCGAGTTGGTACGCGAAGGCGAGCTCGCTGCGGCAGTCGCCGTGCGGCTCGATCGCCTTGTGGTGCCACTGCAACATCCGCTGCGTGTTGGTGTACGACCCGTCCTTCTCGGTGTGCGCGGCGGCCGGGAAGAAGAAGACTTCGGTGGCGATCTCTTCCGGCTTCACGTCGCCATTGACGACCTCCGGCGCGGTCCGCCAGAAGTCGGCGGTTTCGGTGAGCTGGAAATCCCTGACGACGAGCCAGTCGAGCTTGCGCAAGCCCTCGCGCTGGTACGCGCCGTTGGCCGAGCCCACCGCCGGGTTCTCACCCATCACGAAGTACCCTTTGACCTTGCCCTGCGCCATGTCGGCGACGGTCGTCATGTGCGAGTGGTCGCCGCTCACCGCCGGCAGCCAGTTGAAGCGCCAGTCGTTGTCCCTCGACGCGGCGCCGCCGAACCAGGCTTTCATCAGCGAGACGAAGTACGACGGGAACTCGGCCCAGAAACCGGCGCCGGCGGTGTTGATCGCCAGGTACTGGTCGAGCTGGTCGTGGTTCGCGTGAGCCATCGGGACGTATCCCGGCAGCAGGTTGAAGAGCGTCGGGATGTCGGTCGATCCCTGGATGCTGGCGTGGCCGCGCAGGGCCATGATTCCGCCGCCGGGCCGACCGATGTTGCCGAGCAGGAGCTGGATGATCGCGGCGCTGCGGATGTACTGGACCCCGACGGTGTGCTGGGTCCAGCCCACCGCGTAGCAGAACGCGCCGGTGCGCTCGCGGCCTGAATTGTCGCAGAGCAGCTCGCAGACCTTGTCGAACAGTGCGGGCTCGACACCACAGATCTCGGCGACGGCGTGCGGCGTATAACGCGCGTAATGTTTTCGTAACAGCTGGTATACGCAGCGCGGGTGCTGCAGCGTCGGATCGCGCTTCGCGTACGTGATGTCGCTGCCCCGCGGGCTGTCGGGGACGCCGTGCGGCACGATTTCCTTGTGGCCGGCGGCGGCAATGTCCTCGATGCCCTGGTACTGCCAGCTCGAATCGTCGTATTCCCCTTTCTTCGCGTCCCAGCCGCTGAAGAAACCTTCGAGGTCTTCGGGGTCGCGGTACTCGTCGTCGATGATCACCGACGCGTTCGTGTAATGGACGACGTAATCGTGGAACGCGCGTTCGTTTTCGAGGATGTACCGGATGATGCCGCCGAGGAAGGCGATGTCGCTGCCGGCGCGAATCGGCACGTGCAGATCGGCCATCGCGCTGGTGCGGGTGAACCGCGGATCGACGTGGATGATCTTCGCGCCGCGCGCCTTGGCCTCCATCACCCACTGGAACCCGACCGGGTGGCACTCGGCCATGTTGGAGCCCTGGATGACGATCACGTCGGCGTTCTGCAGGTCCTGCTGGAACGTGGTCGCGCCGCCGCGTCCGAACGAGATGCCCAGACCGGGCACCGTGGAGCTGTGTCA
>JAIVGS010000303.1 GCA_020201435.1 Myxococcales bacterium
GCAAGACGATGGTCGAGTTCGTCAGCGCGAATCCGACCGGTCCGATGCACGTCGGCCACGGCCGCGGCGCGGTGATCGGCGACGTGATCGCCAACCTCCTCGACTGGGCCGGCTACGAAGTCGCCCGCGAGTTCTACATCAACGACGCCGGCGGGCAGGTGTGGCGGCTGGCGCACGCCGTGCTTGCGCGCGCGACCGAATTGAAACCCGGCGTGCCGCGCGTCGCGCTCGATCCCGAGGACTACCAGGGCGAGTACGTCCGCGACGTGGCGCAGGCGTGGCTCGACGCCGGCGGCGATCCTTCACGGCCGTTCGACGAAATCCGCGAGCCGCTGCGCGCGTTCGCGACGGCGTGGATTTTACAAAATCTGATCGAGCAGGATCTGGAGCTTTTCGGTATTCGATTCGACAAGTTCTTCAGCGAGAAGACGCTCCACGACGAGCGCCGCCTCGAAGCCGCGGTCGCGCTCCTCGACGAGAAGGGCCTGACCGCTCACGAGATCCTGCCGCCGCCCAAGGGGATGGAGCGCGACCCCGACGAGGAGCTCGTCGAGAAGCCGCTGAAAGTCGTCAAGACCACGCGCTTCGGCGACGACCGCGATCGGCCCTTGTACAAGACCAACGGCGAGCCGACGTACTTCGCCGCCGACGTCGCCTATCACTTCGACAAGCTCTCGCGCGGGTACACGCGGCTGATCAACGTCTGGGGCGCGGACCACGGCGGCTACGTCCAGCGGATGAAGGCCGTCGTGCAGGCGATGGGCGGCGAGCTCGAGATCATCCTCTTCCAGCTCGTGAACCTCATGAAGGACGGCCAGCCGTTCCGCATGAGCAAGCGGGCGGCGAACTTCGTCACCTTGAGAGAGCTTCTCGAGACCGCGGGCTCCGACGCGACGAGAGTCTTCTTCCTGCTCCGGCGCGGCGACATGGCGCTCGACTTCGACGTCGGGCTCGCGCAGAAGCGCGACAACTCGAATCCGGTCTTCTACGTGCAGTACGGGCATGCCCGCTGCTCGGCGATCCTGCGCAAGGCTGGCGTCGACCCGCGGTGGGACCCTGAGGCGATGCAGGCGCTGCAGCTGCCCGAGGAGATCGACCTGATCAAGCGCATCCTCGCGCTGCCCGAGATGATCGCCGCCGCGGCGCAGTCGCTCGAGCCGCACCGTGTCGTCTTCTACCTGCAGGAGACGATCGCCTCCTTTCACGGCTATTATACTAAATATAAAAAGACCGAGCGGGTGATCTCCGACGATCCCCGCAAGACCACCGCGCGCGTCTACCTCGTCTGGGCGCTGCGCCAGGCGCTGGCGAACGCGCTCGCCGTCCTCGGCGTCTCCGCGCCGGACCGGATGGAAGCCCCCGAGGCCGAAGGCGACGAAGTGGCGTGAAGCCGTGTTCGTCTGGTATTCGAGAGCCGATGCGCGACGCGGACAGGCTGCGGGAAAAGCGCGAGTTTTCGCTCGACGATCGGCAGGCGTGGGCGCTCGGGTTCTCCGCGCTGCTGCTGATCGGCGGCGTCTTCGTGGTCGGTGTGCTCGTCGGGCGCCGCATGGCGCCCGAACCACGGCCACCGGCTACCGACTACCGGCCACCGGAAACTGCGAACGTTCCTTCGGCGCCGCCAGGTGTCTCGGCGCTGCCGGCGAGCCCGCCGGTCGTCGAAAAGGAAAAGGAAACGGAGAACGAGAAGGCGAAGGAGTCGGAGAAGGCGCGGGGGCGGGCGCCGACCGTGGTTCCCGCTCCGCGCCCCGCGACCGTCGTTCCGGCGCCGCCGCCCGCCCTCCAGGTCGCATCGGCGGTTCCGGTATCGCTCACCGCGCCACCCCGCGATGTCGGCGATTTTACAGTACAAATCGGCGCCTCGCCGGATCGGGCGGAAGCCCAGCGGATGGAGAACAAAGCGCGCGCGGCGGGCTTGAAACCGTACGCGGTCGAGGCCGATCTTGGCGCGAAGGGTACGTGGTACCGGGTGCGGGTCGGCGCTTTCAAGGACAAGGCCGCCGCCAACCGCTTCCGGACCGACGTCGAGCGCGAATTGCGCGGCCCTGCAGTCGTGATGGGAACGCACTGATGGCCGAGCAGAAACCGGTACGCGTCGAAAAGCCGTGGGGGCACGAGCTGATCTGGGCGCGCACCGATCGCTACGTCGGCAAGATCCTCCACATCAGGATGGGCCACGCGCTGAGCCTGCAGTACCACCAGAAGAAGGACGAGACGGTCCACGTCCTCTCCGGCCGGATGCGCTTCCAGACCGGCGGCGAAGGCGAAGAGCTGAACGACCGAGTCCTCGGTCCGGGCGAATCGTTCCACATCACGCCGCTCTTGCGGCACCGGATGATCGCCGAGACCGACTGCGACATCCTCGAGGCCTCGACCCCCGATCTCGACGACGTGGTCCGACTCGAGGACCGCTACGGCCGCGTGAAGTAGTGGTAGAAGCGCCCGGTGCGCGCCATCGTCCTCGGAGGGGCCGGGTTCATCGGCAGTCATCTCGTCGATCGCCTCCTGCAGCGGGGCGACGAAGTGGTCTGCGTCGACAACTACCTGACCGGCAAGCGCGCCCACGGCGAGCGCCGGCTGCAGCGGTACACGTTCGTCGAGCACGACATCACCAGGCCGATCCCCGTCGTCGGTCCCGCCGATGCGGTCTTCAACCTCGCCTCGCCGGCGTCGCCGATCGACTACGCGCGGCTGCCGCTCGAGACGCTCGAGGCCGGCTCGGCCGGCACGCGCAACGCGCTCGACCTCGCGCGCATGGCCGGCGCCACGCTGCTCCACGCCTCGACCAGCGAGGTCTACGGCGATCCGCTCGAGCACCCGCAGCGCGAGGAGTACTTCGGCAACGTCAACCCGATCGGGCCGCGCGCCTGCTACGACGAATCCAAGCGCTATGCCGAAGCCCTGATCACCTCGTATGCGCGGGTCCACGGAACGCGCTTCCGCATCGCGCGCATCTTCAACACCTACGGCCCGCGGATGCGCGTCGACGACGGCCGGGTTGTGCCCGCCTTCGTCAGCCAGGCCCTGAAAGGGGAGGACTTCACCGTCTTCGGCGACGGCTCGCAGACGCGGAGCTTCTGTTACGTGGACGATCTCGTGTCCGGCCTGTTGGCCCTGTTCCAGAGGGGCGATTCACGCCCGGTGAATCTCGGCAACCCGGTCGAGATGACGCTGGTCCAGTTCGCCGACGCGGTGCGCAAGGCGGTCGGGAAAGGTGGGTCCGTCCGTTCGGTCCGGCCGCTGCCGGAAAACGACCCGAGGCAGCGCCGCCCGGACATCACCCGCGCGAAGACGCTCCTCGGCTGGGAACCGAAAGTCCCGCTCGGCGAGGGCCTCCAGCCGACCGTCGAGTACTTCCGGGCCGAGCTCGGTTACAGGTAACGGCGGACGCGCGTTTTGTACAAGACGTACGATTCGCCGAATTTCGCGGTGAGATACCGCTCTTCCGGCAACACCGCCGTGTAGTGCACGACCGCGAGCGCGAACGGCGCGAGCACCGCGATCCAGCCGTGCCCCGACAGCGCCGCGGCCGCCAGCGTGAAGAGCGTCATCCCCACGTACATCGGGTTGCGCGAAAAACGGTATGGGCCCTCGAGGAGGAGCTCGGGGGACGGCGTCCACGGCTTCGCGTCCTGGCCGGTCTTGCGAAACAGCCGGATCGCCCCGATGCCGATGGACAACCCGCCCGCGATCAGCAGCGCTCCGATCGCGATCCGCGCCGCGTGGGAGCCGTGCAGCCGCAGGTCGGGAATCAACCACCCGGCGACGATCGCCGCGACGAAAACGAGTGGCGGCGGCAGCCGGACCCGAGCGCCTCCCTGCTTGCTCCGGACGTCGTTGTCTGCCATGCCGCGGCATGTTATCCGAGCGCCGGACGATGCCGGAAGCGAACGCACACCTGCGCAACTTCTCGATCATCGCGCACATCGATCACGGAAAGAGCACGCTGTCGGACCGGCTCCTGGAAAAGACCGGCACGGTGTCGGCACGCGAGGCGCAGGACCAGTTTCTCGACAACATGGAGCTGGAGCGGGAACGCGGGATCACCATCAAGGCCCAGTCCGTCCGGATGAACTGGCGGAGCAGACGCGACGGAAAAGAGTACGTCTTGAACCTGATCGACACGCCCGGCCACGTCGACTTCGCGTACGAGGTGAGCCGAAGTCTCTCGGCTTGCGAGGGGGCGGTCCTGGTCGTCGACGCGTCGCAGGGGGTCGAAGCGCAGACGCTCGCCAACGTCTACCTCGCGCTCGAGCACGATCTCGCCGTCGTCCCGGTGATCAACAAGATCGACCTGCCGTCGGCGGACGTCGAAGGAACCCGCCGGGAGATCGAGGAAGTCATCGGCCTCGACGCGAGCAAGGCGGTGTCGACCAGCGCCAAGGAGGGCACCGGCATCGAGGAGCTGCTCGAAGAGATCGTGAAAGACGTCCCGCCGCCGACGGGCGATCCGGAAAAGCCTTTGAAAGCGCTGATCTTCGACAGCTGGTACGACTCCTACCGCGGCGTGATCATGCTCGTCCGCATCGAGGAAGGGACCGTCAAGCCGCGCCAGAAGATCGTCTTCATGTCCAACAAGCGCGAGTACGAAGTCGCGGAAGTCGGCGTCTTTTCTCCGAAAGCGCGCGGCAAGGAGAGCCTGATCGCCGGCGAGGTCGGCTTCGTCGTCGCCAACGTCAAGGTCATCCACGACGCCAAGGTCGGCGACACGCTCACCGACGCCGCCAACCCGACCGACGCGCCGGTGCCCGGCTTCAAGGAGATCAAGCCGATGGTGTTCTCGGGGATTTTCCCCGTGGATTCATCGGATTACGAGAATACCCGCGACGCGCTCGAAAAGCTCCGTCTGAACGACAGCGCCTTCACCTACGAGCCGGAGACCTCGCAGGCGCTCGGATTCGGCTTTCGATGCGGCTACCTCGGCCTGCTCCACATGGAGATCGTCCAGGAGCGGCTCGAGCGCGAATACAACCTGAATCTCATCACCACCGCGCCCTCCGTCGTCTACAAGGTCCTGAAAAAGGACGGCAGCGAGATCACGGTGGATAATCCGGCCCGGCTGCCTCCGGAGGGCGAGATCGAGAAGATGATGGAGCCGATGCTGCTGTCGCACATCTACGTGCCCAACGACTACGTGGGCGCCGTGCTCCAGCTCTGCCAGGACCGCCGCGGCATGCAGAAAGACATCAAGTATATCGGCACCAAAAGGGTTCAAATTACTTACGAAATTCCGCTGGCCGAGGTGGTCTTCGACTTCTTCGACAAGCTGAAGAGCATCACCCGCGGTTACGCTTCGCTGGACTATGAACCGCTCGGATACCAGGAAGCAGACCTGGTGAAGCTCGACATCCTCATCAACGGCGAGCCAGTCGACGCTTTGAGCACGATCGTGCATCGCGAGCGCGCGTACCAGCGCGGCCGGTTGATCTGCGAGAAGCTGAAAGAGGAGATCCCCAAGCAGATGTACGAAGTGGCCATCCAGGCCGCGATCGGGTCCCGCGTCATCGCCCGGGAGACGCAGAAGGCCCTGCGCAAGAACGTGCTCGCCAAATGCTACGGCGGGGACATTTCCCGCAAGCGCAAGCTGTTGGAAAAGCAGAAGGAAGGCAAGAAGCGGATGAAGGCGGTCGGACAGATCGAGATCCCGCAGGAAGCGTTTCTGGCGGTCCTCAAGGTGGAGGAATGACCGCGGCCGCCGAGACGCGAAATTCGCAGCAGGCGCGCCGCGAGGCCGAGCTGGTGTCGGCCGCCGACAAGGGCCTGAAGCCGTTCTACGCGGCGGCCGGCTACGGCCGGCTCGCCGGGATCGTGCTGGCGACGGTCGCGATCGCGCTGGTCGCGCAGCACTTGCTCCGGCAGCAGAACTTCCTGCTCGGCTCGCTGGCGGTTTTTCTCGCGATTTTCGTGCTCTCGACGATCGGCTCGGCCACGCCGTGGGGCGTGCGCAGCCGGGCGCGCAACGAAGCGAAGGGCCTGCGCAAGAGCGGCTCGCGCCTTCTGCGGCGCAATCGCGGCAAGATCTCCGAGACGGCTGCTGCCGACGTCGATCGCGCGATCAAGGGCGTCGAAGAGGGCCTCGCGCAGGGCCAGGGAATGCCGGCGCTGCAGGCCCGGCTCGCGCTCGACGCCGCTCTCGACAAGCACCTTTCGTTCGCCCGCAAGAGCGCGGCGCGCGAGTACACCGAGTCGATCGGCGGCGCGATCCTGGTCGCGCTGCTCTTGCGCGCGTTCGTCTTCGAGCCGTTCCACATCCCCTCGGGCTCGATGATCCCGACGCTCCTGGTCGGCGACTTCATCTTCGTCAACAAGATGAGCTACGGCCTGCGCGTGCCGTTCACCGATCCGGCCAAGGTCCACAAGCTGTGGGAGCGGCCGCCGCAGCGGGGCGACGTGGTCGTCTTCATCAACCCGCAGCATCCCGACGTCGACTACGTGAAGCGGGTCATCGGCCTGCCCGGCGACCGCATCGACGTCCGCGACAACGTGGTCTACCTGAACGGCGTCGAGCAGAAGCGCACCGACGTGGGCGACTTCACCTACAAGGACCGCTCCGAGTACACCGACAC
>JAIVGS010000131.1 GCA_020201435.1 Myxococcales bacterium
GCTCAAGGACACCCACGAGCGCCTTTTGCGGACCGCCGCCGAGTTCGACAACTTCAAGAAGCGGTCCGGAAAGGAAAAGGAGGACGCGGCGAAGTTCGGAAACGAGAAGCTCCTCAAGGACTTCCTGCCGGTGCTCGACAACCTCGAGCGCGCGCTCGACCACGCCGAGCAGCACGATCTCAAGCAGGTGATCGAAGGCGTCCGGCTGGTGCAGAAGCTGTTCGAGACCAACCTCGCCCGGCACGGCGTGGTCGGGTTCTCGGCGGTGGGCAAGCCGTTCGACCCCAGCGTCCACGAGGCGCTGATGCAACAGGAGAGCGACGAGCCGCCCAACACCGTCGTCGCCGAGATGGCGAAGGGCTACAAGCTCCACGATCGCCTGGTGCGGCCGGCGGCGGTGGTTGTGGCCAAACCTCGCACCCCGGGTTCGCCTCCTTCCTCGAACGGAACCGGCGGCGCTCCGCCGGCGTCCGCCTGAGGTGCTGGAAAGCTACCGCTGCGCGAAAATCCGCCCTGATCCGGATCGTTTGACCCGCGGGCGCACTTCTGTTGAGGTACGATTTCTCCGGGGAGACTGCGCTGCATGCCCAAAGTGATCGGCATCGATCTCGGCACCACCAACAGCTGCGTCGCCGTGATGGAAGGCGGCGAGCCGGTAGTCATCCCGAACTCGGAAGGCAGCCGAACCACTCCCTCGATGGTCGGTTTCACCGAGGCCGGAGAGCGGCTGGTGGGCCAGATCGCCAAGCGGCAGGCGATCACGAACCCCGAGGCGACCGTCTTCGCGGTGAAGCGGCTGATGGGCCGCAAGTTCGATTCGGACGAGGTCCGAAAGAGCATCTCGGTCTCGGCTTTCCGCATCATCCAGGCCGAAAACGGCGACGCCTGGGTGGAATTGCGCGGCAAGCGGTACAGCCCCTCCGAGATCTCGGCGATGATCCTCGCCAAGATGAAGCAGACCGCCGAGGATTATCTCGGCGAGCAGGTGACCGAAGCGGTGGTGACGGTCCCGGCGTACTTCAACGACTCGCAGCGGCAGGCCACCAAGGACGCCGGGCGCATCGCGGGTTTGAACGTCCTGCGCATCATCAACGAGCCGACCGCGGCCGCTCTCGCCTACGGGCTCGACAAGGCCCAGGGCGGGCCGGGCGGCAGCAAGGCCACCGGCTCCGCCATGCGCGCGACCGGCACCGAGAAGATCTGCGTCTACGACCTGGGCGGCGGAACGTTCGACATCTCGGTCCTCGAGCTGAACTCGGGCGTCTTCGAGGTCAAGGCCACCAACGGCGACACCTTCCTCGGCGGCGAGGACTTCGACCAGCGGATCGTCGACTACCTGAACGACAAGTTCCAGAAGAACACCAGGATCGACCTGCGCAAGGACCGGATGGCGCTGCAGCGCCTGAAGGAAGCGGCGGAGCGCGCCAAGCACGAGCTCTCCTCGGCCACCGAGACCGACGTGAACCTGCCGTTCATCGCGGCGGATGCGTCGGGACCCAAGCACCTGACCGAGACGATGACCCGGCCGCAGCTCGAGGAGCTGGTCGGCGACCTCGTCCAGAAGACCGTCGAGCCGTGCAAAATCGCCTTGAAAGACGCCGGGTTGACGACGAAAGAGATCGACCGCGTGATCCTCGTCGGCGGCATGACCCGGATGCCGAAGGTGCAGGAGACGGTGCAGAAGTTCTTCGGCAAGGAGCCGCACAAGGGCGTTAACCCGGACGAGGTCGTGGCCATCGGCGCGGCCATCCAGGGAGGCGTGCTCAAGGGCGAAGTGAAGGACGTGCTGCTGCTCGACGTGACGCCGCTCTCGCTCGGCGTCGAGACCGCGGGCGGGGTGTTCACCAAGATCATCGACAAGAACACGACGATTCCGGCGCGCAAGTCGCAGGTCTTTTCGACCGCGGTCGACAACCAGCCGATCGTCAACGTCCACGTGCTGCAGGGCGAGCGCGAGATGGCGATCGACAACAAGACGCTGGCCCGATTCGAGCTGGTCGGCATCCCGCCGGCGCCGCGCGGCGTGCCTCAGATCGAAGTGGCCTTCGACATCGACGCCAACGGCATCGTCCACGTCTCGGCGAAGGACCTCGGCACCGGAAAGCAGCAGTCGATTCGAATCGTCGCGTCTTCGGGTCTGACCGAGCAGGAGATCCAGAAGATGATCGGCGAGGCCGAGCAGCACAAATCGGCCGACAAGAAGAAGAAAGAGCTGGCCGACGTGAAGAACTCCGCCGACGGCCTGATCTACACCACCGAGAAAGCGCTGGAGGAGTACTCGACGCTGCTGCCGGCCAAGGACATGGCCGAGATCCGCGGCGATCTCGAGGCCCTCAAGTCGGTCGTCGGCTCCGACGAATTGCCCAAGATCAAGGCCGCCGTCCAGCGGCTGGAAGGCTCGGCCTACCGGATCGCCGACGCGCTCTATTCCTCCGGCGACTCGGGCGACAAGAAGGCCTCGGGCGACAAGAAATCCTGAAACGTCGCCGTCGGTTGACACTCTCGGCGCAAAGCTTACGTTAAGACGTGAGGCGTCGAGCGCCTGCCTGCCTGCTCCGGGAGCCGTGAGTGTCTGTCCAGAAACGCGATTATTACGAGGTTCTCGGGGTTTCCCGCACCGCCACCGCGCAGGAGCTGAAGAGCGCTTTCCGCAAGCTCGCGCTGCAGTATCACCCGGACAAGAACGACGGGGACAAGGTCTCGGAAGAGAAGTTCAAGGAGTGCTCCGAGGCGTACGAGATCCTCGCCGACCCCGAAAAGCGGGCCCGCTACGACCGCTTCGGCCACCAGGCGCCGGGAGGGTTCGGGCCGAGCCCGTTCGAGGCCGGATTCTCCGGGAACATCAACGACATCTTCGGGGACATCTTCGGCGAGATCTTCGGCCAGCGCGGAGGCCGCGCGCGGGGCGGGAAGCAGCGCGGCAGCGACCTCCGGTACAACCTCGAGGTCGCGTTCACCGAGGCCGCCTTCGGCACCGAGGCCAAGGTCAAGATCCCCCGGCACAAGCAATGCTCGACGTGCCACGGGTCTGGTTCCAAGCCGGGCACCGGCCCCAAGACCTGCCCCACCTGCCACGGCGCGGGCGAGCTGCGGATGACGCAGGGTTTCTTCCAGATTTCGCGTACTTGCGGGCACTGCCAGGGCACGGGAAAGGTGATCACCGACCCGTGCGCGACCTGTCGCGGCGCCGGGAAGGTCGAGACCGAGAGCGTTCTCACCGTGAAAGTCCCGCCCGGCGTCGACACCGGGACACGGCTCAAGCTGACCGGCGAGGGCGAGCCCGGCGAGCGCGGCGGGCCTCCCGGCGACCTCTACGTCGTGGTGCACGTCCAGGAGCACCCGATCTTCATCCGCGAGGACACCGAGGTCATCTGCGAGGTGCCGATCAGCTTCACCCAGGCCGCCCTGGGCTCGACCATCGAGGTGCCGACGCTCGACGGGAAGGTGAAGATGAAGATCCCCTCCGGGACGCAGAGCGGCAAGGTGTTCCGGCTGCGCGGGAAGGGAATTCCGTCGCTCAACGGCTACCAGCGCGGCGACCAGCACGTGCGGGTGACGGTGGAAGTGCCCGAGAAGCTCTCGAAGAAGCAGCGCGAATTGCTCGAGCAGTTCGCCGCCATCGCCGGCGAAGAGTCGCACCCGCAGTCGAAGAGCTTCTTCGAGAAGGTCAAGGAGCTCTTCGGCACCGAAGAAGCCGAAGACGAAGCCGCCAACGGCTAACGGTCTCAAGCGCACCACGGAGGCGCGGAGAGCGCGGAGGTTTTAGAAAAATCTCCGCGAACCTCTGCGTCCTCCGCGCCTCCGCGGTGAGATTTTGCTTTTTCTGGCGTAACCTTGCGCGCGTCGCGAGCGTAAGGACTCGATGGGACCGACGGATGAAGAGCTCATGTCGGCCTACGCCGCGGGGGATGCCCGGGCGTTCGAACGGCTCTTCGCCCGGCTCGGACCCCGGGTGCATGGATTTTTCCTGCGCTCGTTCAGGGCCGAGGCGGTGGCGGACGACTTGCTGCAGGAAACGTTCATGAAGGTCCACAGGGCGCGCCAGCGATACGACACGACGATGAAAGTCGCGCCGTGGCTGTTCACCATCGCTGCCCGCGTCCGCCTCGACGAGCTGCGCAAGCGGCTGCGCCTGCCCGAAGACGCCGACGAGGAAGCCCTCTCGCGCGCCGACGCGCAGGCCCCTCGCGATCCGCCGCCCGACACCGACCTGCAGGACGCGGTCCGCACCGCGCTCGATCGGCTGCCGGAGAGCCAGCGGGTGGTGATCCACCTGCATCGCTACGAGGGAATGACCTTTCCCGAGATCGCGCAGGTCCTGGGGACCACGCCGGGCGCGATCAAGCTGCGCGCGTTTCGCGGGTACGAGACGCTGCGCAAGGAGCTCGAGGGGGTGCTCGAGCGATGACGCACGAAGAGCTGCGCTCGAGGGCCGCCCTGGTGGCCGCGCTGCCCGACGACGACCCCGACCGGGCCGAGCTCCTCGAGCACGCGCGGGGCTGCGCCGAGTGCACGGCCGCGCTGCGCGAAGGCGAGAAGCTGCAGAAGCTGCTCGGCGAGGTCCGCCTGCCTGCCCCTTCGCCGGCCGCGCTGCAGCGCGCGCGAGATGCGGTGCTCGCGGAGATGGAGCCAGCCGCAAAGGGCTGGTGGTTGCGCGCGGCAGCGGCGGTGGCGGCGTTTCTGGTGCCGCTCCTGTTCGCGCGCCACCGGGACCCCGAAGCGTGGACGGCAGCGCTCGCCGTCCTCGCGCTGGCGACGTTGCTGGCCGCGACCGCCGGGGCGCTGAAGGCCGGCGCGCTGGTCACCCTCGCGGCGTCGGCCGGATTCGCATTCGCGGCCGGCGGCGTGCCGGGATTCCCGAGCGCGCTGGCGGCGAGGCTCGGCGCCGAATGCTTCACCGTCGAAATGATCTCCGCCGCGATGCCCCTCGCCGCGGCAGCCTGGCTCGCGCGGCGCGGCAATCTTCGCCCTGGCGCGCTCGCGCAGGCGGCGGCGGCGGGCGCGCTCGCCGGACAGGCGATGCTGCACATCGGCTGCTCGGCGCACGCGTTGCCCGCGCATCTGTGGGTCTTCCACGTCGGCGGCGTGCTCGCCGCCGCCGTCATCGGCTGGCTGATCGAAGGCCGGCTCAGTGCGAGAGGATCGGAAAGCGCGGTCTAGGCATCTGCTGCTGCACCGGAACCAGCAGCTGCGTGGGGCAGTCGGCGCCGGCGATGCCGCCGACCAGGTCGTAATCGCCGGCCTGCTCGATCTCGACCTCGACGATCTCGCCCGGCCGCGCCTGCCCACGGTTGACGTAGACCTTGCCGTCGATCTCGGGCGCTTGGCCCTGCCAGCGACCTTCGAGGAGCAGATCGGTCTCGTCCGAGACACCCTCCACCAGCACCTCGAGCTTCTTTCCCACCAGCTTCCGCTGATGCTCTTTCGAAATGCGCCGCTGGATACCGAGTAATTTCTTCTGCCGGGCGGCCTTCACCCGCTGCGGAAGCTGCCCGTCGAGGTCGTACGATTCGGTCCCTTCCTCGCGCGAAAACTGGAAGACGCCGACCTTGTCGAATCGCATCTCCTCGACGAACTCGCACAGCTCCTCGAACTGCGCCTCGGTCTCGCCGGGAAAGCCGACGATGAAGCTGGTCCGGAACGTCAGTCCGGGCACGCGGTCGCGCAGCTTGCGGACGAGCTTGCGGACCCACGCCGAATCGCGGCCGCGCTTCATCCGCCGCAGGACCGGATCGGCGATGTGCTGCAGGGGCATGTCGAGGTAGCGGGCGAGATTCGGCTGCCTCGCCAGCGCGTCGATCAGATCGTCCGGAAAATCACGGGGATACGCGTAGTGGAGGCGGATCCAGCGAGCCGGCACGTCCTCGAGCGCCTTGAGAAGCTCGTGCAGCCGCGGCTTGCCGGGGAGATCATGGCCGTACGCGGTCAGGTCCTGCGCCACCAGGTTCAGCTCGACCGCGCCCTCGGCGACCAGCCGCCGCGCCTCGGTGACGACGTCGCCGATCGGCCGTGAGCGCTGCAGCCCGCGCAGCTTCGGGATGATACAGAAGGTGCACTTGTTGTCGCAGCCCTCGGCGATCTTGACGTACGCCGTCCAGCGCGGCATCGAGTTGCGGCGCGGCGTGTGCGAGTCGGCGATGTAATCCGGATCGGGGATCACCGCGCGGTCGCGCTCGCCCTTCAGGATCTGCGCGATCCGCGGATAAGCGCTGGTGCCGACGAAGTAATCGACCTCGGGCATCTCTTGCTGCAGGACGTCCGCATACCGCTGGGTCAGGCAGCCCGCGACGACCAGCACCTTGCAGTTGCCGGTCTCTTTCAGCTGCGCGTGCTCGAGGATCGCGTCGATCGACTCCTGCTTCGCCTCGCCGATGAATGCGCACGAATTGATCAGGATCACCTCGGCGTTTTCCGGGTCTTCGACGACCGTGTACCCGTCGTCGAGCAGGCTGCCGAGCATCACTTCGCTGTCGACCCGGTTCTTCGGGCAGCCGAGCGACAGCAGATAAAGTGTTTTGTTGCCGTCTTCCATCGGGGGCGGTCCTTATAAC
>JAIVGS010000210.1 GCA_020201435.1 Myxococcales bacterium
CAGGTTGAAGAGAAACCACCGCGGCTCGCCCGATTTCTGCCACGTCCCCGAGAGCCACGACGCGTCCCCGTCGGCCGCATCGAGTGCCTTGTTCACCAGCGGCGTCTCGATTTGAATCTCGCCCGGCCTCGGCTTATGCGCCTTCGGCGCCTCTTTCTTGCAGCCAGCGAGAAAAGTCAAAAGCAAAATCACACCGCGAAGACGCGAAGGCGCGAAGCGGTTGGGATTGTGCAACCATCGCTCCGCAGCAGATCCCGAAACCTTCGCGCCTTCGCGCCTTCGCGGTGCGCTTTTTTCTTTCATAGTGCCACTTGATGCACGCGCAGGACGTTCGGCAGTTTGCGGAGGCGATCGAGGACTTCCGCCGAGGCGGGGGTGTCGACGTTGACCAGCGCGAGGGCTTCGCCGCGGGCGCGGTCGCGGGCGAGCGCGAACTGCGCGATGTTCACGCGCGCTTCGCCGAGCGTGAGGCCGACGTTGCCGATCACCCCGGGCGCGTCGTTGTTGTGCAGCACCAGCATGGACCCCTCCGGCACGGCCTCGATCTCGAACTTGTCGACCCGCACCAGCCGCGGCTCGCGCTTGCCGACGATGGTACCGGCGACTTCGGTGGTGATCATCTTTCCGCACCGCAGCCGCAGCGTCACCAGGCTGGTAAAGTCGGGCGTGTCGGTGGTCTTGACTTCCTTGACCGACAGCCCCCGCTCGCGGGCCAGCGCCGGCGCCGAGACTTCGTTGACCGGCTCGGCGAGGAAGGTGCCGAGCACACCTTTCAACACCGCGGCCGTCAAAGGTGCGCTCGGGTGGTCGGCGACCTCGCCCGAATAGGCGATCTCGAGCTCCTCCGGCGCCGCCGCGCACTCGCCCTGCAGCGCGTACTGCGAGGCGAACCTCCCGAGCTTCTCGGCGAGCCGCAGGAACGGCCCGAGCCGCTCGAGCACCTCGGCCGAGACGCTCGGCACGTTGACCGCGTTCCGGATCGTCCCGGTCGTCAGGTACTCGACCATCGCCTCGCAGACGATGGCCGCGACGTTCTGCTGCGCGTCCTCGGTCGACCCGCCGAGGTGCGGCGTGGCGATGAAATTCTCGCACCCGAACAGCGGGTTCTCTTTCTCCGGCGGCTCGCTCGCGAAGACGTCGAGCGCCGCGCCGCCGAGGCGCTTCGCTTTCAGGGCCTCGGCCACCGCCTGTTCGTCGACCAGGCCGCCGCGCGCGCAGTTGACGAGCAGCGCGCCCGGCTTCATCTGCGCGAGCGTCGACGCGTTGACCATGTTGCGCGTCTGCTCGTTCAAAGGCACGTGGAGCGTGATCGCGTCGGCGCGCCGGAAGACCTCGGCGAGATCGAGCAGCTCGACGCCGAGCTTGGCCGCCGCCTCCTGCGAGAGGAAAGGGTCGTAGGCGATCACCTTCATTCCAAACGACTTGGCGCGGTGGACGACGAGCTGGCCGATGTTCCCGGTGCCGACGACGCCGAGGACCTTGCCCGCCAGCTCACGGCCCGAGGAGTACTTCTTCTTTTCCCACTTGCCGCGGCGGGTACTGTCGGAGGCGTCGGGGATGGAGCGCGCAAGCGCGAGCAGCAGCGCCATCGTGTGCTCGGCGACCGAGACGCTGTTGCCCCCGGGCGCGTTCATCACCACCACCCCGCGCCGCGTGGCTGCCGCGAGATCGATGTTGTCGACACCGGTCCCGGCGCGGCCGATCACGCGTAATTTCTGCGCGGCCGCGAGCACCTCGGCGGTGACCTTCGTCGCGCTCCGCACCGCGAGGGCGTCGTACCGGCCGATGGCGTCGAGCAACTCTTTCGGCGCGAGCCCCGGACGAAAATCGACCTCCGCGCCCGGAATGCGCTCGAGGATCCCTTTCGCCTCGGGCGAGAGCTCGTCAGCAATGAGGATCTTCATGGACATGATCCTCGGAGAGCAATGGACGTGTGGGTCGATCCGGCGCCTGCGGCGCCTCTACCAGGGTGGAGCTCGCTCCCCCCTGGACCCCCCAACTGCCGACCCTCGCGCGGCGCCACCTCAAGCGGTCCCCAACAGCGCTCTCTGTGCCGCGGCCAGACCCGCGCCCAGCTCCACTTTCCAGCCGAGATCGTGCAGGCCGCGCTCGATCGCGCCGATGACGACCAGCATGTCGAAGTCGTCGAAGTACCCGAGGTGCGCGATGCGGAAGATCTTTCCTTTCGCCGCGTCCTGGCCGCCGACGAGCTTGATGCCGTACTTGCTGAAGAGATGTTTGGTCAGCTTCTCGCTGTCGACCGGAGACTCGACGGTCGTCATCGCCGGCGAGGGGCTCTTCGAGAACAGCTTCAAACCGAGAGCCTCCATCCCGGCGCGAGCCGCGCGAGCCATCCGCGCGTGGCGCTCGAAGACCTTCTCCAGGCCTTCCTCGCGGAACATCTGCAGCGACTCGTCGAGACCGGAGACGAGCGAGATCGCCGGCGTCCATGCGGTCTGGTTCTTCTTCTGGTTCTCCCGCTCCCGCCTGGCGTCGAAGTAGAACCGAGGCAAATCCGCGGTTTCATTGAGCTTCCACGCCTTGTCGCCGGCGGCGAGAAAGGCGACTCCCGGCGGCAGGCCGAGCGCCTTGTGGCCGGCGCTGACGAGGACGTCGATGCCCCACTCGTCCATCGGCCCATCGCGCCGGTGCCCGAGCTGGCGAAGACGAGCACGTCCTGTTTCGTCTGGAAGAGCCACTGCAGCCCCTCGCGGACCCGCGCGAAGACCTGTTCGAACTCCGGCGATCGGTGGTGGACGATCGGCTGCGCCATCCGCAGCGAGAGCCGCTCCGGCACGGGCGTCGGGCCTGGCGTGAGCAATCGAATCTTCTTCATGGCGCTTCCGGATAGGAGCGTTACCGCGCCGTGTCAAGCGATCTGCGGAGCGCTCGTCCCGGACGCTCGGCGGTCAACTTTCCCTCGTCGATCACGAGCTTTCCATTGACGATCACGTCGTCGAATCCCGCCGCAAACTGGCGCGGCTGCTCGTAGGTCGCGAGGTCGCGCAGGGCGGCCGGGTCGAACATCACCAGGTCGGCCATCATGCCCGGCCGCAGGATGCCGCGATTCATCAGGCCGGCCCGGCGCGCAGGAAGGGACGTCAACCGGCGCACCCCTTCTTCGATGCCGAGCATCGCGAGAACGCGCGGCGTCGATCCCCATCCGCGCGGGTGCAGGCTGACGTCGGCGAACGGCCCGTCGGGCGAAAAGCCGGGATTGTCGGTGCCGAGCGAGACCCACGGTTGCCGCCAGCCGAGCCGGACGTCGTCCTCGCTCATCACGAACCGCACCACGCCGGTCTGCAGGCGGTCGGCGATGAGCAGGTCGAGGATCGCGTCCTCGGGCGACTTCTTCTCTTCGGCGGCGATCTCCGAGACGCGCTTTCCGACGTATCGCTGCAGCCTGGGATCGCCGATGTAGGCGATGAGGATGCCGTCGGGCGTCTCGGAGCCGAGACCGCCGTGCCAGAACCACGGATCCTGCACGATCTTCGCGCGCTGCGCCGGGTCCTTGAGCCGCGCGAGCGTGGCTTCCGTCCCGCCGGCGAGGGCCCAGCCGGGAAGCTGCGCGGAGAGGCCGTTCCCGGCCGCGGTGTACGGGTACATGTTCGCGCTGACGTCGACGCCCGAGGCCCGGGCCTTTTCGATCCGCGCGATCGATTCCTTCATCCGGCCCCAGTTGTTCCGGCCCGCCACCTTGAAGTGCCAGATCTCGACGGGGATGCGGGCCTCGCGGCCGATCTCGATCGCTTCGTCGAGGCCGTCCGCGACGGTGTCGGCCTCGCCGCGGATGTGGGTGGCGTACACACCCCCGTAACGCGCCGCGACCTTGGCGAGAGCGACGATCTCGGACGTCTTGGCGTACGAGGCCGGCGCGTAGATCAGCGCGGTCGAGACGCCGAGCGCGCCCTGCTGCATCGCCTGCTCGCACAGCTTTTCCATCTGCGCGAGTTGCTCGGGCGTCGGTTGGACCTCGCCGTAACCGAGGACCGCCTCGCGGAGCGTCGCAGCGCCGACGAAGCTCGCGAGGTTGCTGGTCGCGTGCCAGCGCTTCTGGAAGCCCGCGAAATCGGTCCAGTCGACCTTCAGCTTGTACTTGTCGAGCCACGGCTTGCCTTCGGCGAGGATGGCGGGCGTCACCGGCGCCGCCGACTCGCCCTCGCCGGTGATCTCGGTGGTGATCCCCTGGCGCACTTTCGATTCGACGCGCGGATCGACGAGTCCGAAGAGCTCGGACTGGCCGAGCATGTCGATGAACCCGGGCGCGAGCATGCGGTCTTTGGCGTCGATCGTCCGCGTGGCCTTCTCGCCTTTGAGATTGCCGACTTGCACGATCCGGTCGCCCTGCACGCCGACGTCGGCGCGGAACCACGGCGCGCCGGTGCCGTCGACGACGCGCGCATTCACGATCAGCAGATCGAGGACGGCGAGCAGGATCACCATGGCGCACCCAGCGTCAGCATTCGGGCGGCTTCCTCGACGGTGGCCGGCTCGCGTCCCATGTCGCGCGACATCCGGACGGCCTTCGCGACCAGATCGCCGTTGCTCTCCGCCATCTCTTTTCCCTCGCTGTCGAGATAGAAATTGTCCTCGAGGCCGACGCGCACGTTGCCGCCGAGCGCGAGCGCCGCGCCCACCATCCGCCACTGCTCGTGGGAGATGCCGATCACTTCCCAGGTCGAGTCGGGCGGCGCCTCGCGCGCCTGGAGCGCGAGGTTTTCCGCGGTGGCGCGGATGCCGCCGAGCACGCCCATGATGAAGCTGAACTGCAGCGGGCGCTCGAGGAGGCCCTTGTCGAGCAACGGCCAGATCGAATTGGTGTGGCCGACGTCGAAGCACTCCAGCTCCGGCTTCACGTTGGCCTCTTTCATGGTGCGCAGCAGGAACGAGATGTCGCGGAACGGGTTTTCGAAGACGAAATCGAAGACGAAATCCTTCCGCTTGGATGAGTACTTCGCGTAGTTCATCGAGCCCATGTTGAGCGCGCCGATGGCCGGCTTGACCTGGGCGATGTGCGCGACGCGCCCTTCCATCGGCCCCGCACCGCCGGTCGAGAAGTTGAGGATCACCGGGCACCGCTTGCGCGTCTCCGATGCGATCGCCGCGTACGTCGCCGGCTCGAACGTGGGTCCCCCCTCGTCGGTGCGGGCGTGGATGTGGACCACGGCCGCCCCCGCTTCGTACGCGCGCCGCGCTTCCTCGGCGATCTCGACCGGCGTGTACGGCACCCACGGGCATTGCTCGCGGTTGGCGAGGACGCCCGTCAGAGCGCATGTCACGATGACTTTGTCGGACGTCATGAAAAGCAGCTTCTTACCGCGAAGACGCGAAGCGCGCGAAGAAAAGCCAAAATCCTTTGCGCCTTCGCGCCTTCGCGGTGCGCAGTTGCTTTAGCGACCTTTGAAGTCCGGCTTGCGCTTCTCGAGGAACGCCGCGACGCCCTCGGCGGCGTCCTCGGTCCGGGCGTTCAGGGAGAGCTGCGCGCAGAGGGCCTCGAGCTGCTGCTCGTACGGCAGGTCCTGCGTGGCGTAGAACGCGCGCCGGCCGAGGCGCAGCGCGGTCGGGCTTTTCGCCGCGAGCGTTTCGAGGAGCGCATCGGCCTGCGCGGCGAGCTCGGCGCGCGGCACGACCCGGTTGACGAGGCCGATCGAGCGCGCCTCCGCCGCGTCGATCTTGCGCGCGGTGAACATCAGATCGAGCGCAGCGCGACGTCCGATCAGCCGCGTCAGAGGGGCGAGCGCCATGTAGGGAAAGAGCCCGAGATCGACCTCGGGTGTACCGAAACGTGCGTCCTGGGCGGCGATCGCCAGATCGCACGCTGCGAGCAGGCCCATGCCGCCGCCGAGGACCGAGCCGTTCACGACCGCGACGACCGGTTTCCCGAGCTTCGACAGATCGACCAGCAGCGCCGCATACGCTCGCGGCGCGTCCTGGCCGGCGATCGATCCGCCGGAGAGGTCGGCGCCGGCGCAGAACGCCTTCTCGCCTTCGGCGGTGAGCGCGATCGCCCGGACCGCGGCGTCCGCGTCGGCCCGCGCCAGCGACGCGCGCAGATCGCCCAAGAGCCCGAACGTGAGCGCGTTCCGCTGGGCCGGCCGGTCGATGGTCAACCAGCGCGCGCGCCCCCGCTGCTCCTCGCGCAGCTCAGCCATGGGGCGGCAACGTATCAGGCGAACATCGTGCGGACTACTCCGACGAGGCGGTCGACGTCGCGCTTGCCGAGGTTGTACTTGCGGCAGGCGTCGAGGAGCGGCCGGAAGATCGGCTCGACTCCGTCCTGCTCGTCGTCCGACCGGAAGAAATCGGCCATCTTGACCTGCAGCGCCTCGGCGATGTTGGCGAGCGTCTCGAGATGAGGCGACCGCTCGCCCCGCTCGATCATCGAGAGGAACGAGACGCTGATCTGGGCGCGCTCGCTCAGGTCCTCTTGCGTCATGCGTGCGACGCGGTTGAGGCGGAGCTGGCGGATCCTGCGCCCTACTTCTCTGACGACGCTTGCCTGTACCATCTCGGGACGCTGGTCTCCCCCTTCGCTCCTGCCTGCCGCGTCCCTATCAGCGCTCACGCGAGTTTCCAGACACTGCCAGTGAAACGACACCTAGAATGTCGCGAAGGAACCGAGAGATTTCAAGTCGATGAAGAGATGAATCGACGGCCCGCCGAGCAGGTGCCCGTCCTTGTACGGCAGCGCGACGGTGAGCCGTAAGCCCGCGCAATGGCAAGAGGTTTCGTAGAGCACGCCGAACGAGTGGCTCCAGTCGGGGATGTCCTGACGCAGCGGGCCGATGTAACGGCCGAAGTCGTAGCCGCCCTTGAGGCCGAAAATGAGCGGCGCCGAGATGCCCGCGGACACGCCTCCCGCCAGGTCGCCGGCGGCGGCCGCCAGACGGGCAGCGGAGAAGAGCTCGTCGATTCCCGCGCGAAGCCGCTCGCTGGAGCTGCCGCGCAGGAGCGACAACGCGGCGTGGATCTCGTCGCTTCGGGCGTCGTGCGCATTGCCACCGAGACCGACGGCGGAGATCGCGCGCTGCGACCAGTCGAATCGGATCGAGCCGCTCGAGCTGAACGGGCCCAGCGCGAGGCCGTACGTCGCGCTGCCCTCGCCGACGCGCTTGGTGCCTCCCTGCGTCCAGAGGAGCGCCTCCTGCTGCAAGTTGAAGCTCACGAATCGCGAGCGCGGTTTGGTCCAGAGCGACTGGAGGAGCGAAAAGGCGGTCTCGACCGCGCCGGTCGAGGGCGCGGCGAAGTCGATCTCGTCGTACGCCCGGCGAAGCGCGGGAACGCCGCCCGCAAGGCCCTGCTGCGCCGCATCGGGTGCGGCGGTATACGGCGCGCCGCCCGCGTCGGCGAGATCGCCGAACGGCGCGCCTCCGGACCGCAGCGATCGGCTGATCGCGCGGACCTCGATGGCCGGTTCGATGCGGTGCAGAACGCCCCCGAATCGGCGCTCGACCGGCAGCGCCGCTCGTCCACCGATGAACCCGTACGCGCGCGTCCGGTCGCGGTCGGGGAAGCCCTCCACCAACCACCCGTCGACGCGGCCGCCGAGGTCCAGCCGAAGATCGATCGGAAACGTCGCCGGCGAAGCGAAGCCGGCGCGCGGGGAGAGATCGAGGCGCAGCGCGGGGGCGCGGGCGAGATCTCCGGCCTTCGAGAGAGTGCCCGGCGTCCCGCGATCGGTGGGGCCGAATCCCGTCGCGCGCTCCTGCGGGTCGACCCCGGCGAAGGAGACGAACTGGACGGCGCTGGCCTCGACCGAGACGGTGCCTGGGCCGACCACCACCGGCGCAAGTTGCGCGAACAACGCCGGCATCCGCTGGTAGGTCGAGAGCGCCTCCGAGCCGAACAGCCTGCGGTCGGGGTTGTTTACGTCGGTGATGCGCATGTCCTGGAGGAAGGTCGCGTCGAGGCCGTAGCTGAGCGGACCCGAGGCGCGCCAGGCGCCGAGGTCGGTGCGAAGGAAGTCCTGCACCCGGTCGAGCGTGCCGGGCTCCACGTCGTTGAGCGCCATGACGTCGGTCGCGACGGTTCCCTGCAGGGCGATGACGCCGGCGGATCCTTCAGTTCTTTCCGATAGATGCGCCACGCCGCGCACGCCGCCGAAGCCGCGTCCTTCAAGCGTTCGGTCGGGGTCGGTTTTCCTCGCGTCGCGTTGGTCGAAGTCGTCGAAGAGGTCGAGGCCGACTGTTCCGGACGTTCCGGCGACCGGCGCGGTCCGCCACTCGAGCCCGAGGACCGGCCCGCGCACGGTCCGCACGCCGAGCGCGGAGCTGTGGGCGTCGTTGCTGCCGCCGGTGAAGTAGCCGGGCGTCACGGTGACGTCGTTGCTCGGGCCAAGGGTGAGGAAAACTGGCTGCGTGTAGGCGAAGCCGATCGTCGGCGCGAGGCCGAAGGCGGGCGCGAGAAGCCCCGATTGCCGCTGCGTCAGCGGCATCGAGAGCGGAAAGAGCGGGATCGTCGCGCCGAGGAAGTGGAGCCGCGCGCCGGAGAGATCGGCGCGATCCCCGTGCAGCGTCGCGGTGCCGGCGAGGAGCTCGTAGTCGGGCTCGCCGGCGCAGTCGCACGGCGTCATCCGCACCTCCTCTGCGATGTAGCCCCCTTGGATTTGGCGGATCCGCTGGCCGTGCAGGATCAGCGTGTTCACGCCCGATTTGGGAGCATCCGGGTCGGCGGGGCGATCCTTGAGATAGAGGACGGCGCTTTTCAGATCGGCAGTGCGGGCCTCGAGATCGATCGCGGCCGAATCGGCGAGCAGGACGTCCTTGCCCTCCACGCCGAGCACGCCGCCCGTGAGCGTCAGGAGGCCGCTCGCGCGATCGTACGTCCCGGACGCCGCGCGAAGGATGCCGCGCCCCCGTCGGGCGACGACGTGTCCGTCGAGGTGGAGCAGGAGCGTCTCCCAGCCGTAGGTCATCCGGTCCGCCTCGACGATGATTTCCTCGTCGGGCGGGCCGGAGATCGTAAAGACGCTGGTCGTCTCTGGCCGCGCCGCCGCGCCGAGCGCGAGCGTGACGAGGGCTGCCGTGGCGGCGCTGCGCTTTCGTCCGGGCATCTTGCGGCTCGGAGACTACCGTGAAGCGGAGAAGGTCACCGTCAGGACCGTGCCCGACTGCGCGAGTTGGTAGTCGGCGTGGCCATTGAGCTCGATCCGGACGTCGGTGCCGTTTTCCTTCGCCAGCGGGACGACGCGCTGGACCCGTCCGCCGAAGTAGTGCGTGTCGAGCGGGCGGCGGTTGTTCGGCAGCGGGATGTTCGCGCCCGGCAGGTGCAGGAGCACCGCGTTGCCTTCACCGCTCACGCCATACTCGAGCGGGTGGTCGCTGCGGACGATGACTTCGCCGCCTTCGATCGGACGGAAGCCGATGCCGGTGATCGCGTCGCGCTGGACCATGGCGATCTTTCGCTGCGGCGTGGCGGGCTTGCGGGCCTTTTCCGCGAGCGGTTTCCCTTTCGCGGCTGTTTTTTCGGCGGCCGCGACGGCGACGGCGGGGGCCTTTCTCTCGGCGGCGGCTTTCTGCTCGGCGGCGCGGCGCGCGGCGGCCTGCTTCGCGGTGGCGAGTTTCGCTGCGGCTTCCGGTTGCGCGGCGGCGGCGCGGGCCTCGCGGCGCTCTTCGGCGGCAGGATCGACGGTCGGCGGCGGCGCGGCCGCGGCGTCGGAGGCACGCGGCGCGGCGACGGGTTCGGATGCCGGCAGGGACGGCGATCGCGCCGGTTCGACGGCTGCCGGCGGCGGCTCCGCCGCGGCGACCAGCGGCGCGAGCCTCGGAATCCGCACTTCGACGCTGTTCGCGTGCGCCCGCACGTCGAATTCGGCCTCCGCGGCGAGCTCGATCACCACCCGCGCCGTCCGCTGTCCGGCTGCGGCAGCCGCGACGCGGTTGACGGTCCCGTCCTCGACCGCGACCTCGCGGGCTTCGGGGGCCACTTCGGTATCGGCGAGATCGACGACCACGCGCGGCGGCGAGGTGAGCTTCAGCGTCGTGAACGAGAGCGGCCGATCTCCGAGCAGCTCGATCGACGAGGCCGCGGCGTCGCCGCCCGCTCGCACTTCGAGCAGCCGCGCCCGCTCCTGCGCCAGCGCCACGGCAGGCAACACCGCGAGAATGAAGGGAATTCGAAGCACGTGCAGAAACGGTAACACGCGGTTCCGGCCCGCCCAAGCTTCTGTCAGACGGCTTTCGCCCGGTCCTTGCGCGTGGCGTACTCGACCAGATCCCGCACGTCTTCACAGATTTCGTGGATGTCGTGCCCCATCGTCAGCTCGAGATGGTGGTTCTGGCTGACGGGCCGCCAGACGAGATACTCGCTGCGCGCCGAGTGGTAGATGCCGCGCGTGCTGTGGCGGGAGGCGATGCGATCCAGGTCGCCGAAGAAGATCGCCATCGGAATCCGGATGTCGCGGAAGTGGGCCTTGTAGTCGTACCCGTTGCGGTAGCACTTCATCTCGTCGTGCCGGATCCAGCGGGCGAACTGCTCGACCACCAGCCGCGGCTCCTTTTCGCCGCCCTGGCTGAGCAGCCAGCGGAAGTCGTCGCCCGTCACCCGCGCCGGGTTGAGCAGAAACCCGATGTAGCGCGCGACCGACTCGTAGCGCCGGAGGTTGTTCTCGGTCGCTGCGCTGGCCAGAGCGCGCAGGAATGCGTCGACCGGAACGTGGTTGAACCGCACCGGTTTGTACTCGCTGTCCGGGGCGGCGAGCAGGTTCGCCGCCCGTGCGAACGGCCGCAGCATCCGCAACAGACGGGCCGCCCCGTACCGTGTCCGCTTGACGCTGCTGGCCCCCGCCGCCGCCGCGTCGAGCAGCGGACCGACCAGCGCCGGCCCGAAGAGCGCCATCGCGCGCAGGGCGAGAAATCCCCGCCCGATGTCGCTCGGAGCGCCGATCGCCACCAGCCCAGCCAGGTCGTCGTGACAGCCGGCGTACCCGTACCCGAGCATCCCGCCCATGCTGGCGCCGAGGTAGAAGATCCTCGCCCGGCCCGTCCGCGCCTTCACGGCCGCTACGCCGGCCGGCACGTCGTGCAGGAAGTAGCTGTCCAGGTCCCAGCCCCAGTCGATGTCCGCCGGCGGGTTGCGCCCGTCCCTCGCCGCCCGATCGATCTGGAGCTGCCGGCTCGACATGCCGTGCCCGCGCAGCTCGAGGATGTGAACGTCCGCGCCGAACGCGAGCAGCTGCTTGACGAAGTCGCCGCAGGTGAATGCATGCCGGTTCTGCGACCAGCCCGGCACGAGCAGCAGCGGCTCGCCGAAAATCGGCTGCTCCCATGCCTGAGGCACCGGCCGGTAGCGCGAGATCTGCAGTACCCACCCGTCCGGGGTGGGCACGTCGTAGATCTCCTTCACGTAGAGCGACTTGAAAGGGATCTTCTCGAGATCCCGCGCGGTCGGCGCTGGTTGCAGAACGAGTTGCCGCATGTCTCCCTTCAAAAAAGTCGCTTTTCATGAAGGTAGGGCGCGTTCGCCTGCACGGCAAACTACGTGCCAATTGTTACAGCCGCTCGCTCGGCATGGCCGGCCGCGCCTCGCCGAGGAGCAGCGAGCGCACCTCGGCCGCCAGATAGAGCGATCCGACGCAAAGCACGACCCCATCGCTTCCGGCAGCGCGGCGAGCGCCCGCCACCGCCTCGCGAACCGACGGGTATGCCTCACCCGGTTGCAGCGCGGCCAGCGCCTCGGGCGTCGTGGCCCTTGGAGAATCGGGCGCGCAGTAATGCAACGACGTCACAACCGGCGCCAGCAACGAGAGCATGGCCGCGGCATCCTTGTCGTGCAGCACCCCGAACACGGCGTGAGCCTGCCTGCCCGCCAGGAGGGCAGGCAGTGCGCGCACCACGGCGCCGACGGCGTGCGGGTTGTGCGCGCCGTCCACCAGGACGTTGCCGAATTGCTCGAGTCGCGCTGGCCAGCGGGCCGTTCGCAGGCCGGCCTCGACGTGGTGCGGCTCCACGCGAAGTCCGGCTTGCGCCGCCGCCTCCAGCAGCGCGGAAGCGAGCGCAGCGTTTGTCCGCTGGTGATGCCCTTTGAGCGCGAGGTCTCCTGCGCGCACCGCCCAGCGAGGACCCTGATAGCAAAAGGGTCTGACATCGCGGCTTTCGTACCGATAGTCGCGGCCCGGCCGCCAGAGCGAAATATCGAGATCCTGGGCCTTTTTCTGCAGGACGACGGCCGCTTCGCGCGGTTGACCGGCGCTCACCGCGGGCGCTCCGCGCTTGAAGATCCCGGCCTTCTCGGCGGCGACGTGCGCGAGCGTCGGGCCGAGGTACTGCGTGTGCTCGAGCCCGAGCGACGCAACCGCGCACGCCAGCGGCTGGACGACGTTGGTCGCGTCGAGCCGCCCGCCGAGGCCGACCTCGACGACCATGACGTCGACGTTCCTTCGAAACGCCAGGAACCCCATCAGCGTGACGATCTCGAAGAACGTGAGCCCCGGATCGCCGAGTGCCCAAGGCACACGCGCGCGGATTTCGTCGAGAAGCTCAGCGGCGCGCGCCTCCGAAATCGGCTCGCCGGCGACGCGAATTCGTTCGCAAAAATGGTTCAGGTGCGGTGAGGTATACAAACCTGTACGAAAGCCCGCGGCCCGCAGCGACGCTTCGGCGAACGCGCACGTCGACCCCTTCCCGTTCGTCCCCGCGACGTGCAGCACCGGCGCGCTCCGCTCCGGATTGCCGAGCGCCGCGCACGCCTCGTGCATCCGCTCCAACCCGAGCTTGACCCCGAAGTTGCTGCGCACGAAGAGCAGCGACTTGAGCTCCTCGAACGTCATCGCGCCGGCACGCCGAGGTGTACCAGCCGTCCACCCGGGTCGGCGCCGGTGCCCGCGCGCGCGGTGAACTTGTCCCGGGACAAGTTGGTCGACGCTGCTTCACCCGGTTGAACTGGCGAAGCGCTCTCCAGGCCGAACACTTGCAGGTACTTCCAGACCCGCTCGTCCAGCGACGGCGCGGCGATCCTCTCGCACAGCCAGTCGGCCGCGTAGTCCCGGCAAATCCGCGGTCGCCGCTCGTAAATGCCGCACAGGTTGTCGTCGGTGAGGTGCGTACACCGGATCCCGAGCGGCTTCCCCAGCGACGAGATGTCCGGCGCGACGCAGCAGGCGCCACATTTCGTGCATTGGTTCATTTCACCGCGACCTTTGCCGTCTTGCGCGGATGACTGCGCTCGATGCTCATCGCGCGTGCGCCAGAAAAAGGGGTGAGTCGATCGCGAACGCGCGGCGGTCGTAGTCGCCGTAGCACTCGATGCGCTCGAAGCCGGCCTTGCGCAGCATCGCGACCAGCTCGGTGGCCGTGTACAGCCGATGGCGGAAGTCGCGCACCACGTCCGGCCGCCCCTCGCGCTGGATGCGGAACGTCGCGCGCGAGACGCCCGGCACGGCCTCGATCCACCGTTCGACCAGCACCCGCACGCCGTCGCGCTCGGCCCACTCGAAGGCGCCGCCCGGCCCGGTGTTCCGGACGTGCTCGTCGCGGTGCGCCGTCTCGAGCAGCAGCTGCTTGCAGCAGCGCCGCGCCTCACGCAGCATCGCGAGCGCCTCGGCATCGGTGCCGTAACCGATCGAGTTGAACAGGCAGATCGCGGCGTCTAACCCTCCGTTTTTCAAGGGCAATTCGCGCGCGTCGCCGAGCACCCAGGCCGGGTACGCGCCGACCCGATCGGCGCGCTCCGCCGCCTTGCCGAGCAGCTTGCGCGACGAATCGACCCCGCACACCCGCAGCCCCCGCCGCTGCAGCGGAATCGAGTGGCGCCCGGTTCCGCAGCAGAGGTCGAGCACGCGCTTGCCCTCGGTCAACCGCAGCAGCGACACGCAGGCCGCGACCTCGCGCTCGGTCCGCTCGGGATCGAGCACCGGCGCGTACAACACCAGGTATTCTTCGTCGAAGAACTGCTCCCACCAGCTCACGCCAGAAGCCCGAGCAGCTGCGAGAGCTTCTCGCGCATCTCCTTGCGATGCACGATCGCGTCGATCATCCCGTGCTTGACCAGGAACTCGCTGCGCTGGAACCCCTCCGGCAGCTTCTGGCGGATGGTCTGCTCGATCACCCGCGGCCCCGCGAAGCCGATCAGCGCCTTCGGCTCGGCGAGGATCACGTCCCCGAGGAACGCGAACGACGCCGCCACGCCGCCGGTGGTCGGGTCGAGCAGCACCGAGATGTACGGCTTGCGCACCTGCCGGAACCTCGCCAGCGCCGCCGACGACTTCGCCATCTGCATCAGCGAGAAGATCGCCTCCTGCATGCGCGCGCCGCCGGAAGCGGAGAAAATGATACTCGGTATCTTTCTATCCGTTGCTCGTTCGAACACCCGCGTCACTTTCTCGCCGACGACCGAGCCCATCGAGCCGCCCATGAAACCGAAGTGGAACGCGCCGATCGAAACCTCGCGCCCCGCGAGCCGCCCGATCCCGGAGACGAACGCCTCGGTCTCGCTGCTGCTCTTCGAGGTCGCCTTGATCCGGTCCCGGTACTTGCGCGAATCGGAGAACTGCAGCGGGTCGGTGCTCTCCAGCCCGAGGTCGTGCTCGACGAACGTCCCCGGATCGAGGACCAGGTCGAGCCGCCGCCGCACCGGCAGCGGGAAGTGCTCGTCGCACTTCGGGCACACCTCGAGGTTCTTCTCGACGTCGGCCTTGTAGACGATCTCGCCGCAGCCGTCGCACTTGATCCACAGCCCTTCCATGCGCGACTTGCGCTGCTCGGGGGGGAGCTTGGGTGCGGGAACGCGGTGGTACCAGGCGGCCATGGCGGACGGCTTTGTAGCAGACGCACCGCGGGCATTCCAGAGAACGGGACAAGGGAACCTATGGAACGGAACGGAACGTTCAGGGCTTCCGGACAGGGAACGGAAAAGGAAAGGGAAAGGTGCAGGCGGCGAGGTCTTCGGGGATTCGGACCAGGGCGGCCAGCACGGCAATCCTCCCCTTACCCTCGCCCTCGCCCTCGCCGTGGCCCTTTCCGTTCCCTTTCCCTTGCCATCGACCGTGAACGTTCCGTTCCGTTCCTTAGGTTCCCTATCCGTTCATGCCTTGTCGTCGTCCAGGCCGAAGAAGGACTGAATCGAGGACAAAAGCTGGTTGCGCTCCTCGGTCACGCGCCGCTTGCGCGCCTCCGCGTCGAGTCCCTCGCGCACCCCGGCCAGCTCGACCCGGCGCCGCGCCATCACCGCCGAAATCGTCTCGACCATGTCCGGCCGGTTGCGCAGGACGGCCTTGAAGACTTCCTTGTCGATCCGGTAGCACTCGATCTCGGTCGCCGCGATCACCGACGCCGTCCGCCGCTCGCCCGTCATCACGCCCATCTCGCCGAAGACGTTCGGCGCGCCCATTCGCGTGACCAGCTTCTCGACCCCGCCCTCGCCGCGGATGCGGACTTCGACCTCGCCCTTGGTCAGCACGTAGAGCCAATGCGCCGCCGAATCCTGCCGGGTGATCACCTCGCCGCGCCCGAACGGCGCCGGCCGCATGCCTTCCGCCAGCCGGAGACGGTCGTCCGCGGAAAGCTGCGCGAACATCTCGATGTGCTCGAGCGCCGCCATCCGGTGCTGGATCTCCCGCTGCAGCTTCCGCTCCTTGTGCTGCGGGTCGTCCATCGAGACCCAGATCGTCTGCCCCGGCACTGCCAACGGAATCCCCGCCCGCTTCAAAGCCACGTAAATCCGCACCCTTACGGCCGAGTTCGTGGGGTCGTCCGCGGCCAGCTCGGTGAGCCAGTACCGCACCGCGTAGTTCGCGTACGACTCTCCGCCCTCGGCTCCCTTCGAGAAATCGAAGCAGATGCAGTTCGGCGGCGGGAACGCCGCGACGTTCGGGATCGGCGTCGACTGCAACGCGTCCTCGACGACGTTGATCACTTCCTCCGGCGAGTACCGGAAGTCGACGTTGAAGTAGACCCACATCCGGTGCTGGACCGGCTGGTCCTGCCGCTGCCCGAGGATGATGATGTTTTCGCCGAGCAGCGACGCGTTCGGGACCACGATCGTGTCCCAGTTGCGCGTCTCGACGACGGTATGGCGCCAGCGGATGGCGCTGACCTTGCCCTGCTGGCCCGACGGCAACTGCACCCAGTCGCCGACGTGGATCGAGTCGTCGAGCTGCAGCGCGATCCCGCCGAGGACGTTCCCGAGCGTCGCCTGCAGCGACAGGCCCAACACCACCGTCACCACCGCCGAGGTCGCGATGATCCCCGAGAGGTGCACCCCGGACCGGTGCAAAATCCCAATGAAAGCAAGGATATACGCTGCACCCAGGGCGAGGTCGTGGACGATGTTCGCGACCTCGATGTGCAGCGCCAGCAGCACCAGGTCGAAGAGGAGGATGGCGACGAAATCGATGATCACCAGGACTTCGAACAAGTCGGCGAGGAACCACACCCGCCGCGACCAGCCCTCGGCGTGGATGATCCCGAGGATCGCCGCGAGCATGAACGTGGTCAGGTAGAGCATGAAGAGGATCGTCGCCCGCTTGATCCGCTTCCGCTTCGACGGGACGAATCTCCCGATCAGGCCCGCCAGGCCAATCAGCACCGCCGCCAGGAGGAGCAGCGTCCAGGGCGACGCGTAGCCCAGCCACTGCCGCGCGCGCGGGCTCGGCGCGGGGAACGCGAACGGGTCCTCGCTGGAGAGAATCCCCGGCTCTTGCGCCGCGACGATCGCGGCGCCCGCTCCGGCGGCGGCCGCGGCGGCGTTGTTCGCCTGGGCCTGCTGTTGCTCGTGCTGGGCCGGGGTCTTCGCCGGCGGCTGCGCGTGCTCCACCGCCTGCGCGAGCGCGCCCGACGCAATCAGCAGCGTGAGCGCAAGAAGTCTCATTTTTCAGACGATGTTGTAGACCTCGTCCAGCTCGCAGACGTGGAGGAAGTCCTTCTTCAGCGCCCGCACTTCGGCCTTCACCTCGTCGATCACCGCGGGCTTCAAGTGGTAGAGATAGACTTTCGCGCCGCGGCGATCGAGCTTGCCGATCTCGCTCATCACCGTCTTCGGCGTCAGGTGGCCGGAGATGTCCGCCAGCCACTGCATCGTGTTGGGAAAGCTCAGCTCGAGGAATACCGCTTTCAGATTCGGCGTCGCGTTGATCGCCCGCCACAGCTCGTCGGTCGGCCCGGTGTCGCCTGAAAACGCGATCGCCCCGAACTTTCCTTCGATGATGTACCCGACCGAATAGACCGGGTGATGCACCGGAATCGCCCTGATCTTGAGCCCTTGGCACGTCACCGGCTTGTGGATCGGCATCACGTCGAACGCCAGCACCGGCTTTTCCTTGGTCGGAATCACCCTGAAATCCGGCCACACCCGGTTGTTGAAGACGTCCTTGTCCATCGCCTCCATCGTCTCGGCAGGCCCATGGACCACGACCGGCGTCTTCCGATGCCCGACGAGCAGGTCGGTCATCAGCGGCACGTCCTTCACGTGATCGAAGTGCGAGTGGGTGAGAAAGATGTCGTCGATCTTGAGGATGTCCTCGAGCTTCAGGGTCGCCGTGATCGCCCCGCCGTCGACGCACAATTTCTGGTCGAGCAGGAAGCAGGTCGTCCGGAATCCCGGAAGCTCGCCTCCATGTGCGCCGAGGACCCGGATCTTCAAGGGGTCAGTCCCCGAACCTTTCTTTCATCTCGAGAAACTCGAGATATTTCTGCATCTTGCCGAGGTCGGGGACGACGATTCCCTCGGACACGACGGCGATGATCCGCGCCTTGGCAGTCTTGGAGACGGCCTCCTGGACCTCGTCCTTGGTGAGGCCCATGCGGCCGTGCAGCTCCTCGAGATTGACGGCGATCAGCTTGCCCTGCGGCGTATCCTTCCCGCGCTTGGACGCGATCTGGAGCAGGTGATGGACGACCCGGCTGTTCGGGTCGCGCAGGAGCAGGTTCTCGATCTGCTCGTCGGCTTCCTGGAGCCGGTCGGAGAGCTTCTTGATCAGGCGGACGGCGATCTCGACGTTCCCGCGGATCATCGCCTCGAACGTCTTGGGGTCGATGACGAGGAGCTTTCCGTCCTCCGCCATCACCGCGCCAGCCGAGCGCGGCTTGTTGTTCAGGATGGCCATTTCCCCAAGGAATTCGCCGGCTCCGAGCGTCGCCAGGATCTTCTCGGTATCCCGGACTTTCTTGGTGATGTTCACCTTGCCGGCCTGGATGACGTACATCTCCTTGCCGACATCCCCTTCCCGGAAGAGGACGTCGCCGCGCTTGAACTCCTTGCCGAAACGCTGGAACAGCGCATCCTCGCCGGCCATGTGGAATTCCTATCAGTGCTGTCGCGTGTGGGTCAATTTAACGGCGTGTGATTCCCGTCACTTCCGGCTACCGGCTACCGGCTACCGGCCACCGGTCAAGGGTCGATGTCGGACCCCACGATTAAGGTCACGAAATGGCACGTGATCCGAATAAATTGAAGGTTTTTGAGCTGGCCGACCAGCTCATGATCAACGTGTACCGCGCGACCCAACGCTTCCCGGTCGCGGAACGATTCGGGATTCAGTCGCAGTTACGCCGCGCAGCGCTCTCGATTCCCACCAACGTCGTCGAAGGATGCGCCCGCCAAACATCGCGTGAATACCCGCGCTTTCTCTCGATCGCCTTGGGTTCTGCGTCTGAAACGCGATACCTGCTCGACGTGTCGCAGCGGTGGGCCTGCTGGAAGACCGCGCCTTGATCGATCGTGCGGATCACCTCGTCCGGGCACTTCAGAATCTTCTGACGTCTTTGGGCGCCGAGCGGTAGCCGGTAGCCGGTAGCCGGTAGCCGGCTCTCACTTGTGCTCCATCTTGAAGACCCCATCCCACTCGCGGCCGGGGGGATTCTGCATCATCATTTCGCAGCGGCGAACGAAGAGAGTGCACGGGCCGTCGCCGGGGAATCGGGTCAGCAGCGATTCGAAGAGGACGCCGGCTTCGCCGAACTTCTGCCGGCGATAGAGGTCCAGCGCCTCGGCGTACCCGTTCAGGAGCGGCATTTCCTCGGTGGTCGTCGGGCCGCGCCGCCGCAGCTCGAACAGCTTGACCGGCTCCTTCTTCCCCTTGACGCGCACCGAGTCGAGCTCGCGGACGGTGTAGGCGGCGTCGTCCTTCAGGGCCTTGCGTGCCGTCCCCAGCGTCTGCTCGGAGATCAGGATCCGCGTCCCGTACTCCTTGTTCAGGCTCTCGATCCGGCTGGCGAGGTTCACGTTGTCGCCCATCACCGTATAGTTGAAGCGCTGGTGCGAGCCCATGTTGCCCACGACCAGGTGGCCGGAATTGATGCCGATTCCGACGTCGACGTCGGGCATGTCCGGGTCCTCGATGTGCCACTTCTCGCGCAGTCTCGCGAGCGTCTCGACCATCGATAAAGCCGCGTCGCAGCCGTTGGCGCCGTGCAGCTCGGTCTGGACCGGCGCGCCGAAGAACGCCATCACGCAGTCGCCGATGTACTTGTCGAGGGTCCCGCGCTTCTCGAAGATGTTGTCGGTCATCGGCGAGAAGATCTCGTTCATCAGGTGCACTACCGCCTGCGGCGAGAGCTGCTCGGAAATCGTCGTAAATCCGCGGATGTCCGCGAACAGGACGGTGGCTTCCGCGTCCTTGCCACCGAGCTGCAGCGCGGCCGGGTCCTCGAGCATCTCTTCCAGCACCTCTTCGTTCAGGTAGAGCTGGAAGGCCTTGCGCAGCTGCCGCTTGTCGCGCTCTTCGGTCGCGTAGCGGTAGACGGTGACGAGGACGAACATCGCGCCCAATTCGACCAGCGGGAGCGCGGCGAAGAAGTCGTAGCCGGACCAGAAAGCCGCCGACACGTAGATCCAGATCGTCAGCCCCGACACGGCGACGACCGGCAGCGCGTACTGCACCTTGACCCGCGCGAAGACGTAGGCGAAGACCAGCGCCATCGCGAACAGGAAGAGGACCTCGATCGCCTGCACGATCGGCCCGCGGCGCAGGTAGCGCTGCGAAAGGATCGTCTCGACGGCGTTGGCGTGGGTCTCGATCCCGGCGGTGAACTTGTCGAGCGGCGTCGTGCGCTCGTCGAAAGTCCCCTGTGCCGTCGCGCCGATCAGGACCAGCTTGTCCTTCAGCTTGCCGTCGTACTTGCCGTCCATGATGTCGGCGATCGAAAGGTTCTCGAACGTCTTGTCCCTGCCGAAGTAGTTGATCTCCATCAGCCCGCGCGCGTCGGTCTGTACGAAGCGCTTGCCGCCGAAGTCGACGCCGAGGATCTCGCCGTCGGTCGTGTTGGTGGTGACCGGCGTGATGTCCGAAGGCTTGAGTCCGAGCGCGATCGCCGTCAGCGCCGCGTCGAGCGAGGGGAAGTAGCGGCCGCGCACTTGAAGCGCGAGCGCGGCGTGGCGGATGACACCGTCGGCGTCCGGAAGCGCGTTGAAATAACCGAACCATTGCGCGCCTTTGCCGATCGGGAGCAGCGGCGCGCGCAGGCCCGCGTATTCCTTGACCCAGGTCTTGGGCACCGGGACGACGCGCTCGCCGCCGTCCACGAGCGGCTCACGGAATTCGGGCGTGTGGATCTGCGAACGCTCGATGCGCTTCGCGTGCTCCTCGGCCTCGACGTCGGAGAGCGTCATCTCACCTTGCGTGAGCGCCACCCACCCGATCACCGTCTTCGCCGCTGCCCGCGCGACGGCGTCGCCCATCAGCTCGTCGGGGTCCGCGCCCGTCAGGTCGTGGTCGAGCTCGGCGGCGTACTCCTCGTGCTGCTTGACCAGATCCTCGAACGTCTTGCGCGAGTCGGCGAGCTTCTGGTGTCCGTCGTCGAGCCGCCCGCGCGCGGCCTGGTAGACCGGATCGTTGCCGAGCTTGCGCGACAGGCCCTGCAGCGCCGAGGCGGCGCCGGCGATGTCCGACTCGGCTTCGCCGAAGTGCTCGACCGCGCTGCGATTTCTCGGCGAGGCCAGCGAGATGTCCTCGAAACGCTTGCGGTACCGCTTTGCTCCCGCGAACCGCGCGCCGAGGTCCTCGTCGGAGAAGCTCATGTCGAAGCCGATCGCCGTCACCGACTGCTCGTTGAGCTTGTCGATCAAGGAAGCCATCACCCGGCGGTCCCAGGGGAAGCGGCCGAACTTCGCGATGGCGGCCTCGTCGACCGCGGCGACGACGATGCGGCCGGTGGTCGGCTGCGCTTTGAGCTCGACGCGCTGCTTGAAGCGCAGGTCGACGAGGGCCTTCTCCATTTTGGTCAGGAGGGGGACCTCCGCGCGGCCGGCGATTTCGACGACCTGCAGCGCGGCGAACAGGAGCCCCGTGAACAGGCCGATGCGGAACGCGTTGACGCGCTTGAGCCAGCGCCAGAGTTGCATGTCGTCTCCCGAGGGAGCCAGCGTACGACAGCATCCCGGCTACCGGCTACCGCCTTCCGGCGAACTGCCGATCGGCCAAGCCCTCATCAGCTTGAAGCCGGCGGCCGGTAGCCGGTGGCGGGCAGCCGGTATAAGGTGCGCCCCCCATGGGCCTGACGTACCGCGATGCGGGCGTGGACATCGACGAGGGTGACGCGCTGGTCGAGCGGATCAAGCCGCACGCGCGGCGGACGATGCGGCCGGAGGTGCTGGCGGGGATCGGGGGATTCGGCGGGCTCTTCGAGGTCCCGAAGAGGTATCGGCAGCCGGTGATGGTGGTCGGCACCGACGGGGTCGGGACCAAGCTCAAGCTCGCGTTCCTCGCCGGAAAGCACGACACGGTCGGGATCGACCTGGTCGCGATGAGCGTCAACGACGTCGTCGTCTGCGGCGCTGAACCTCTTGTTTTTCTTGACTACTTTGCGACGAGCCGGCTGCGGGTCGCGGAAGCGGAGCAGGTCGTCAAGGGGATCGCGGAAGGGTGCGTGCAGGCGGGATGCGCGCTGATCGGCGGCGAGACCGCCGAGGTGCCCGGGTTCTATTCGTCGGGCGAGTACGACCTGGCCGGCTTCTGCGTCGGGGTTGTCGAGAAAAGCCGCATCCTCGACGGCTCGCGCGTGCGCGCGGGGGACATCGTGATCGGGATGGCCTCGTCGGGGCTCCATTCGAACGGCTTTTCGTTGGCGCGCAAAGTGTACGAGGCGGACCTCGAAGCCGTCGCCGAGGAGCTGCTGACGCCGACGAAGATCTACGTCAAGGACTGCCTCGCCCTCCACGAGGCGCTCGACGTGCACGCCTTCGCGCACATCACCGGCGGCGGGTTGCCCGGGAATCTGCCGCGCGTGCTGCCCGCGGAGCACCGCGCGGTGCTGCGCCGCGGCGCCTGGCCGGTGCCGGAGATCTTCGAGCGGATCCAGCGGCGTGGAAACGTCGCGGTCGACGAGATGTTTCGCACCTTCAACATGGGTGTGGGGATGTGCGCGGTGGTCCGCCAGCAGGACGCGGACGACGCGATCGTCGCGCTGCTCAATCGCGGTCTGCCCGCGTTCCCGATCGGGAAGATCGAGGCGGCGCCCGGGCTCGAGGAGCCCGAGGTGGTCGTGCAGGGATGATGCGACTCGGCGTCCTCGCCTCCGGTTCCGGGTCGAATCTGCAGGCCATCCTCGATGCGTGCGCACACCGGTCCATCCCCGCGCAGGTGGCGGTCGTCATCTCCAACGTCGCGGGCGCACGGGCGCTCTCGCGCGCCGAAGAGGCCGGCGTTCCCGCCCTCCTGCTTCCGCACGGCGCGCACCCCTCCCGCGACGCCTACGACACGGAGATGGTCTCCCTCCTGCGCAGCCACCGGGTCGATCTGGTCTGTCTGGCCGGCTTCATGCGTCTTCTCACGCCGGTGCTGTTGTCAGCTTTTCAGAATCGTATACTCAATATTCACCCCTCCCTCCTGCCCGCCTGGCCGGGCATGCACGCCGTCCGTCACGCCTTGAAAGGCGGCGCGCGCGTTTCCGGCTGCACGGTGCACATCGTAGACGAGGGGACTGACACCGGGCCGATCGTGATCCAGGCCGCGGTGCCCGTCCTCGACGGCGATACCGAAGAAAGCCTTGCCGCACGCATCCTTGCCCAGGAGCACCGGATCTACCCGCGCGCCATCGCGCTCTTCGCGCAGGGCCGCGTCGAGATCGACGGTCGCCGCGTCCGGATCAAGGGCGCCGCGGCCGACGCGGCGCGCACGTTCTCCTCCCCGGAACTGAACGACTGATGCCCACGCTCGTCTCCGCCTGCCTCCTCGGTTTTCCCTGCCGACACGACGGCGGGGACAAGCGCGACGAGCGCGTGCTGGACAAGCTGCGCGGCGAAGAGCTGATTCCGATCTGCCCCGAAGTCGCGGCCGGATTCGGCATCCCGCGGCCGCCCGCATGGCACGACGGCAACCGCGTCGTCGACGCGCTCGGCGCCGACGTGACCGCGCAGTTCGAGAACGGCGCCCGCCAGGCGGTCGAAGCCGCGCGAACACACGGCGCGCGGCTGGCGATCCTGAAGCAGAACAGCCCCAGCTGCGGCACGCTCATGACCGGCACCGCGCGAGGTCGCGCCCCGGGTCGCGGCCGAGCCGCGGCCGCGCTCGCCGCCGCCGGCGTCGAAGTCCGAGGCGAGGACGAGCTCTGATGGCCGCCCCGGTGAAGACCGTCGCCAAGCGCGTGTACGA
>JAIVGS010000132.1 GCA_020201435.1 Myxococcales bacterium
GAGCTGGAACGGAAAGGGCGTCCGCTTTCCGTCGGCGTCGCGCGAGAACGCCGACGGTCCGCGCCGCTCGGCGACGACGTGCTCGGAGACGCGCAGCCGTTCCTCCTTGACGTCGGGGTCGAGCATGAAGGGCCCTTGCGGCGGCGGCACCAGGCCGATCTGCAGCTCGTAGGTGAAGTCTTCGAGGTCGACCCAGAGCTCGATCCGGTTGCTCTCCTGCTTGCGCCGCGGTCCCGCCCACAGCGCCGACGGCAGCCCGCCCTGGGCAGCGAGCGACTGCGCCAGACCTCCTTGCGCGGCCGCCGACAGGAGTTGCAACGACTGGTAAAGATTGGTCTTTCCGGCGCCGTTTGCGCCCAGGACGACGGTCAGCGGCGAGAGCTCGAGGGAGACGTCGCGCAGCGAGCGGTACCCGCGGACGTGCAGCTCGCGGAGCATCACTTCTTCGACGTGTCGCGAAGCCGCCGCGTCAGCACTTTCATCACGCCCATCGCGATCTCCGGGCGCTCGGAGAGGATGTCGCGGAAGTCGTCGCGGCCGATCTTGAGGCAGACCGAGTCCTCCACCGCGGTCACGCTCGCCGAGCGCGGCTCGGAATCGAGCACGGCCATCTCGCCGAAGACGTCGCGGATGCCGAGGCGCACGAGCTCCTTCTCGCCCTTGTGCACCTTCACCTTGCCCTCGACGATCAGGTAGAGCGCGTCGCCGGGCTCGCCTTCGCCGAAGACCTGGTCGCCCTGGGAGAGCGGCTGCTCCTCGGCGATCTCGGCGATCTGCGCCAGCTCCTCGGAGGGCAGGGCGCGGAAGAGGTCGATCGACTTGAGGAACAGGACCTTCTCGACGGTCGAGATCATGCGGTCGCCCGAGGACGTTGCAACAGGTACTGGACGGTGTGGGCGACCGACGCGGCCGGGTCGGCGGCGAGCGGCCCCAGCAGGCGTGCCACTTCGGATGGCGCCGCGCGGGCGACGGCGAGCGCGGCGGCCTGACGCAGCGGAGCCGCCGGCGAATGCAGGGCGGCCTGTAGCGATGGCACAACCGCCGATAACGACACGCCTTTTTCGTCGAGAGCCCAACGGGCCGTGCAGGCCGCGACCCAAAGTCCCGACTCGGCGCCGATCATCGCCGAGACCAGCTCGGCGGCCGGTCGCGGGTCGGCCGTGACCTGGTCGCCGCGCCGCTTGACCTCATCGAGCGCGGCCATCACCTGCCGCTTCCACGGCTCGGGCAGCGCGTTGTCGAGCACTTCGATGGCGTTCCCGCGGGCCGCCGGCGATTCGGAGCGCAGGTTCTCGGCGACGACGTCGAGCCGGACTTCGGGCAGCACGACTTCGAGCAGAAGCAGCGCCTGCAGGACGCGCGCATCCCGTTCCTCGAGCAGGGCGACGCCGAGAAGCTCCGCGGGCGTGCGCGGCGCCTGGGACGGGAGCGGAACCGGCAGCGACAATTTCTTCAGTGTTCCCAAGGCATTACGTGCACCGGCCAGCTCGGCGTAGACGGCGCGCTCGACCTTGCCGTGGTCGACGGTCATGCCGCGCTGACGGCGCGTCAGGCGCGAGAGGGCGCGCGCAGCGGCCTTGCGCGCCGCCGCCTCGCGCGAGGTCAGGGCGTTCAGGAGCGCGTCTGCGGCCTCGCGGGTGCCGAGCCGTTGGAGGACGAGCGCGACGCCGCGGCGGCAGTCGACGTGCGAGGCCTCGTCGATCAGGACGCCGGCCAGCTCGCCCTCGATGCCTGGTCCGAAAGCCGCCAGCGCCGAAGCGGCCTCGAGCGCCGTCTCCCGCCGCTGGAACTGCTCGATCAGCGAAGGGATCAACTCCGGCGTCCGCAGCTTGCCGGCCGCGGCGATCGCCCGGCGCCGCACGCCCGGATCGGGATCGCGCAGGAAAGCGAGCAGCGGGCGGAAGAAGCCGCGCACGCCGATGTTGCCGAGCGCGTCGGCGGCCGCGCCGCGATCGCGAGGGTCCTCGGCGCCGAGCAGCTGCTTGAGCGGCTCGGCGGCAGCGAGCACCCCGTCGAGACCGGCGTGGCGGATGAGCGCGACCGCGGCCGCCGCGCGCACGACCGCTTCCGGCGCGTTGTGAACGTCGAGGAACGGCAGGACGGTCGGCACGGCTTCTTCCTGCTCGATCGCGCAGACCGCGCCGAGCGCCGCCGCGCGCACTTCCGGAACCGGATCGGCCAGGAGCGCGCGCATCTCGTCGAGCGCTTCGGTCCTCTTCTGCTCGCCCAGCTGCTGCAGCCCCGCAGCCCGCAGGCGGGAGTCCTCGTGCTGCAGGAGCGCGCGCAATTCCGGAAGAAAATCAGCCATCTGCGCGTGCTGCTGGACGAGGGTCAGCGCGTGCAGCACGGTCGCTGGATCGCCGTGGAGGGCGGTCCTGAGCGCGCGGATGGTGGCCTCGTTCAGCCCGGCGAACGCGGTCGAGTTGAGGTCGAGGTGCCTGCGCTCGAGCGATTCGACCAGGCTCCGGACGTACTCCGCGCGCGCCCGCACGAGCAGGAGGACCCAGAGGATGACGAGGAGCAGCACGGCCGCCGTCAGCGGCGCGCCCTTTCCGCCGAACTGCTTGTAGAAGAGGAGCACCGCGCCGGTGAGGGCGATCGCGGTCGGTTTGAGGACCCCGTCGATGAACGCCTTCGCCCGGCCGCGGACGTGCGCCTGGACCGGGACGTACAAAAGCTGCATCGAGGCGTCGTTGATCGTGTAGCGGAAGATCGTGTCCGAGCCCTTCGCCAGCGAGCTGACGAACAGCCCCGGCGTCGGCACGACCGCCGCGCTGGCCGAGCCGAACGCGAGGCCGACCGGCAGCGGCAGGAGCGAGGCGAGGATGCCGTAGCGCTCGAGGACGCGGCCGGTGATCCAGATCTGGATGGCGAGCGCGACGCCGCCGCAGACGCCGTAGAACTTGCCGAAGTACCCGGCCAGCTCGTTCTGCTGCAGGACGGCTGCCGCCGAGAGCTTGAACTGGAAGTCGACGATGGTGACCGCGGCGGCGCTGACCGCCCCGATCAGCGCCACGATGGTCAGGTGCTTGTTGGAAAGGAACGACAGGCCGGCCCGCGACAGCAGCGGCGCCTTGTGCGACGGCTGGGCACGCCGCGCGAAATTCGGCGCGATGGTGGCGAGACCCGAGCCGGCCTTCGCCAGGACGGCGCAGAGGACGAGCTGGGCGACCATCAGCCAGAGGAGGTTCGTCGCGCCGATCGTCTTCGCGTACTTGCCGACGAGGAGGCCGAAGATCACGTTGGCGAGGGTGCCGCCGCCGCCGATCAGGCCGAAAAGTCTTTTCGCTTCGCGGGCATGGAAGACGTCGTTGGCCATGGTCCAGAACTGGATCACGACCAGCGAGCCCATCGCCTCGACGAAGATGTAGAGCGCGGCGTAGACCCACGCGCCGTCGTGCAGGTTGAGGAGCGCCCAGAAACCCGCGCAGAAGGCGGCGCAGAGGAACGCGCAGGCGGCGTTGAGGGCGCCGCGGTTCACCTTGTCGGCGATGCGAGCGTAGAAGTACGAGATGAGGACGATCGCGAGCGAGGACCAGATGTACATCCCCGCGAGGCCTTTGGCGGGGCGGTTCGCGAGGTAGAGGGCGTCGCGGACCGAGCGGCCCACGACGACGGCGCCGATCGCGTTCGCCGCGTAAGCCGCCATCAGCGCCACCCGGCGCTGCTCCCCCGGCCGGATTCGGAGTCCGGCCTCGAGCGCCCGTTCGAGCCTGGTGGCCATCTGTCGACCAGACTACACGGCACTGCGCTCTACGCGCCAGCGAACGCACGGCGATCGCGCGCTGCGTCAGAAGATCACAAAACCGTAGTCGGATCCCACACTGGTCGTCTGGTCGACGAGTTGGAGCAGCACGTAACGTTCGCTGCCGTCGGAGCGGTAGAACACGAACCGGCCTTGCCAGCGCGACGCGCTGGTTCCGGCAGGAAAACGGATCGACTCGCGCGCGCTGAAGTCGTTCGCTGCCCAGCGGCGCAAGGTCTGGTCATCGGCGCCGAAGAAGGTGCCGTCGGCGTTCGCGATCGCGGAGATCTCACCTGTCGCGCTGGTGGAGAGGTGACGCAAGGTCAGCGACGCGTTCGGCGGGCGGGCCAGTGTGCCGAGCGCGGAGAGATCGTCGGTCCCGCTCGAGGCCCGGAACACCGACCCGCATCGCGTGAAGAGCACGTCAGCGGCGTCGGACAGCCAGACGTCCCCGCAAGTGGAGAAGGTCGCTGTCGGCGCGAGCGTCAACTGTTTGAGCGCGCCGGCCGCCAGAACATATTCCTCGATGGTCCCGCCGAATCCGAACTGGCCGTTCGCCGTCAAGTAGAGCGTCTCGTCGGCCGGTCTGAACCTGGCGCGGCCGGTTCCGACCTGACCCGAGATGGCCAGCGATGGCGTCCCGGTCGCGAAGGGCGCGGCAACGAGGCGCGCGTGGTCGCCCGCCACCCCGGTCTGGAAGGCAAAGGCGAAATCGCGGGCGGTGTCGAGGGCCACCGATGCGCCCGGTTGGATCCCGCCCAGGACGGACACTGTTTGCAGGACCGATTTGCCCACCAGGTCCACCAGCGAGATTCCACCCGGATGTCCGACCGCCGCGAAGTCCCCACTGGGGTCGAGGCCGACGCTGTTCGCGAAGTCGGGCAGCGGCACGCTCGCCTCGGTCCCATGTGGATCGAACAGGAACAACGCCTTTTGATCGGACGCGACCATGACGATCAGGTTGTTGGGCTTCGAGTAGACGGCGTCGGACACGTGGTGAGCGAGACGGGTCACGGCGGGCCATCCCGCGACGGTCGTGCTCACGGGCTGCGAGCTGAGGCCGCGCGGTACGGATACGATCAACTGAGCCCGATAGACGCCAGCTACGTCGACCGTGAAAGTCGGGCGGGCTGCGGCCGGATCAGACAGCGCGGCGCTGCTGCCCGCTGGCCGCTGTAGCGTCCACGCGTACGTCAGCGCCTGTTGACTCGGATCGGAGCTCGTCGAGCCGTCGAGGGTGACCGACGTCCCCGGCGTGACTGCCTGGTCCAGACCGACCCTCGCGACTGGCGGCAGGTTGACCACCGTAACGGATCCCTGGCCCGGGCTGCTGGACGAGACCGGGTCCTTGGCGATCGCCGAGAACGTGTAGGTTCCTTCCACGTCGGGCGTGAACGTCGTGAAACACGACGTGGTCGCGGCGAGAACGGCGGCGCTCGCAGCGGGGCGACTGACGAGTTGCCATTCGCAGGTGAGCGGATCGCCGTCGTTGTCGAACGAGATGGCCTGCATGCCGAACGGCAACAGCACAACCGGTTGGAACGGCGTGCTGATGAACGGAGTCGAAGGAGGGCTGTTGGGCCGCGTGATGCGTACCGTCGACGGCCCGCTGTCGACGCAGCCGTCGTTGACGACGAGCGTGGCGACGTAGGTTCCCGGCCTGTCGATCGACTGCAGAACAGGCCCGATCGCGTGGGCGTCGTTGATCTGCGCATTCGAACCGCTCGGCTTTGAAGTGAGCGTCCACTTGAACGTCAGCGACCCGGGGCGACCGATGGTGCTCGCGCTCCCGTCGAGCTGGGCGGTGACGCTGAAGAATCCTCCGGAGCTGGTCTGGTCCGGCCCGGCCGAAGCGACGGGCGGCGCCGCGGGCGCGCAGGTTCCGTTGGGGCCGGTGACGCCCACCTTGACGACCACCTCGGCCGGATCGCTGACGTCCTCCCCATCGCTGACCACGAGGATCACCGTATAGGTGCCGTAGGCGTCCGGCGTGAACGTCGGCGAGGCGGCCGTGGCGCTCGAGAGGACGGCGTTGCTGCCGGGGGGCCGCGACACGATCGACCACTGGTACCGCAGAGTGTCCTGATCGGAATCGCTACTCCCTGTCCCGTCGAGGGTCACCGTATCGCCCGGCATTGCGTGCCGCTCCGGCCCGGCGGACGCGACGGGAGGGTGGTTCGCGACCGTGATTACGGTCGTCGAGGGCGCGCTGGTTCCGCACGAGTCGCGGACGAACAGGGTTGCGAAGTATTGCCCGCCGACGTCCGGGACGAAGGTCGGCGCCGCAGCCGACTGAGACGAGAGCGCCGCGTTGCTGCCGGCCGGAGCGTCGAGCCTCCATGAATAGGTGACCCCGCCGCTGTTCTTGGTCGCGCTGCCGGAAAGAGTCACGGTCGCGTGCTTGGCGACCGTTTGCGCGGGTCCGGCGATCGCTTCCAATCCGTTGCAGGTCGGGTTTGCTGAGCCTGAGCAGGCGCAGAGAGCGAGAGCGGCGGCAGTCGCCGCAGACACGAGATGGTTCGTCATGGCGGTCTTCCCCTGTGGCGGCGCGATCTTGCACGCCCGCCGGGGTGAAGGCCAGCCCTGAGGGGTGGCTAGAACACGCCGCCGAGAGCCGCGTAGCAGTCGAGAATCGCGTAGGGCGAGCTCTCGAGGCCGCGGGCACAGCCGAGCCGCAGGTCGGTCGGCAGGATGAAGCCGAGGACTACCTCCGCGCGCAGCTCGGCGCCTGCGCCCGCGTGCAGCTTGAAGTCGTGGAAGCCAGGGGTGAACGCGTCTCCTACATCGCTGTACAC
>JAIVGS010000021.1 GCA_020201435.1 Myxococcales bacterium
GGCGCCTGAGTCGAGCTGCCGCAGGCCACCGCGACGCTCGCCAGGAGGCACGCGGGCAAGCAACGGAGTGGGTGCATTCAAGACCCCCCGAACCAACGTTGCGCACCGTGGGAGCTGTCGCAAACTGCGCGTTGCTTTCCGGCCGTCGCGCGGGTAGGGTCCGCGCCCCGCGGGACTCGTATGGACGACAAGTTGCAGGAGATCGAGCAAAGGTTCGAGCGCTTGACCGCGGATCTGGGAAATCCGGCGGTGATCGGCGATCGCGCGCGTTTTTCGCAGATCGCCAAGGAACGCGCGCAGCTCGAGCCGCTGGTCGAAACTTTTCGCGAGTACCAGAGAGCGCGCAAGGAGCTGGAGGAGACTCGCGCGGCGCTCGACGATCCGGACCTGCGCGAGCTGGCGAAGGCGGACCTGCCCGATCAGGAAAAGCGGGTGGTGGATCTGAACGAGAAGCTCAAGGTGCTGCTGCTGCCGAAGGACCCGAACGACGAGCGCAGCGTGATCCTCGAAGTGCGCGCCGGCGCGGGCGGCGACGAGGCGGGGCTCTTCGCGGCCGAATTGCTGCGTATGTATCTGCGCTACGCGGAGCGGAAGGGGTGGCGTTACACGCTGATGGACACCAGCGACAACGCCGCCGGCGGGATCAAGGACGCGAGCGTCACCATCGAGGGCGACGGAGTTTATAGTTACTTGAAATACGAGTCAGGAGTGCACCGGGTGCAGCGCGTGCCCGCGACGGAAGCGCAGGGCCGGATTCATACCAGCACCGCGACGGTCAGCGTGATGCCGGAGGCGGAAGAGGTCGACATCCAGGTCAATCCCGCCGACATCCAGATGGACGTGATGCGCTCGACCGGTTCGGGCGGGCAGAGCGTCAACACCACCGACTCGGCGGTGCGCCTGACGCACAAGCCGACCGGCGTGGTGGTCAAGTGCCAGCAGGAAAAATCGCAGCTCAAGAACCGCGCGATGGCGATGAAGATGCTGCGCGCGAAGCTCTACGAGATCGAGATCGAGAAGCAGCAGAGCGCGCGCGACGCGGCGCGCAAGTCGCAGGTCGGCTCCGGCGATCGCAGCGAGAAGATCCGCACCTACAATTTCCCACAGGACCGCCTGACCGACCACCGCATCGGCCTCACCCGGCACAACCTCCCGGCGGTGATGGACGGCGACATCGAGGACGTCGTGGTCGCCGCGCGCACGTACTTCCAGGCCGAAGCGCTGCGGCAGCAGCAGGCGCAGGCATGACCTGGACGGTGCGCTCGCTGCTGGAGTGGGCGCGCGAGTGGCTTTCCCGGAAGGGAATCGAGAGTCCGCGGCTCGACGCGGAGCTGTTGCTCGCGAGCGCGCTCGGATGCGATCGGGTGCGGCTCTACATCGACCTCGACAAGCCGCTCGGCCCCGACGAGCTGGCGCGCTTCAAGGCGCTGATCCAGCGCCGCGGCGCGCGCGAGCCGGTCGCGTACATTCTCGGCGCGAAGGAATTCTACGGGCGGCCGTTCGAGGTCGGGCCCGGTGTGTTCATCCCGCGGCCGGAGACGGAATTGCTGGTGCAGCTCGCTCTCGGTGCGATCGACGGCGAGGCGCGCGTGCTCGATCTCTGCGCGGGATCGGGCGCGGTCGGGATCACCATCGCCGCCGAGCGTCCGCAGGCGCAGGTCGATCTCGTCGAGATCTCGCCGCAGGCAGCCGAGGTTGCGTCGCGCAACGCGCGCAAGCATGCTCCCGGACGCGTGCGCGTTCTGCAAGGCGATCTCTATGCGGCCTTGCCGGAGCGGGTGCGATACAACGTGATCGTCGCCAACCCACCGTATGTTCCCCAAAGGCACGGCCGCCAGCTCGCCGCCGACGTGGTCGATCACGAGCCGCACCTCGCGCTCTTCGCGGGCGACGACGGTCTGGAAGTGGTGCGCAGGGTGATCGCTGCCGCTCCCGGGTGGCTCGCGCCGCGCGGCCTGTTCGCGACCGAGATCGATCCGTCGCAAGGGGAGTCGGTCTCGGAGTTGTGCGCGCAGGCCGGCCTGCTTTCGGTGCGGATCGAACGCGATCTCGCCGGATTGGAGCGGCACGTGGCCGGGAGGGTCCCGTAAATGGACGCGATCGAGATCGCCGGCGGAAAGCCGCTGCACGGCGAGGTGAAAATCTCGGGCTCGAAGAACGCGACGCTGCCGCAGATCGCGGCGTCGCTGCTCGCGCCGGGAACGTCGATCTTTCGCGGGGTGCCCGAGCTCGCCGACATCCGCACGCTCGGACGGCTTCTCGTCCACATGGGCGCGCGAGTCGATCGCGAAGGTGGGACGCTCCGCGTCGATGCCTCGGCGGTCGCGAAACCGGAGGCGACGTACGAGCTGGTCAAGACGATGCGCGCGTCGGTGCTCGTCCTCGGTCCGCTGGTCACGCGGTTCGGCCGCGCGCGCGTCTCGCTCCCCGGGGGCTGCGCCATCGGCGCGCGGCCGATCGATCAACATCTGAAGGGCCTCGAAGCGCTGGGCGCGAAGATCGAGCTGTCCCACGGCTACGTCGAAGCCAAGGCCGATCGGCTGCGCGGCGCGACGATCCTCTTCGACCTGCCGACCGTCACCGGGACCGAGAATCTGATGATGGCAGCCGCGCTCGCCGACGGGCGCAGCATTCTCGAGAACTGCGCGCGCGAGCCCGAGGTGATCGCGCTCGCCGAGGCGCTCAATGCGATGGGCGGCCGCATCGCCGGCGCGGGGACGAGCGTGATCACGATCGACGGCGTCGACGCGCTGCGGCCGATGGACGTCGAGGTGATCCCCGATCGCATCGAAGCCGGCACGCTCTTGATGGCCGCGATGATCACCGGCGGCGACGTCCTGGTGCGCGGCGCGAAGGCCGACCACCTCGACGCCGCGATCGCCAAGCTGCGCGAGGCCGGAGCTAAAATCACGCCTGAGTCCGATGGGTTGCGCGTCATCGCACCGCAGAAGCCGACCGCCGTCGACTTCATCACCGCGCCGTTCCCGGGCTTTCCCACCGACCTCCAGGCGCAGCTGATGGCCTGCCTGTCGGTCGCGAAGGGCGCTTCGCGGGTCGTCGAGACGGTCTTCGAAAACCGCTTCATGCACGTGCAGGAGCTGTCGCGGATGGGGGCGGACATCGCCATCGACGGTCATACCGCCGTCGTGCGCGGGGTGACGCGTCTGTCGGGAGCGCCGGTGATGGCAACAGATTTGCGGGCGAGCGCCTCGCTGGTGCTGGCGGGCCTGCGGGCGGAGGGCACCACCACGGTGCAGCGCGTCTACCACCTTGACCGCGGCTACGAAGCCCTGGAAGCGAAGCTGCAAGCGCTGGGAGCGAACATCCGCCGTGTCAAGGCGTAGTCTGGCGTTGCCCTCTGGAACACGGGTGGGCTAGGCTTCCCCGATCACCCTCACTGGAGCACGAAGACCCCATGGATTGCCCGCGCGACAACACCGAGATGTCCGAGCTCACCGACGGCGAGGAGCGCCTGCTCTTCCGTTGCGCTGAGTGCGGAGGTCTCTGGCTCGACGTCGCCGATCTGAACCGTCTACTGCTGCACGCCGGCCTGCCCACCCTGGAAGCGATGGGGGGACGGGCCAACCCCGAAGAGGACGCCGGCGAGTGCCCGGTGGACAACGTCGGACTGCTCGCGGTGCAGAGCCAGCACAAGCGCAACCCGCTCACGTACGAGACGTGCGAGAGCTGCGGCGGCATCTGGCTCGAGTCGGCGGACTTCGCCGACGAAGGCGAGAGCGCCGAGGACATGATCAAGGGCATCGTCGATTTCTACCGGGACTTCGCCGTGAACATCTCGCAGGGTCCGCACCGCGCCGGTGCGCGCAAGTAGGCTCGTCGCAGCCGCCCTGCTCTGCGCCTGCAAGAAAGAGCAACCACCGCCGCCGCCGCCGGTCGTCGATGCCGGGCCGCCGCCGATGCCGGCGGAGCGGGAGCCGAACGATCGCGCCGAGGACGCGACGCCGCTGCAATCGGGCGTCGCGATTCAGGGCGCGTTTTCGTCGGCGTCGGACGTGGATTGGTACCGGCTCGCGTTGCCGTCGATTGCGCCCGGACAGTTCCTCCGCATCGAAACCAGCATGCCGGTCGAGCTCGAGGCGCGCGCGCTGTCGGACGCGGCGCTGCTCTGGTCGGCGCGCACGGCGTTCGCGCGGAACCTGTCCCTGCATCTCGGCGAACGGCCGTTCGTCGAGACGCCGGACGGCGGCGACGACGGCGGCTCCTTTCATCTCCCCGAGCCGGCCGGGTACTACCTGGTGCTGAAATCACGCACACCGGGCGCGTACACGCTGACGGCGACGGCCGAGTCCGGCCCTGCCGACATGGAGCAGGAGCCGAACGACGACCGTGCGCATGCGACGCCGCTGCAGACGACGGCGACCGGCTACATCTCGCCCGCGGGCGACCAGGACTGGTATCGGCTGTCGAGCGACGCCGGCACGGTGTTGCATGCGGAACTGAGCAGCGGCGATCTCGCCGTGTACGCAGGCGACAAGCTCGTGGCGCGCGAGGACGGCGGAGTCGTGCCGTCGATCGGCTTGCCGCCGGGCGACAATTTCGTGCTGGTGCGCGGGGCGGAAGATCGCGAGCATCCCTACAAGCTCGCGGTCGTGCTCTCGCCCGACGATGGGTCGATCGAACGCGAGCCGAACAACGACGTCGATACGGCGCAGTCGGTGACGTTGCCCGCTTCGGTCAAGGGATGGATCTGGCCGCGGAAGGACGTCGATGTCTTCCGCTTTCACGTCGGCGCGGCTCATCCGAACGTCAACATCGTGCTGAGCGCCGTGAAAGGCGTCGATACGCGGCTCATGCTCTACGAGATCCACGGCTCCCGCAGCGAAGTGATGGCCACTGCCGACTCCTCGCGCGGCGAGGGCGAAGAGAAGATCCTCTCGGTGCCGTTCAAGGAGGGCGACTTCGCCGTCGAAGTGTCCAGTCCCCGAAACAAGGACGCGAGCGCCACCGCGTCGTACGTGCTCACCATCAAGTGAAACGGGTTGACTTGGGCGGCGCGCGCCTCTAGCCTCTCGCGTCCAGGCGGGAATAGCTCAGTTGGTAGAGCATCAGCTTCCCAAGCTGAGGGTCGCCGGTTCGAACCCGGTTTCCCGCTCCAATCCACAGATGGCGTCAGGCGATCGACTGCTGTTGCCGGAGTTCCCCCTGGCGCTCGCCTTGAGATACGGTGGCGACGGCAGCGTGGTTCCCTGCGCTGCGCCACTTCTCGATGAGATCCGGGTTTGCCATTGCAGCTCTCGTGGTCCTCGCCGGAGCGGCGCGGTCGCAGGACGCTGACCGCATCGTCGGCGCGGCGCTCAACCGGCGCGGGGCGATCTCCTTCCTCGAGACGCTGACCGACACGGTCGGCGGACGCGTCACCGGCAGCCCCGAGTCGCGTGCCGCGTCCGAGCTCGTCCTGCGGACCCTGCGCGAGGCGGGTCTGGCGAATGCGCATCTCGAGGAGTACACGATCGTCGCCGGCTGGAAGCGCGGCCCCGCGTCGGCTCGGGTGACGAGCCCGGTCAACGCGCCGATCCACCTCGGCTCTTACGGCTGGGCGCCCGGCATCCGGATGGAGGTCCCGCTCGCGTCGGCGACGGCGACTGCCGAGGGGTCGATTTCGCCGGATCCGGCGCGGCTGCGCGGTTTCGCGGTGCTGGTCGCTCTCGAAAGCGGCACCGATCTGACCCTTGCGCCGAACTACGTGGTGATGCGCTCGCGCACCGCGCGGAGACTGGCCGCCGCCGGCGCGGCGGCGATGCTCATTCCGAGCGAGAAGCCGGGAGGGATGCTGTACACGTCCGCGGCCGGCCTTTACCCGCGAGCTCCGCTCCCCGTTTTGTCGGTCGCGAAGGAGGACGCGCTGCTCTTGCGCCGGCTGCTCGGACGCGGCGACGTGAGGCTCTCGCTCGACGTCGAAAACCGGTTCGAGCCGGGTCCGGTGCCGGAACGCAACGTGGTGGCCGAGATCCGGGGCACGGATCCGCGCGCCGCGGTCCTTCTCGGCGCGCATTTCGACTCGTGGGATCTGGCACAGGGCGCGACCGACAACGGCGCCGGCGTGGCGGCGATGCTCGACGCCGCGCGCATCCTGCAGTCGCTCGGCACGAAGCCGCGGGCGACGATTCGCTTCGCGTTCTTCTCCGGCGAGGAGCAGGCGTGCCTCGGCTCGCGGGCCTGGGCCGACGCGCACCGCCCGGAGCTCGACCATCTCTGGGCGGCGCTGATCATGGACGGCGAGCCGCAGGCGCCGCTCGGGTTCACGCTGCACGGCCGCGAGGATCTGGCTGCGGCGATCCAGCAGCGACTTTCGCCGCTCGCCGGCATGGGCGCTGCCGCGATCGATGCCGGCGGCGATCTCGTCTCCGACGACCAGACGTTCGTCGTCTACGGCATTCCCACGCTGAGCCTCAAGGTGGCGGATTCGGACGCGGACGTGCGTCACCACACCGTCGTCGACACGTTCGACAAGGTCGATCCGCGCTGGCTCGCCCTCGACACCGCCGCGCTGGCGCTGGCCGCGTGGTCGCTGGCGAACGCGGAGGTGCCGCCGGGTCCGCGCCTGCCCACTCCCGAGGTGAAGAAGCTGCTCGAGAAGACGCGGCAGGCGGAGTACGTCGCGCTCGACTATGCCTCGCTGCCCTGACCTCACCCCGAGGACAGGATCGCGTATGCGCGGACGGGGAAGGTCCCCATCCCGCGCACCAGCGGGGGGGCGGCGTGGAACCGGAAGCCGCTTCGAGGCAGTTGCTCCAGGCCGCGCAGGTGTTCGACGATCGGGATGCCCGCTTCGAGCAGGATCGTGTGCGCCGGGCGAGTGCCATCCGCCGTGTCGTCGATGTTGACGGAATCGATTCCGACCAGCGCTGCGCCGGCTTCTGCGAGCCACGACGCCGCCTCGCGGGTGAGGAACGGCGCGCCGGTTCCGTACTTGTCGGTGCGCCAGTAGCGGTCCCAGCCGCTGCGGAAGAGGACCGCGCGGCCACGGACGTCGTGATCGCTGCGCCCGATCGCGCGGCCTTCGGCGTCGATCGCGATCCCGTCGAGATCGACGAGCGAGGTCAGAGGGATCCCTGACAGATCCGGGCCATCCACGAAGCGGTGCGAGGGTGTGTCGAGATACGTTCCGGTGTTCGCGATCATCGAGATGCGGCCGATGTGAAACTCGGTGCCCGGCGCGTATCGCGCGCGCGAGGCCTCGCGCGACAGATGATCGGAAATCTCGGGTCCCGGGAGGCCCGGATATGTGATCATCCCGTGCTCGACGACATGGCTGAGCTCGATCAGGCGTTTCACATGTTCAGCATAACGTTCTCGCTCTTCTGCGTGCACGCGATTCGGTCGCTGGTGCGCAACAAGCTGCGCAGCGTGCTGGCGGCGATCGCGATCATGATCGGCATCGGCGCCGTCGTCTGCGTGGTCGCGATCGGACGCGCCGGATCGAAGCGCGCCGAGGACGCGCTGCAGAGCCTCGGCGACAACTTCGTCTGGATCGAAGCCGGCTCGCGCGCGCCGAGCGGCGTGCGCACCGGCTCGCACGGCACGACCTCGCTGACCGTCGAGGACGCCCAGGCGATCGCGCGCGACGTGCCGCTGATCAAGCGGGTGACGCCGAACGTCGACGGCCGCGCGCAGGTCGTCTACGGCAACCGCAACTGGAACACGCACTGGCGCGGCATCAACCAGGAGTACTTCGACATCCGCCACTGGCCGGTCGGCCGCGGTGCGCCGTTTCTCGAGGACGACGTCGCCCACGTCCGCAGCATCGTGCTGCTCGGCCAAACCGTGCGGCAGAAGCTCTTCGGCGACGAGGATCCGATCGGCAAGGTCGTGCGGATCAACGAGCAGCTCTTCACCGTCACCGGCGTGCTCGCGATCAAGGGCCAGAGCGCGATGGGACAGGATCAGGACGACACGGTGATCCTGCCGTGGACCACCGCGCAGCGGAAATTGCGCGGCAAGAACCAGTACTGGCTCGACGACATCCTCTGCTCGGCGGCGGCGCCGGAGGCCTTGAACCCGGCGATCGCCGACGTGATCTCGCTGCTCCGCCAGCGCCACCACATCCGGCCCGGAGCCGAAGACGACTTCAATGTGCGGCGCCCGGACGAGATCATCGAGGCGCAGATCGAGACCAGCCACACGCTCGAGACGCTGCTGATCAGCATCGCGGCGATCGCCCTGGTCGTCGGCGGCATCGGGGTGATGAACGTGATGCTCGTGTCGGTCACCGAGCGGACGCGCGAGATCGGCGTGCGACTCGCGGTCGGCGCGACCGAAAAAGCGGTGCAGCTGCAGTTTCTCGGCGAGGCGGTGATGCTCACGCTCTTTGGCGGGGTCTTCGGCGTGCTCCTCGGCGGCGCGGGCTGCTTCGCGATCGCGCGCATTCTCGGGTGGTCGGTCTCGGTGCCGCCCGACGCGCTGGTAATTGCGCCGCTCTGCTCGATCGCCGTGGGGCTCTTCTTCGGCTTTTACCCCGCGCGCGTCGCTGCGCGGCTCGATCCGATCGAGGCGCTACGACATGAGTGAACGGGCAGCGGCGAGGAGGACCTCGTCGCGGCCGCGTGGACCGATCACCTGCACGCCGAGGGGGAGGCCGGCGGCTCCTTTCAGCAGCGGCAGCGAGACGCATGGGTTGCCGAGCAGCGTCCAGATTCGGGAGAAGAGCGGATCGCCCGTCGAATCGAGGCCGACGGGGGCCTCGCCGGTGGTCGCGGGCGTGATCACGGCGTCGAACTTTTCGAACACGCGTTCGATTTCGCGGCGTCCCTGTTCGGCGCGTTCGCGCGCCTGCCGCAGCTGATCGGGCATCACCGCGCGGCCGGCATCGAGAAATGCGCGCAATTTCGCGCTCGGCTCGGGCGCGTTGCGCAGCGCGACCGCTCCCTCGGCGCCCATGATCGCGATCTGCGCGTCGACCAGTCCGGGCGCGAGTTGCACCTCGACATAACGTCCGTAATAATTCTGGAACGCGCGTTGTGTAGAAGATTCAGCCCCTCCCCAGGCCTCGGTCTTGCAGAACGCGAACCGCGTCGCCCTGGCCTCCGGAAGCTCCACGCCGGCAAGCATCCGATAGAGCGGCGCCACCAGATCGAGCGACTGGACGAAAAAGCCGAGCGTATCGAGGGACGGAGAAATGGGATGGATGCCCTCCATCGCAAAGGTCCCGAACGTCGGCTTCCAGCCGATGCACCCGCAGTACGCAGCAGGGCGGATGATCGACGCGGCCGTCTGCGTTCCGAGCGCGGCGGGAACCATTCCGTCGGCGACGGCGGCAGCGGAGCCGCTCGACGATCCGCCGGGCGTTCGAGCGGGATCGCGCGGATTGCGCGTCTTTCCCGGATTGAAGACGGCGAACTCGGTGGTCACCGTCTTGCCGAGGATCACGGCGCCGGCCTTCCGCAGCGCCGCCACGCACGCCGCATCGCGCGCCGGCCGATGGCCGCGGTAGTGCGCCGATCCATATGTCGTCGGAAAATCGGCGGTGTCGATGAGGTCCTTGATCCCGACCGGCAACCCTTCGCGGCCGCGCGCGCTCCAGTCGACGACTTCCCAGGCCTGCACGATCGGATCCCGCGCGGCGATGCGATCGAGGCACTCGGCGGCGTTCACGGTGCGCACCATGCGCGCGCAACGCGCGAATAGATCTCGACGGCCTGCTCGACGCGCTCGACGCGGCAGTGCTCGTCGGTCTGGTGGCACAGAGCCATCTCGCCGGGGCCGAGGATCACCGTCGGTATTCCGCCGAAAGCAGGTGTGAGAACGCTTGCATCGGTGAAATACGTCGCGGTGCCGGCCTTCGGCCGATCGCCGGTGACCTGCGCCACGGCGTCGATCGCGGACTGCACGAACGCGTGGTCCTCGGGCGTGCGGATGCCTTCGAGATCGACGATCGATTCCAGCTCGACATCCGCGCCCAACGCGTCCTGCAGGCGCTTGCGCAGCTCAGCGTGCCTTTGCGCGGGAATCGTGCGGATGTCGATACCGATCACGGCTTCGTCGGGAACCGAGTTTACGTTCAGGCCGCCCTGGAACGTGCCGACGTTGAGCGTCGGACTGCCGAGCAACGGATCGCGCGCGACGTCGAAGGAAAACTCCTGGAGCGCGAGCACCGCGCGCGCCGCCTTGACGACCGCGTTGACGCCTTTCTCCGGCATCGATCCGTGCGCGGTGACGCCGCGGGTGCGCGCCTTGAGCCAGAGCGCGCCCTTGTGTCCGACGACGGGAACGTTTCCGGTCGGCTCGCCGACGATCATCGCCCCCGCGCTGCCGAGCGCTTTCGTCCGCGCCAGATGCGCCGCCCCCTCGCAGCCGGTCTCCTCGCCGGCGACGAGGACGAGGACGAGGCCCTTGCGCAGCGGCCTCTTCGCGAGGTCCAAGGCGGCGGCGACCATCGCCGCCACGCCGCTCTTCATGTCCGACGATCCGCGCCCGTACAGGAGGCCGCCCGATAGTTCACCGCCGAACGGATCGTGCTTCCATTTCGCGGCTCCGAGCGGCACGGTGTCGGTGTGCCCCGCGAAACAGAGCGCGTCGGGACCGTCGCGCCGCGCAACCACGCTCGTGCGGCCCGGCGCGAACTCGTGCTTGGTCACGGCGAATCCCGCCTCTGCGAGCAGCTTCCCGACTCGCTCCGCGCAGGGCCGCTCGGGACTCATCGGATTGATGGTGTCGATCCTCACCAGCTCGCGCGTCAGTTCGACCGCGTTCATCTCTCGCCTCCCGATCCGAAATACGCCGCCCGCACCTCGTCGTTTGCGAGCAGCTCCTGAGCGGTTCCCTGCGCGACGACGCTCCCTTTCGAGAGCACGTACCCGCGGTGCGCGATGGCCAGCGTCTGATGCACGTTCTGTTCGACCAGGAACACGGTGACGCCCTGCTCGTTGATCTGCCGGATCACGGCGAAATTCTCCTGCACGAACAGCGGTGAAAGACCGAGCGAGGGCTCGTCGATCAGCAACAGCTTCGGCGCGCCCATCATCCCGCGGCCGATCGAGACCATCGCCTGCTCGCCGCCGGACATCGTTCCCGCGAGCTGCTCGCGCCTTTGTGCGAGCACCGGAAACACCGCGAAGACGCGCTCGAGCCGCTCGCCGATCACCCGCCCGTCTTCCTCGAGATACGCGCCGAGCCGAAGGTTCTCCGCGACGGTCAAACGCGGAAAGATCTTTCTTCCTTCCGGAATGCAGGCGATCCCCTCGGCGACGATCCGGTGCGTCGGCAGCTTCGTCAGCTCGCGATCGCCGAAGAGAATGCTTCCACGCCGCGGAGGCGTCAGCCCGAGGATCGATCGGATCAGCGTCGTCTTTCCCGAGCCGTTCGATCCGAGCAGGCAGGTGATGCTGTTCTTCTCGACGGTGATCGAGACGTCCTCGAGCACGTCGGCGCGGTCGTACGCGGTGAAGAGATGTTCGACGCGCAGCTCCCTCATTCGAGCCCCAGATAGGCCTGCTTCACCTGCGCATCCTGCGCCACCTGGGCGTACGCGCCCTCGGCGATCTTCTTCCCGTAGTTCAGCACCACGCATCGGCTGGTGATCCGCTCGATCACCGACATTTCGTGCTCGATCAGGATGATCGTCAGCGATCCGATCTGTTGCTGCACCTTGAGGATGTCGTCCATCAGCCGGAGCGTCTCGTCGTGCGTCATGCCGGCGGACGGCTCGTCGAGCAGGAGGAGCTTGGGCCGGCTGATCAATGCGCGGCAGACCTCGACGCGGCGGCGATCGATCATCGGGATCCGCCCCGCCGGCTCGAGCATCCGCTCGGCGAGCGGCGGGTCGAAGATCCGCAGCAGCTCGCGCGCCGCGGCGAACTGCTCGCCGATCTGCCGCCGCAGCGCCTTGCGTCGCACCAGGTTGAACCAGAGATCGTGCCGCAGGTGGCGGTGGTTGCCGACCATCAGGTTGTCGAAGATCGAAAGCGGCAGGCAGAGCCTCGAACGCTGGAAGGTCCGCGCGATTCCGATCCGGTAGACCTGCTGCGGCGCGAGGTCGGTGATCGCGGCGCCGTCGAATCCGATCTCGCCGCCGCTGGCGGGAAAGATGCCGGTGAGCACGTTGAAGAACGTCGTCTTTCCCGAGCCATTCGGCCCGATCAGGCCGAGCACGGTCCCGCGCTCGACCTCGAGATCGAGGCGGTCCAGCGCGACGAGGCCGCCGAATCTGCGCGTCAACGCGCGGCAGCTGAGCAGGGCGGTCATGTCTTGAGCCGGCGCAGCGGCCGCGGCAACAGGCCCGCGGGGCGGAAGAGCAGGATCAGGATCACCACCGCCGCGAAGATCAGGAACCGGTACTCTTGGATCGTCTGCAGCTTCTCGGGCAGCACGATCACGATCGCGCTCGCCAGCGCGAGGCCCCACGGGTTGCCGATTCCGCCGAGCAGCAGGATCGAAACCAAAATCAGCGACTCGGAGAACGCGTAGTTGTTGGGCGCGATGAACCCGATCATGAACGCCGAGAGCGCGCCGGCCACGCCGGTGATGAAGTTGCCGATGGTGAACGCGGCGATCTTCCAGCGCGCGATCGAGAGGCCGAACGACGCGGCGGCGATCTCGTCGAGCCGGACCGCGTCGAGCGCTACTCCGATCCACGACCGCTCGAGACGCTGCACGACGCCGAGCGCGAGCGCGGCCAGGACCAGCCCGAGCGCCACGTACCGCAGGTAGAACGAGGCGTCGAACACCGGGTCGTTGAAATGGAACGGCCCGATCACCAGCTCCGGCAGCTTGAGGCCTTGGGGTCCGCCGAGCGTGTCGTTGACCTCGAGGAAGGTGCGGAAGAGGAGGGCGAAGGCGATCGTCACCAGCGCGGCGTAGTGCCCGCGCGTGCGCAGGACGGGAAGGATCAGGATCGATCCGACCAACGCCGCGGCAGCGCCGCCGAGGAGCAGCACGAGCAGGTGTGGCAAACGCGGCGCGAGGATCGCCGCCGTGTACCCGCCGACCCCGAAGAAGCTCGCGCCGGCGAAGTTGACCACGCCGGCATAGCCGAACTGCACGTTCAAGCCGAGGCAGGCGACCACCACGATCAGGATCCGCGTCAGGAGGAGCAGCGAGAAATCGTCCTCTCGCAAGAGCAGGGCGAGCACGGCGACCGCGGCGAAGGCGAGCACGCTCGGACCCGACAGGCGAAAGCGCAATCGAGCCGCCGCCACGCCCGCCGCGACCGCGAGCAGGAGCAGCAGCGAAATCGAGGTTTGCGATTCGGCGCGCAGCAGCAGCCACGCGAAGGCGGTGGCAACCGCGGCGACGGCTGCCGCTTTCATACCCGCTCGCTCACGCGCTCGCCGATCAGGCCGGTTGGCCGCACCGCCATCAGCACGATCACCACGCCGAACGCGAAGACGTCCTTGTAGGCGCTGGCGAACGGCAGCGCGACCGCCCCGACGGTCTGCAGCGCCGCGAAGAGGAAGCCGCCGACGATCGCGCCGTAGAGGTTGCCGAGGCCGCCGAGGATCGCCGCGGCGAACCCGATCACGCCGAGGAGCAGCCCCATCCCGAAGAAGACCTCGTTGTAGTATAGGCCGTCCATCACGCCGGCGAACGCGGCCAGCACCGACCCGAGCGCGAACGTGACCAGCACCACCCGTTTGAAGTCGATGCCCATCGTGCGGGCAGTCTCCTCGTCCTGCGCAACCGCGCGGATGGCGAGGCCGAGGCGCGTGCGGGTGATGAGCAGGTGCGTCGCCGCAATCAGGAGCCCGCCGCAGGTGAGCAGGATCACGTTGTCGAATCGAAGGTAGAACGCGCCGAGGTTCCAGCCCGACGACGGCAACAGCGCCGGAAACCGCTGCGGCTGCGAGCCGTTGGGAAAGAACAGCCGGATGCACTCGCGCACCACGGTCCCCATCATCAGCGTGACGAGCAGCACGTTGAGCTGCGGCGCGCCCTTGATCGGCAGCACGAGAAAGCGCGCGACCAGCACGCCGACGACGATGGTGGCGAGCGCGGCGGCGAGGATCACCGCGAGCAGCAGCACTCCGGGCGCGTGCACGCCGAAAAAGCTCAGTGCGGCGTAGGCCAGCAGCCCGGCGAACGCGCCGGCGGCGACCACGTCTCCGTGCGAGAACTGGATCACGTCGAGCACGCCGAAGAAGAGCGTGAACCCGACCGCGACCAGGGCGTACATCATGCCCAGCATCGCGCCGTTCATCGCGTACTGGCCGAGCAGCGCCACGGATCACTTCGCCAGCTTGCGCTTCCCGCTCGCGTACTCGCTGTCCTCCCACATCACCCACTTGCCGTCCTGCACCACGTACTTGGTGATCACCGGGACCGTGTTCTGGCCGTGATCGTCGAAGGTGATCTTGCCGACGATCGACTCGACGTCCTTCACGTGCGCGGGCGAGAGCTGCGCGATGATCTTCTTGCGATCGGGACCGGCCTTCTCGATCGCGTCCATCAACAGGACCGCCGCCGCGTAGGCGAACGGCCCGTAGGCCTCGGGCGGCTGGGTGTAACCCTGCTTGTTGTACTGCTCGAGGAACTCCTTGCCGTGCGCGAGCTTCTCCGCCGGAGCGCCCTCGCGGAACGCCAGCGCTCCCTCGGCGTTCGGCCCGAGCGCCTTGATGAAGTCGTCGTTGACGATGCCGGAGGTGCCGTCGAACTGCACGCCAAGGCCGAGCTTGTCCATCTGCGCCCGGATGCGCACGCCGATCGGAGTGAGACCGCCGAAGTAGAGCGCGTCGGGCTTGAGTCCCTTGAGCTGCGTCAGCTCGGCGGTGAAGTCCTGCTGGTCGGCAGTGACGCCGAAGTCGCCGGCGATCTTTCCGCCCGACTGCGTGAAGAACTGCGTGAAGTACTTGTCGTGGCCTTTGCCGTAGTCGGTCGTGTCGTGGATGATCGCGACGTTCTTGTAGCCGTGCTCGGACATGAACTTCGCGTTGGTCTGGTTCTGGTTGATCATCGTGCCGTTGACGCGGTGCACTTCCTTGAAATCGTTCTTGTAGGTGATGTCGGGCAGAACCGCGCCCCAGACGATCACCGGCAAGCCGAAGCGGTGGTACGTGTCGACGGCGGCCATCGCGACCACCGAGCAATAGTTGGTCACGCCGCCCACGATCGTGCGATCGGACCCCGCCTTGGTCGCCATCTGCACGCCCGCGTCGGGCTTGCACTCGTCGTCGAGGACGACCAGGTCGTAGGTGTACTTCGCTTTCGCATCCGCGTTGCGCAGGCGCACGGCGAGGTCGGCGGAGTTGCGCCCGCCCAGGCCGATGGCCGAGTTGCCTCCGGTGAGCGGTCCGATGAACGCGATCCGGACGGTCTCCTTGGCGCGAGCGGCGAAGGACAGCAGGGCGATCAGCGCGACGGCAGCGAATCTCATGGTGCCTCCCTGGCTTCAATTGCGCGAGACCGTAGCAGAAATCCGCCGCCACAGCCCGACCAGGCCGCTCGGTTCGAACACTGCGATGACCATGATCAACGCGCCGTAGACGACGAGGTCGAGGCTGCGGCCGCTGCCGCCCAGGAGCACGCTGGTCGCTGCCGAGAGCGGCACCAGGACCGCGGCGCCGAGCAGCGGGCCGAGGAGCGTGCCCGCGCCGCCCAGGACCGCGACCAGGCAGATCTGGATGGAGAGCGAGAGCGGCAGCACCGAGGGCGGATCGATGAACAGCACGTACTGCGCATAAAACGTGCCCGCCATGGCGGTGAGCGCAGCCGAGATCGAGATCGCGAGCAGCTTGTATCGCGTCGCGGGGACGCCGGCGCTGCGGGCGGCGGCCTGGTCCTCGCGGATCGCGCGCCAGTAATAGCCGGCGCGCGCGCCGCGCAACCAGACGGTGACGGCAAGCGCCAGGACGAGGAGCGCGCAGATGACGTAATGGTAGCCGCGCTTGTCGTCGAACTTCATCTGCGCCAGGCCGGTTCCTTCGACGGGTAGAAAGAGGCCGACCGCGCCTCCCGCGTAATCCCAGTTGGTGACCGCGATCGCGGCGATCTCGCCGAGCGCGATGGTCGCGATCGCGAAATAATGGCCGGAGAGGCGGAAGCACGGGCCGCCGATCGCGATCGCAATCACGATCGCGACCAGCGCGCCGGCGACGAGACCGATCCACGGCGAGATCTCGGCGTGCTGCGCGAGCAGCGTCGAAGTGTATGCGCCGGCGCCGAAGAAGATCGCCTGTCCGAGCGAAATCTGCCCGGCGAATCCGCCGAGGATGTTCCAGGCCGTCCCGAGCAAGGCGTTGAGCAGGATCAGAATCATGATGTGCTGCGGATAAGGTCCTCGAAAGATCAAGGGCCAGCCGAGCACCGCGGCGGCTAGCAACGCGACGGCAGCCTGAAGGCTGAGGCCTGAGGTCCGAGGCCTCATTGCTTCCCCAGCAGCCCGCGCGGCCGCACCAGCACCACGAGAACGTAGATCGCGAAGACGAACAGATTCTTCAACGCCGGCTGGATGAAGACGCCGGCGAGCGATTCGACAACGCCGATCGCGATGCCGCCCGCGAACGCGCCGAGCACCGAGCCGAATCCACCGAGCGCGACGGCGACGAACGCGATCAGCGCGAACTGCGATCCGACCTGCGGAAACACGTAGTGAAACGTCGAGAGCAGCGCGCCGGCGACGCCGACGCACGCCGCGCCGATGCCCCAGGCGAGCGCGAACATCCGATCGGGATCGATGCCCATCAGCGCGGCCGCCTGTTTGTCTTCGGCGGTCGCGAGCAGCGCGCGTCCGATCGACGTGCGCGCGAGAAGCCACCAGAGCAACCAGGTGGTGACGACCGCGCCGATCGCCGCCGCGAGCTGCGGCCCGCCGACGAACACGCCAAAGGGCGCGATCCGCTTCCCGCTCACCCAAGTGTCTCCGAGCGTCCGGAAATCGGGCCGCCAGAAGAACTGCGCGAGGTTCTGCAGGAAGACGCCGAGCCCGAAGGTGGCGAAGACCTGCGCCAGCATCGGCGCTTTCAGGACGCGCCGGATGAGCGCGAAATAGACGATCACGCCGAGAGCGAAGAGCGCCAAAGCGTTCAGCGGCAGCGCCACCAGCGGATCGAGATGCAGCGAAGCATGAAAAAAGTACGACAGGTACATCGACAGCATGAGGAACTCGCCGTGCGCGAAGTTGACGATCTCCATCACGCCGAAGATCAGCGTCAGCCCCGCTGCGATCAGCGCGTAGACGAATCCGGTCAACAGGCCCGAAGCCAGCGCCTGCGCGAAATTCACTTCCAGGCCGCGAGCGGCCAGCGGACTTCGGCCTGTGCCAGCTCGAAGGGATAGACCACCACGTACTTGCCGTCCTGGATCTGGACGAGAATCCCGCTGCCGAGCGCGTTCTGGTGCGTCTTCGGATCGAACTTGACGCCCTGCCAGGGCATGATCAGCGCCTCCGCGGAAATGTTCGTCGCCTCCAGCGCGGCGCGGATCTTTTCCGGCTCGGTCGAACCGGCGCGGTTGATCGCCTCGCACAAGACGAGGAATCCGACGAACGCGCGAGCGCTGGTGCCGTCCATGTCGACCGGCGCGCCACGCGACGCCTGGGTGCGCTTGCGGAAGAGATCGTTCACGCGCGCGACGATCGGTTTCTTCGCGCCGAGGCCGAGGGCCCACACTTCGCGCGAGATGATCCCCTCGGCGTCCTTGCCAAGCGCAGGGACGAACTCGGAAGCCACGTGGCCGGCATCCATCGCCAGGATCGCCTGCGGCCGGAAATCGAGATCCTTCATCGTCTTCGTCGAGAGGATCGCGTCGCTGGTGTACGAGGTCTGCAGCAGCACTTCCGGCGACGCCGACTTGAGCCGCTGGATCTCGCTGGTCAGGTTGGTCGATTTCGCGTCGTAAGCGACGTCGGCGACGACCTCGTAGCCGTACTTCTCCGCGTACCTCTTCTCGAACCGGCTCACGTCGCTGCCGAAGAGCGTGTTCTCGTACATCAACGCAACGCGCTTCACGCCTTTCCGCGTTTTCAGGAATTTGAAAAAGTTATCGCTGAACTCGTCATCGGTCGGCGTGGTGCGGAAGAACCATTTGAACCCGCGCGCGGTGAGAAGCGGCGAGGTGGAGGTCTCGTTGAGGAAAGGAATCTTCAGCCTCTCCGCTGCCTGGCTCGCGGTCGCGGTGACGTTCGAATTGTACGAGCCGATCAGCGCGACCACGTGCTCCTGCGTGATCAGCCGCTCCGCCTCCGACAGCCCCTTCTCCGGCGAAGACTGGTGATCGGCGAACACCACGCGCACGCGCGCGCCGCCCACCCCCGGCAGCCCCTTGCCTTTGCCGAGCGGGACGGGCAGGTCGACGTCGTCGTTGACGATCTCGGCCGCCAGCTCGACGGCGTCCTTGATGTCGGTGCCGACCTTCGCCAGGTTTCCCGAGAGCGGGTAGACCGCGCCGATCACGATCTCCGAGGCCACCGCGAGGAGGATCATGCCGCAGGTATATCAAATGCCGAGGAACGCTTTGCGCACCAGGTCGGTCCCGAGCAGTTCAGCAGACAGTCCGTGCGATACGATGCGCCCTGTCTGAAGGACGTACGCGCGCGAAGCGATCTGCAGCGCCGCGCGCACGTTCTGCTCGACCAGCAGCACCGTCAGCCCGCGCTGGTTGATCTCCTTCAGCGTCTGGTAGATGCGCGCGACCAGCCGCGGTGCGATTCCCAGCGACGGCTCGTCGAGCAGGAGAAGCCGGGGCTTGCTCATCAGCGCGCGCCCGATCGCCAGCATCTGCTGTTCGCCGCCGGAGAGGGTTCCGGCGATCTGCCGCGCTCGATCACGGAGAACCGGAAAGAGCGAGAAGACCTCCGCCGGATCCGTTTCGCCGCGCACCCAGGCGCCGAGGAGCAGGTTGTCGATCACCGACAGCCGCGCAAAGAGCCTGCGCCCCTCGGGAACATAGGCGATCCCGAGCCGCGCGATCCTGTGCGCCGCCATCGCATCGATGCGTCGTCCTTCGAGCTCGATCGACCCCGCGACCGGCCGCGACAATCCCGCGATCGATCGCAGGAGCGTCGACTTCCCCGCGCCGTTCGCGCCGACCAGCGCGACCATTTCGCCGGCGGAAACCTCGAGCGAGATTCCGTGCAGCGCGGGAAGGCCGCGGTAACCGCTCACCAGGTCGCGGATGCGCAGCGCTTCAGACGCCAAGGTACGCCTCGATCACGCGCGGGTCCCGGGCGATCGCCGCGGGCGGGCCTTCCGCGATCCGCTTGCCGGCGTCGAGGACGACGACGCGGTCGCTGAGCGGCATGATCACTTCCATCACGTGCTCGACGACGAGCAGCGCGACGCGCAATCCCCGCAAGACGTCGACCGCCTCGCGGGTTTCGGCCTCGGTCAAACCGGAGAGCGTCTCGTCGAGCACGATGAGGCGCGGTTCCATCGCGACGGCGCGCGCGAGCTCGATCCGTTTCTGCAGCGCGACCGGCAACGCGCCGGCGTCGGTGGAAGCGCTTGCGGAAAGGCCCGTCGCCTTCAACGCCTGCATCGCGCGCGCTCGCGCTCCCTGCCGGGTGCGCTCGCGCAAGAAAGCGCCGACCACCACATTGTCGACCACCGACATCTCGCGAAACACGCGCACCAGCTGGAACGTGCGCGCGATCCCCGCACGGGCGATCACCTCCGGCGCGCGGTTGGTCAGATCGCGGCCTTCGAAGCCGACGCGCCCCTGGTCGAGCTTGAGCTGGCCGGTGATGCAATTGAAGAACGTCGTCTTGCCCGCGCCGTTGGGCCCGATCAGCCCGACGATCTCGCGCTCGCCGACGGTGAGATCGATCGCGTCGTTCGCGACCAGACCGCCGAATCGCTTGGTCAACCGCTGCACTTCCAGCATTCGGCACCTCGTCGTCACGCGCGCGTCACACGGTCCCGCCACACTTGCGGGTCCATGACGACACTCATGCTGATCGCGGCGACATTGATCAATGGCGCGGGCGCGATCTTTCCGTTGCCGATCTATTCGAAGTGGTTTCCCGAGTACAACAAGCTGCATCCCGACATCCAGATCAACCACCAGTCGATCGGCTCGGGCGGTGGCCTCAAGCAGATCACCGAGAAGACGGTCGAGTTCGGGGCCTAGTGCTTCGAGAGGAGGATGTCGAGCGGCGCGTCGCGAGGATCCCGGTGATTCGATCCGTCGACGGCGCCCGCGCTCCGGCGGCGAACAGATCCAGCACGCCTAGCGCAGCAGCGGCGGCAGCGCGTTCGGATCCGAAGTCAGGTGCGCGGTCTTGAGCTGTGCCTCCGCGCTGCCGTCCTGCACTTTGCCTTGACGGACCTTGTCGTACGTCCCCGGCGCGAGCGCGCGGACGACGACGGGCGCGAGCTGGCCGCCGCCGCGCAACCTTCCATAGTCGAACGACGCCTCGCCGAGGCCGGCGTCGACGAGCGCGGCGAGCTGCGCGGGGACTTCGCCGTGCGCCGGCTCGACCAGCAATTCGTAGCCGGGCCGCGCGCCGCCGAGCCGCGGTGTCAACGTGAAGAAGGTCGCGTCGAGCCCGGTGGTCCGCAACGCCGCGCCGACCGCGCGGTTGACGTGGCTTTCGTCCAGCTTCTCGCCGGCGAGGTTCGATGCCGCGGCTTCCTTGCGTACGAAGCGAATCCGCGGCGTCCGCGCGTGCCAGCCGCACACCTCGACGATGTCCCCGATTCGATACCGACAGAGCCCCGCGCCGGTCGTCATCACGATCGAGTAACGCTTCCCGTCCTCGAGCTCCCAACCGAACCGCGTGGCCGGCTTCTGCGACGCGAGATGCTTCTCCTCGATGAACTCGAAGAAGTGCGAGGTGACGGCGAGCGCGCCGCCGGGCTCGGGATCGCCGATCGGGATCGAGCACCATCCTTCGCAGGCGGAATAGATCGCGTCGCGCACCGCGACCCGCGGTCCCAGACGCCGGGTCAGCTCCGGCAGATAGATCGACGCCGTCGCCGAGATCCAGCAGTAGACGAGCCGCAGCCCCGGCAGCGCGTGGAGCACTTTCTCCTCGATCGGCGCGCGCGCCGCGCGTTCGAGCCTCGCCGCGAGATCGAGGCGCTTCCCGATCCGGAAATGCCGCTTCCGATCTTCGGGCAGCGTCAGCCACGCAGGCAGCGCGCCGTCGCGGAAGCAGCGCGACAGTTCCTCCGCCCGCGCTTCGAGATCGCGCAGCAGATACACCAACGGCGCGGGAAAGATTCCGCCGACGAGCGATACGTCGCCCGCGCAGGCGAGGAGCAGCGCGAGGAAGCTGCGGGCGCGCAGATCCGGCACCTCGAACAGCTCGTAGGGCCAGGCATAGATGGCGC